>JANMWG010000498.1:0-15101 GCA_031393885.1 Betaproteobacteria bacterium | reverse complement strand
CAGATTCCCAATCCCGCGCGCGGGAAAGGCGTTCTCGAATAAACAAAGGGTTAGGGTGAATGGCGATTTTTTCCTCGAGCGGTAAGGCTTTCATTCGCGAGCAGCGGCGACGGCGTCGGCCACCCGTTCGACGCCGATGGTTTCCATGCCGTCGATCGGTGTCTTGGGCAGATTGGCGCGCGGCACGATGGCTCGGGTGAAGCCGAGCTTCGCGGCTTCCCGCAGGCGCTCCTGCCCGCGCTGCACCGGCCGGATTTCGCCTGCCAGGCCGATCTCGCCGAAGGCCACCAGCTTGCCGGGCAACGGCTGGTTGCGCAGCGATGACACGATCGCCAGCAGCACCGGCAAATCGGCGGCGGGCTCGTCGATGCGGACGCCACCGACCGCATTGACGAAAACGTCCTGGTCGAACACGGCGATCCCGGCGTGCCGGTGCAGCACCGCCAGCAGCAGGGCGAGCCGGTTCTGCTCCAGACCCACCGACAACCGTCGCGGATTCGGCGCATGCGCCGTATCGACCAGCGCCTGGATCTCGACCAGCAATGGCCGCGTGCCTTCCTGCGTCACCATGACACAGGTGCCGGGCACGTCGCTGCCGTGCTGCGACAGGAACAAGGCGGACGGATTCGACACGCCGCGCAGGCCGCGCTCGGTCATGGCAAACACGCCCAGTTCGTTGACGGCGCCGAAGCGGTTCTTGATGGCGCGCACCAGCCGGAAGCTCGAGTGCGTATCGCCTTCGAAGTACAGCACGCAATCGACCATGTGCTCCAGCACCCGCGGGCCGGCCAGGGCGCCTTCCTTGGTGACATGCCCCACCAGCAGCAGCGCGGTGCCGCTCGCCTTCGCGTGACGGGTGAGCTGGGCCGCGCATTCGCGCACCTGGGCGACGCTGCCGGGCGCCGATTGCAGCGCCTCCGAATACACGGTCTGGATCGAGTCGATCACCGCCACGTCGGGTTTGCGGGCGTTGAGCACCGAAATCACGCGCTCGAGCTGGATCTCGGCCAGCATCGCCACATTGCCGGCATCGACGGCAAGCCGCCGGGCGCGCAAGGCAATCTGCTGCGCCGATTCCTCGCCGCTCACATACAGGGTGGAGGCGTTGGCAGACATCGCCGACAGCGCCTGCAGCAGCAAGGTCGACTTGCCGATGCCGGGATCGCCGCCCAGCAGCACGACCGCGCCTGGCACCAGACCGCCGCCGAGCACCCGGTCGAGCTCGCCGACACCGGTCGACCGCCGAGGCGTTTCGGCGGCGTCGATATCCGCGAGCCGCGCGACCTTCGTCGGCTCGGCCAGACCCTGATAGCGCGCAGGCGACTTTTCCGCCATCCCCTCGACCAGCGTGTTCCACTGCCCGCAGTGCGCGCACTGGCCCTGCCACTTGAGCGATTCGCCACCGCACTCGGTGCAGACGTAGACGGTTTTCGGTTTGGCCACGATGACGGCTGGGTGCGGGAGCGAAGCCGGATTATCGCATCGGGTCGTCGATACCGGGTTGGCCGCCAGACAGTTCGACCCGCACGCGCGGCGCCAGCGCGCACAGCAGTTCGTAGCCGATGGTGCCGGCGGCGGCGGCGACATCGTCGACCGGCAGGCCGCGACCCCAGAGCACCACCTCGCTGCCGACACCGGCGCCGCCCACCGGTTCGAGATCCACGCACAGCATGTCCATCGACACCCGGCCCAGCGTGCGCGTGACCACTCCATCCACCAGGACCGGGGTGCCGGTGGCGGCATGCCGCGGATAGCCGTCGGCGTAACCGCAGGCGACCACACCGACGCGCATCGGCCGGTCGGCCACGAACGCTGCGCCGTAGCCGACTGCCTCACCCGCTGCCAACATCTGCTCGCCGATGATGCGTGATCGCAGGGTCATCACCGGCAACAGACCGAGCGCGGCCGCGCTGGTGTCGGCAAACGGCGACGCGCCGAACAACATGATGCCGGGACGCACCCAATCGCCACGCGCATCGGGCCGGCGCAGCAGTGCCGCCGAATTGGCCATGGACACCGGCAGACCGGCTGTCGCCACCGTCTGGAACAGCGCGAGCTGATCATCGACGCCGCGACCGTCGTCGGCGCCGGCAAAATGGGTCATCAGGGTGATCTCGCCGATGCGTGCATCGGCGGCAAGCTGTTCCAGCACGGCACGGAACGCCGCCGGGCGGAAGCCCAGCCGGTTCATGCCGCTGTTCAACTTGAGCAGCACCGGCAACGGCCGTCGCGGCCGGAAGCCGGACAGCATCGCGATCTGGCGCTGGTCGTGAAGCACCGGGATCAGATCGAAGCGATCGATGACCCCGAGCTCGCCGGCCTCGAAAAAGCCTTCGAGCAGGACCACGCGGCCACCGAAACCCTGCTCCCGCAGCCGCACGGCGGCATCGAGTTCGAGCACCGCGATGCCGGCCGCGCCTTTCCAGGCAGGCCAGACCCGCGCGAGTCCGTGGCCGTAAGCGTCGGCCTTGCCGACCGCGAGCACCCGCGCGGTACCGGCGTGGCGACGAGCGACCGCCAGGTTGTGGACCAGGGCATCGAGGTCGATGCGGGCAACGGTCGGACGGGTCACGGCGGGCGGAGGAAGGCAGCTCCCGTGCGGGAGCGGAAACCGGATTGTAAGGCGGCCCTCAACCCGGCCACGATGCCCGGGTGCACGTCCGGCGCCGGCGGTTCATGCTATAACCCGACCGCCCGCAAAGTTCACCCAGCGCCACGAGAAAGTGTTCACCCCAGCGTCACCCGTTCGATGAATCGCGGCTTCTACACGATCCTCGCGGCCCAGTTCTTCTCGGCGCTGGCCGACAACGCGCTGCTGTTCGCCGCCATCGCCCTGCTGCGCGACATGAGCGCGCCCGCATGGCAGACGCCGGTCCTGCAGCAGTTCTTCGTGTTCGCGTACATCGTGCTTGCCCCCTTCGTCGGGCCGTTCGCCGACTCGCTGCCCAAGGGCCGGGTGATGTTCATCAGCAACGCGGTCAAGATCGGCGGCTGCATCACCATGCTGGCGGGGATGCATCCGCTGTACGCCTACGGCTTGGTGGGCTTCGGCGCGGCGATGTACTCGCCGGCCAAGTACGGCATCCTCACCGAGTACCTGCCCCCGGCCAAGCTGGTGCTCGCGAACGGCTGGATGGAGGGCCTCACCGTGCTGTCGATCATCCTCGGCGCCATCGTCGGCGGGGTGATGATCGGCGACGGGTTCGCCGGCTGGATGTACGGCAGCTTCGCCTTCCTGGGCTCGGTGCCGCTGCTCCACACCGCGCCCGAGATCGCGATCCTGCTCATCCTGCTGCTGTACCTGGTGGCGGCCCTGATCAATCTCTACATTCCGCGAGTTGTTCTGGACCACAAGGTGTCGCTGCGCGACCCGCTGTTCTTGCTGCGCGATTTCTGGCGCAGCTTCATCCAGTTGTGGCGTGACCCGCTCGGCCAGGTGTCGCTTGCCGTCACGACCCTGTTCTGGGGCACCGGCGCCACGCTGCGGCTGATCGTCCTGCTATGGGCCGGCGCGGCGCTCGGGTTCGACGTCGAGCAGGCGACCCAGTTGACCGCGGCCGTGGCTGTCGGCATCGCCGCCGGTTCGGTGCTCGCGGCACGGTTCGTCAAGCTCGAGCGCGCCGTGCACGTGCTCCCGGTGGGCATCCTCATGGGAGCGATCGTGCTCACGATGGTACTGATCACGGACTGGCGCGCCGCGCTGGTGCTGCTGGTCGCGATAGGTGTCGCCGGCGGCTTCTTCGTGGTGCCGATGAACGCGCTGCTCCAGCATCGCGGGCACCTGATCATGGGCGCTGGCCATTCGATCGCGGTGCAGAATTTCAACGAGAACCTGAGCATCCTGGCATTGCTCGGCGTCTACGCGCTCATGCTCCGGGCGAACGTCTCGCTCAATACCATCATCGTGTCGTTCGGCTTGCTGCTGATCATCTCGATGACCGTGCTGTGGCGACGCCACAGCCACTCGCAGGACGACCCTGGCGCTACCGGCTAACAGGTGACGTCCACCCCCAGGCTTCGCTGCGCTCCGCCTTCCCCCTCCAGGGGGCACCCCGTCCTCGGGGGACCCTGTGGGCGGGGTCCCTTCGCTTCAGGTCGTCCCTCCGTTCAGCTGCGCTGCGCTCCGCCTTCCCCCTCCAGGGGGCGCCCCGTCCTCGGGGGGCCCTGTGGGCGGGGTCCCTTCGCTTCAGGTCGTCCCTCCGATCAGCATCGCTGCGCTCCGCCTTCCCCCAGGGGCACCCCGTCCTCGGGGGTGAGGCCGGACACGGACAGTCCCTGCGGACTGTCTGTGCCTGCCGAACGACAGCGGCCTCAGGCCGCTGGCACCCTGTGGGCGCTGCATCGAGTGGTTACAGGACGACTGGCGAGTCGGGCAGTTCGTTCGCAGTTTCACCGTCACCGGGAAAATGCAGCGCGAGCCGGGCGCCGAGCGCCTCGATGCCCGCCACCACACCCTCCTCGAATCGACCGGCGCGAAACTGCTGTTCCATGTCGCGGCAGATGGCTTCCCATACAGCGTCGCCGCAGCGGGCGTGTATCCCGCGATCGGCAACGATCTCGACATCGCGATCGGCGAGCAGCAGATACACCAGGACACCGTTGTTGTGCGCGGTATCCCAGACCCGCAGGCGCGAGAACATGTCGATGGCGCGCTCGCGCGCGGTCACACCGGCGCTGACCGCCACGAAGTCGAGACCCGCCTCGACCGCGAAGCGGATCTGGCCCCGGTGCATTCGTTCGGACCCGGCGATCGACTGCTCGATGCGCGCGAGGCTGGTGGCGGGCAACACCCGCCTGATACTGGCGGGACCCGCGAACAGATGACGCACGAGGCGGCCGATGTCCATGTCACCAGCGCCCCGACGCACCACCACCACCGAAGCCACCACCACCGCCGCCCCAGCCACCACCACCGCCGGGAAACCCGCCGACCCCCCCGCGCCTGCCGCCGACCGGCATGCTGCCGCTGGCGAGGGTGAACACGAAGGCGATGACCGCAACGGCGAGTCCGGCAAACATGGCGCCCACGATCAACCAGGCGATCACCCCGGCCGCCCCGCCGACCAGCGTCGCGGCAGGCACCTTGCCGACGATGCGACGCAGCACGCCACCGACCACGACCACGAGAATGAAACCGACGATGAACAACGATTCGAGGTTGCCACCGAGGTTGCCGACCGACTTCTTCGCCACCGGCGCCGGCAATGGCTCGCCATCGATGACCGACAGGATGCGGTCGACACCGGCCTCGACACCACCGGCAAAGTCGCCATCCCGGAATTTCGGCACGACGATCTCATCGATGATGCGCTTGGCCGTGGCGTCGTTGAGCGCGCCTTCGAGACCGTAGCCGACTTCGATGCGCAAGGCGCGATCGTCTTTCGCCACCACCAACAGCGCGCCGTCGTCGATGCCCTTGCGACCCACCTTCCATTGCTCGGCCACGCGCAGCGCGAACTGTTCGATCACCTCGGGCTGGGTGGTGGGCACGAGCAGCACGGCGATCTGGCTGCCCTTGCGCTTCTCGAAGGCTTCGAGCTTGTCGCGCAGCGCCTGCTGCAGGGCCACCGGCAGCGTGCCGGTCAGGTCGGTGACCCGCGCCACCGGCGGAATCGCGACCTCCGCCCCGACCGCACCCGCCAACAGCAGGGCTGCAAGGGCGATGCTGCGGGCGAGCCGAAACATCTGGCGTTACTTCGCGGGCGCCGGCAGCGCCGGTTTGGCGGTGCCGAAATCCACCGTGGGCGGCTTGGCGATCACCGCTTCGTTCTCGACCGTGAAGTTGGCCTTCGGCTTGTAGCCCATCACCATCGCGGTGAGGTTGGCCGGGAACTGCCGGATGGTCGTGTTGTATTCCTGCACGCTCTTGATGTAGCGGTTGCGCGCCACCGTGATGCGATTCTCGGTGCCTTCGAGCTGGGCCTGAAGATCGCGGAAGTTCTGGTCGGACTTGAGTTGCGGGTAGTTCTCGGTGACCACCAGCAGGCGCGACAAGGCCGATGTCATCTCGCCCTGCGCCTTGATGAAGCGGTCGAGCGCGGCCGGATCGTTCGCCAGCTCGGGGGTTGCCTGGATGCTTCCGACCTTGGCGCGCGCTTCGGTCACGCCGAGCAGCACGTCTTTCTCCTGCTGGGCGAAGCCTTTGACGGTGTTGACCAGGTTGGGCACCAGATCGGCGCGGCGCTGGTACTGGTTGACGACTTCGCTCCACGAGGCTTTGGTCTCCTCGTCGAGCGCCTGGATCGAGTTGTATCCGCACCCCGACAGCAGGGTCGCACACGCCAGCATCAGCACCACTGCAAAACGCTTCATGTCTTCGGGCTCCTGTTCAACGCCTACCCGGCGGTCATGGGGGCTGCGGCAGCCGATCTCAAGCCCGCGAACTGCCAGTACACCGAATCCACGTGCTTGCCGAGTTGCTCATCGGCATGGCTGCACAGGTCGTCGCCGATCACCTGCGCTGTTCGCGGCAGTTCGCTGGCGTCGCCTTCAGCGTGAACGAACACGACGGCGCGGTCGACATCGAAGGTGATCGAGGCCACCCGCGCGCGCACGCCCATTGCGACGAGCCGCTGTTCGAGCGCCCGGTCGAGGTCGACATCGGCGGCGTCGATCAGGATGCGCCCGTTGATGTTGGCCAGGAAGAGCGCCATGGCGCCCAGCATCACACCCACCACCAGCGATACGCCGGCGTCGATGACCGGATCGGGTCCGATCAGGCTCGACCAGCCAGCCACAAACAACGTGAGCAGGATGCCGATGACCGCCACCAGGTCTTCGAGCAGCACCGCGAGGACGGAGGTGTTGGAGCGGTTCTCGCGCAGGCCACGAAAGCCACCGATCTCCTTCAACGCCACGAAGAAGGTGAAGAGTTCGAGCGCCAGCGAAAACAGCAGCAGGCCGACGGCGAGTGGCGTGAACGGCTCGACCGAGGCAGGCACGAGCAGCGAATGAATGCCGTGATAGATGGTGACACCGGCGCCGACGAAAAAGATGGAAACCGCCGACACCAGCGCCCAGAAGAAGCGCTTCTGGCCGCGCCCGAGGGGATGCGTGGCCGTTTTCGTGTGGTCGGCGCGGACTTCGCCCACCTTGAGCAGCAACTGGTTACCGACATCGGCGCACGAGTGCACGGTCTCGGCGAACAGCGTGGGCGAACCGGTCACGAACCAGCCGAATGCCTTCGCACCCGTGATGAGCGAATTGGTGATGATCGAGAGCGTTACCGAATTCGACATTCAGGACCCCGCCGCCGTCAGCCGGCGCATGGTCTCGACCGCGAAGCACAGGTCTTCCCAGGCCAGCGCCTTGTCGGCAAGGCTGCGCAGCAGATACGAAGGATGGTAAGTGACGATCAGCGGGATGCCTCGATACGAGTGCACCTGTCCGCGCAAGGCGGCGATCGTGCTCTCCCGCCCGAGCAGGTTGGCTGCGGCGATCTTGCCGAGCGCCACGATGAGCCGCGGACGCAACAGCTCGATCTGGCGCTGGAGATACGGCCCGCAGCAGGAAGCCTCGACCGCATCCGGGTTGCGATTGCCGGGCGGGCGGCACTTCACGACATTGGCGATGTACACGTCGGCGCCGCGCGCCAGGGCGATGGCGGCGAGCATGTTGTCGAGCAGCCGCCCCGCCTGACCTACGAAAGGCTCGCCTTGCGCATCCTCGTCGGCGCCCGGCGCTTCGCCCACGAACAGCCAGTTCGCGGCCTCGTCGCCAACGCCGAAGACCGTGCGGTTGCGGGTGCCCGACAGGCCGCACGCCGTGCAACCGGCGACGGATGCCTTCAACTGCGCCCAGTCCATGCGCAGGATCGATTCGGTGCGCTCGTCCGGGTCGGCGATTGCCGCGCCCGGCACCAGACCGTCGCCGGCGACCGGGGGCGACGGCACGCCTGCCGACGAGGCGACCGCGCGATCGCGCCGCACCCACTCGGGCCCGAGTCCGAGTTCGTCGAGCACACGGCCGCGGGTCGTCACAACTGGCGTCCCATCAGGATGGCGTCTTCGCGGCCGTCGGCCGCCGGGTAATAGCGGGGACGACGGCCCAGTTCACGAAAACCCTGGCCGGCGTACAGCGCCCGTGCAGCCGTATTGGAAGGGCGCACTTCGAGAAACAGCGCGGTGGCGCGCAGTTCACGCGAGCGCGCCACGAAGAATTCGAGCAGCGCGCGGCCATGGCCCTGCCGCTGCCAGTCGCGGGCGACGCTGATGTTGAGCAGATGCGCCTCGCCGGCGCCGGGCATCAGCACGCCATAGCCGACCAGCGCCTGGCGCCAGTCGAGCAGCCAGCAGCCATAACCGGCCCGCAGCGAATCCTCGAAGTTGCCACGGGACCACGGATGCGGATAGATGACGTTCTCGACCCCGAGCACGACGTCGAGGTCGGCCTCCCGCATCGGGCGAAAGCGCGGCAGGGCTTCGAGTTGCGCGCTCATCGCTCGGCCGTGGTGAGCGCGACCCGGTCGCGCACGTAGAGCGGCAGCAACTGGTCAGGCGCCTGGCTTCGGCCCATCGCCAAGCGTACCGCGGCGATCGACGCAACATGGCGCGCTTCCGGGACAACCCCCGGAATCCATCGGGCGAGGCCCGGCCACGCGCGGGCCAGGCGCGGGGCGAAACGGTCGAAGCCATTGCCGGCCCCCGTCCATTCGGACCCTGCCGGCAACGCAGGCAGGTGCTCAGGCGCAGCCAGTGCGGGCGCGGTCACCTCTTCGAGCCCGCTTTCGACGCGACGGTAAGCGGCAAAGTAGACCTGGTCCATGCGGGCATCGAGGCACGCCATGACCCGCGGCGCGTCGGCACCCGCGGCCAGTGCCTCGAGACTGCCGACCGGCACCACCGGAAGATCGGCACCGAATGCGAGGCCCTGGCCCACCGACACCGCGATGCGCAACCCGGTGAACGTGCCCGGACCGGTGGCGACCGCCACCGCATCGAGGTTGCGCAGGCCGATACCGGCGGCCGCCAGCAGCGACGACACCATGGGTAACAGGCGCTCGGAGTGGCGCTGCCCGGCCAGTTCGAGATGCTGCTCGACCGCACCGTCGATCCAGAGCGCGGCGGAACACATCTCGGTGGAACAGTCGAGGGCCAGAATCTTCACGATGGGAACGGGCGGTCGTTGGTGCGGGAGCGGGCGTCGGGAGAACCACCACGTCCGATTGTATCGGACGGTTGGCACACGGTGAGCCGCTTGTATACTCGTGCCCAGGTCGAATGTCGCGGCGGTTGCCGGGGCATTCGACACCAGAAAACCACACTGGAGGAAGACCCACATGATCCGCGCGCTGCCGTCGTTCGTCGCGTTCGCCATCGCATCGATGCTGTCGCTATATTCCGGGCTCGCCGCGGCCCAGGAAAAACCGCTGCGGATCGGCGTCATCACGTTTCTGTCGGGGCCGGCCGCGGGTCCGTTCGGCGTGCCGGCGAAGAACGCCGCCGACCTGCTGGCCGAAGCCTTCAACAAGGGCGGCGTGGTGCCCGGCTACGAGCAAAAGGGTTTCGGCGGGCGCCCGATCGAGCTCGTCTACGTCGACGAGGCCGGCGGTCCGACCAAGGTGGTGACGGAGTATCGCAATCTGGTGTCGCGGCAGGATGTCGACATGGTGATCGGCGTCATCTCGAGCGGCGACTGCCTCGCCGTCGCACCGGTGGCCGAGGAAATGAAGAAATTCACCGTGCTCTTCGACTGCGCGACCAACCGTGTGTTCGAGGAGGCGAGCTATCACTACGTGTTCCGGACCACGACGATGGCAACCCAGGAGAACGTCGCGGCCGCCCGCTACATCGCCGACCAGTATCCGAACCTCAAATTGTTCTCCGGCGTGAACCCCAACTACGCCTGGGGTCAGGACGCCTGGAGCGATTTCACCGAAACCCTCAAGGTGATCAAGCCGGCCGCGCAGATCGGCACCAATGTCACACCCAAGCTCGGCGCCGGTCAGTACAGCACCGAGGTCTCGGCGGTGCTCGCGAGCAATGCGGAGATCGTGCAAAACTCGCTGTGGGGCGGTGACCTCGAAGCGTTTGTCCTGCAGGCCTCACCGCGCGGCCTGCTGAAGAAGATGCCCAACATCATCATCTGCGGCGACACCATCCTCGAAAAGCTCGGCAGCCAGTTGCCCGACGGCACCATCATCGGCGCGCGCGGGCCGAACGGCCCGTTCGCGCCGGCGACCCGGCTCAACCAGTGGTTCCAGAAGGCCTTCCGCGATCAGTTCAAGGCGACCGCCGTGTATTCGTCGTATCACATGGCGACCGCATTCTTCGGCGCCAAGGCCGCCTACGAAAAAGCGACCAAGGTTCGCAAGGGTGCGCCCGGCGACGAAGACATCATCGCGGCGCTGGAATACCTCAAGTTCGAATCGGTCTCCGGCATCGTCGACATGTCGCTCGGCAAGGGCCACCAGGCGGTGCAGCACGTGCCCTACGGCACCATCCGCCAGGTCGATGGCCGGGTCACCCTGACCAACGTCAAGTATTTCCCTCCCGACCAGATCAGCCCGCCCGACGGCATGAAGAGCGTCGACTGGATCCGCGGCGGCTTCGCCAGGAAGTAGCGGTACGATGCCGGGTGCAAGGTCCCGAGCGGGGGCCTTGCACCCGGCGGCTCCATTTCTGTGTGCGGGGCCGCAACCGTAGTACGCTGTGGCCAGCGATTCCACCGTTCCCGGCCACATGTTCCAAGGTGATCTGCTGTCCCTGTCAGGCCTCGGCCTGATGCTCGCCCTGGGCCTGCGACACGGCCTCGACCCCGATCACATCGCGGTGATCGACGGTCTCACCATCCGCGCGCTCGACCAGCGTCCGGGCATGGCGCCCTGGGTGGGGACCCTGTTCTCGATCGGGCACGGGGGGATGGTGACACTCATCGCACTCGGTGTCGGGCTCGTCAGCACGCGCGTGGCAATCCCTGCCCGGCTCGCCGAGGTCGCGGGCTGGCTGCCGGTTTTGCTGCTGCTGTTCGTGGGCGCGCTCAATCTCCAGGCGCTGCTGCGGCACGGCGACTATCACGCGGTCGGGTGGCGCACGTGGTTGCTGCCGCGCGGATTTCGCCAGGCTAGCCATCCCGCCGCGGTGGTCGGTGTCGGCATGTTGTTCGCGCTGGTGTTCGACACTGCGACACAGGCGGCGGCATGGGGCTATGTGGCCACCACCGCTGGCGGACTCGGCGGCGCCTTGCTGATCGGGCTGGTGTTCACCGGCGGCATGGTCGTGACCGACACCCTCGACAGCCGCCTGGTGGCGAGCATGTTGCGGCGCGCCGAGCGCGAACGCGCGCAACGGTTTCGCCGGGCTCTGGGCTGGGTGATCGTCGCCATGTCGTTCGGCGTTGCCGGTTACGGCATCGCAACCCGCATCGATCCGCGCTTCGAACTGGGCGATGCGGCCTACTCGGCGGTCGGCTGCGCACTGGTCGCGATCGTGGCGATGGCCTATGGCCTGATGGCATGGCGCCTGCGAACCCGTTGATCAAGGCTGCATGACACCTGACGTTTCTTCTACTCCGCTTGGCATATTGCGAGATGTAAGCGCGTTGGCGTGGCCTCACCCGACATGATCTAATGTGTTCACGCCCCATCGCCGCCGAGACCATCATGGCCGTGAATTTCCGAGTGACCGCAGAGGAACTCATCCGCACCACGGGCGCGCGTGTCACCAATGCCCGCATCGAGATCCTCGCGACCCTGCTCAAGGCGGACGGCGCGCTCACGCACGGCGACATCGAAGGCCGATTGTCCGAAGCTTCGGGGATCGACCGCGTCACCGTCTACCGGGTGCTCGACTGGCTCACCCAGCAGGCGCTCGCGTATCGCATCAGCGGCGGCGACCGCGTGTGGCGCTTCAACGCCGTCACCTCGACCCAGTCGCATCACCACGCGCACTTCAAGTGCAACGCGTGCAGCCGCGTCATCTGTCTCGACGATCTGGGCACCGGCCTCGCGCCCAAGCTTCCGCTGGGCTTCACGCCGGTGGAGGTCGATCTGACGATCAAGGGCCTGTGCGCCGATTGCTCGACCACCGGCAAGGCGCCCGCAACCGCCAAGGCGAAATCCGGACGCCGCGCAGCCAGCGCGCGGCGCTAGCGCGCAGAAACCTCCGCGACGCCCCCCGAGGACCGGTACACTTTTCGGGAGACCGATCCGTGCATCGGCCACCGAGGAGCCTTCCATGTCAGACCCCCGCCCGTTCGACCGTCGCCGGTTCCTGCAATCCGCTTCCACGCTCGCGCTGGCAACGGCGCTGCCGTTGAGCACCTCACGGGTGCATGCCGCGGCACCGTTCACGCTGCCACCCCTGCCCTACGCCGACTCGGCGCTCGACCCGGTGATCTCCGCCACGACCCTGGGCTTTCATTACGGCAAGCACCACAAGGCTTACGTCGACAACCTGAACAAGCTCGCCCCCGGCACGCCGTTCGCCGACATGACGCTCGAAGAGATCGTCCGCGCCACGGCCGGCAAGCCGGAGCAGGCAGCCATCTTCAACAACGCCGCCCAGGTCTGGAACCACACTTTCTACTGGCGCTCGATGCGCGCCGGTGGCGGCGGCAAACCACCGGCCGCGCTGGCGCGGGCGATCGACGAATCGTTCGGCGGCTTCGACGAGTTCCGCAAGCAGTTCGCGCAGGTCACGGTCTCGCAGTTCGGCGCCGGCTGGGGCTGGCTGGTGCGGGACGCCGGCGGCAAGCTCAAGATCGTCAAGACGCCGGCGGCGGAAACACCGCTGACCCAGGGCGCCACGCCGCTGCTCACGATCGACGTCTGGGAGCACGCCTACTACCTCGACTATCAGAACCGGCGCGCCGACTACGTGAACGCGGTCATCGACCGGCTGGTGAACTGGGAATTCGCGGCGGACAACCTGGCGGCCGGATGACCGCATCGGGCCCGTCATCGTGAACACTCGTCAAACGCCGGCCGCGCAACTCGAGCGCTGGCGCCAGGCCCGGGCATCGGTGCCGGCGGGCCAACATACCTCCGAGGCGCGCACCAGGCTCGTTTTCGTCCTGACGCTGGTGACGATGGTGGGCGAACTGATCGCCGGCTATCTCACCGGCTCGATGGCGCTCACCGCCGACGGCTGGCACATGGGCTCGCATGCCGCGGCGCTCGGCATTGCCGCCTTCGCCTATTCCTTCGCGCGGCGCCACGCCGACAACGAGCGATTCTCGTTCGGCACCGGCAAGGTCGGAGCGCTCTCGGGCTACTCGAGCGCGCTACTGCTGGCGGTGGCAGGCCTCTGGATGGCGGTCGAATCCGTCATCCGCCTGGTGCATCCGATCGGCGTGCACTTCGATCAGGCCATCGTGGTGGCCTGCGTGGGCCTGGCCGTGAACATCGCGAGCGCGGTGATGCTGGGCGGCGGACACGATCATGCCCACCCGCAACCCGACCGCGCGGCGCGCACCGGTGAAGCACCTCATGACCATCGAGATCACGACCATGATCACGAGCATGAGCATGAGCGCACCCGCGAACCCGCCCACCACCACGACCACAACCTGCGCGCCGCCTATCTGCACGTCATCGCCGACGCACTCACCTCGGTCCTGGCGATCGGCGCGCTGGTTGCCGGCAAGTGGTTCGGCTGGATCTGGCTCGACCCGGGCGTCGCCATCGCGGCCTCGATCCTGATCGGGTGGTGGGCATGGGGTCTACTGCGGTCGAGCGGACACATGCTGCTCGATGCGGAAGACGATCTGGGACTCAAGGCCGAGATCGTCGATCGCATCGAAGCCGATGCCGACAACCGCGTCGCCGATCTGCGACTGTGGCGCATCGGCGGCAGCGGCCACGCCGTCATCGTGTCGGTCGCGACGCACCTGCCGCGCTCGGCCGAGCACTACAAGACGCTGCTCGCCGACCTTTCCGCGCTGCAGCATGTGACCATCGAGGTGTTCGCCTGTCGCGACGAACCGTGCGTACTGCACAGCGTCGGCTAGAATCTCGGTCGGAGAAAAACACGGCCGCAACGGCCAGAGGGGGAGAACACATGAAACCGGACCTGTCAGTACCGGGCAAGCGGGTGCTCATCACGGCGGGCGCGAGCGGAATCGGGCGCGCCATGGCCGAGACCTTCACCGATGCCGGCGCCCGCGTGCACATCTGCGACATCGACACGGCGGCGCTGGCCGAACTCGCAGCCGCGAGGCCCACGATCACCGCTACCGTTTGCGACGTGTCCGACGTCGCGCAGGTCGAGCGATTGTTCAACGACGTGACCCGGGTTCTCGGCGGCCTCGACGTGCTCATCAACAACGCCGGCGTCGCCGGCCCCACCGGCAGGATCGAAGACATCGCGATCGCCGACTGGGAGCAATGCATCGCGGTCGATCTGAACGCGCTGTTCTACTGCACCCGCCTGGCGATGCCCATGATCAAGGCCGCCGGCGGCGGCAGCATCATCAATCTGTCGTCCGCGGCCGGGCGGCTGGGCTTTCCGTTGCGCAGCCCGTACGCGGCCGCGAAATGGGCCGTGGTCGGGTTCTCCGCGAGCCTCGCCATCGAGGCTGGTCCGGAAGGCGTGCGCGTCAACTGCATCCAGCCCGGCATCGTCGAAGGCGATCGCATCGACCGGGTCGCCGCCGCAAAGGCGCAGGCCTACGGCATCAGCATCGAGGAGCAGAAGCGGCGCATGGTGCAGGCGGTGTCGATGCGCACCATGGTCACGGCACAGGACATCGCCAACATGGCGCTGTTCCTCGCCTCGGATGCCGGCCGGCACGTCAGCGGCCAGGCGCTCCCCGTGTGCGCGAACCTGGAAACCCTCGCCTAGGTGACGCCCACCCCCAGGCTCCGCTTCGCTTCGCCGTCCCCCTCGAGGGGGCGCAGCGTCCTCGGGGGTGAGGCCGGACACGGACAGTCCCTGCGGACTGTCTGTGCCTGCCGAACGACAGCGGCCTCCGGCCGCTGGCACCCTGTGGAAGGTGACGCCCACCCCCAGGCTGCGCTTGCGCTTCGCCTTCCCCCTCCAAGGGGCGCAGCGTCCTCGGGGGTGAGGCCGGACACAGACAGTCCCTGCGGACTGTCTGTGCCTGCCGAACGACAGCGGCCTCCGGCCGCTGGCACCCTGTGGGCGCTGTCCCTTCGCTCCTCA
>JANMWG010000497.1:0-6516 GCA_031393885.1 Betaproteobacteria bacterium | reverse complement strand
CCACGGCGATCTCGGCAGCTATCTGCTGTTCGGGCCGGTCAAGCTCGACGGCGTGACCGGCATCGCCGACGAAGCCGATGTGCTGATCTCCGCCGACGTCGGTCGCGCCGCCGAGCGCATGGGCGATGTGAACGGCGACGGTTACACCGATCTGGTGTTCTTCCGCCGCTCCGACGACGACACGCAGACCGTCATCACCGCGATCATGGGTGGTCCGCGCGATGTCAGCCTGATCGACGTGCCGCGCGTCATCGACCGCGCCTGGATCGACAAGGTCCTCGGGGTCGCAGGCCAGAACCGGGTGCGCCAGCTCGACGGTGCATCCACGTTCGCCAGCATCAACCTGCGCCCCGAGCTCTCGAACCCGGGCGCCAGCCTGTCGGTGCTCAACTGGAACGACGACGGCTTCGCCGACCTGCTGGTCACGAGCGACCAGACCTTCAACGTCTTCGGCAGTGCTCGCATGGGAGAAGTCCTGTCCGGTCAGAAGCTGTGGGGCGGCGCGAGCAGCGCCCGCAACACGTGGTCGAGCTTCGCCTTGGCGTCGTTCAACTACCAGGACGTGAGCAATGCCGGCTTCCAGGCATCGATCCGGACCCGGGCGCAGGCGCTGCTGCTAGACGGCGGCGGCATCAACGCCGCCTCCAGTTCCGCGGTGGCAAGCCCGCGCTTCATCACCACGGTCGCTGGCGATGTCAATGGAGACGGCCTCGACGATGTGCTGATCGCCGATACGGGCGCGATCACCTTCGGCACCGCCGCCGGGTCGGGCGGAGAAGGCACGCTCGCCGACCGCATTCCGAGCTACGGCGAGGTGCACCTGTTCAGGGGCCGCACCGGCAGTGCCTTCCTCACGCTCGGGCAGAACGACACCGCGATCGTTGCCGGCTTCGGCATCGGCGGATCGGTGGCCGAGCTCGGCGACCTGAACCACGATGGCTACGACGACTTCGCGATCGGTCGCACCTTCGAGGGTCGCAAGACCGGTCCGACCGATCGCAATGAAGAAGGCGGGCTATTCGTGTTCGCCGGTCGCAGCGAATTCGCCGGCACCTCCACGGTGCTCAAGCCGGAAGATGCCTTGATCACCGTGCGTCGCGACCAGGCCTCGTCCATTCCCGTAGGCGTCACCTACAGCGGCGTGCTCAATGTGACGGCAGGCGATTTCAATGCCGACGGCAAGGCCGACCTGCTGATCGGCGAGCCCACGCGCACCACCACGGCCACCGGCACCGGCAACGTGCTCGATGTCGACGAGCGCGGCGCGGCCTATGTCGTGTTCTCGGCCACGGAACGCGGCGGCAATGTGACCCTGACCAGCGCCGATGCCGTGATCCGCGGACAGTCGGAGTTCGACCGTTTTGGCACGGTGGCGGCGGTGCCGGGCATCGACATCAACCATGACGGCGTCGACGACCTGCTGCTCGGCGCCATCGGTGCCGACTACGTCACCGAAGGCATCGTCCCCGGCGCGGGCAAGCTGTATGTCGGTTACGGCGCGTCCGCGCCGCCGGCCTTGCCAGCGCAGGACCAGATCATCGACCTGCTCAACACCTCGGTCGCGGGCGCCGGGGATTTCCTGGTCGACACCAACACCGGTCGCCCGGAAGTCTTCCAGACGCTCGACATCAATGGCGATGGTCGCGATGACTTCGTGTTGCGCCAGGGCGAGACGCAGCAGTGGTATCGCTTCACCACGCTGGGCGACGGCGACACCGGCAATGCGATCCGGGTCTCGCCGGGGGTGGTCGATTCGTTCATCGAGGCGGTCGACCCGCAGAACCCGGGCAAGGGGCTGATCACGCAACCGGGGACCGTCGGCGGACGCATCGTCGAGCGCAGCCTGGTCGATGGCATCAGCGGCGGCCTCTTCGTCGCGGACAGCATCAATCAGTACGGTCGCTTCACGCGCTGGTCGCTGCAGGCCGGGGCCTTCAGCGGCACCCGGGCCATCACGCCGCTCATCTTCAAGCTGCTGGATGACGGCCGCTATCAGATCACCGGTGTGGGCCAGACCCAGCAGGTGGGCGGTGGCACGCAGCACACCTTCGACTTCAACGCCATCGACAACGGCTCTGATGCGGTGGGTCCGGGCTACTACTTCGGCTGGAAGGATGGCGACGCCGGCTTTGATGGCGCCGGTGTGATCGCCTTCGACAACGGCTTCGACGGCGATGCCGCCAATCCGACCTTCGAGCGTAGCGTGCAGTTGCTCGGCAGCAACCTGGGAGCGGACCAGGGCAGCGCCGGGAATGTCGTGGTCGGCAGCGCACGGGCCGTCCAGCAGACGTTCGCGCGGGCCTATTCCATCCAGATAGAGGTGTCGAGCGGCGGACTCCTCGAGTTCGACCTCGGGCAGTTCCTGCAGTACGCCGGACATCCGGAGATGCTCGAGGGGGCGAAACTCGTGCTCGATGCCCCGGGCGCGGTTGCGCCGGTGGCCTCGCCGACGAACGTCGGCAATATCACCGCAGCCGGCGGTTTGCTGTTCTTCACCGCGCAGGACGCCGACAAGGGCAACGAACTCTGGGCCACCGACGGCACCACCGGCGGCACCCGGCGGGTCAAGGACATCAATCCCGGAGCGGCCGGCTCCGCGCCCGCGAATCTGGTCGACGTAGGCGGCACGCTCTATTTCACCGCCAATGCGAGCAGCGGCGGCGCCGAGCTCTGGAAGAGCGACGGCACCGCTGAAGGGACGGTCAAGGTTTCCGATGTCCTCGGTACGCCGTCGCAGTTCACCGCGGCACTGGGTACCAGCGTGCTCACCGCCGCTGCGCCCGCGCCGCTGGACGGCATCCCGGCGGTGGACACCAGCTTTGCCCTCGAGGTGCTGACGACAGCGGGGCAACGCGTGGTCCTCGACGTGACCGTGCCGCGCGCCGACACGGCGGGCAACGGCTTGGCAGATGATCTGCGCGCCGATCTGCAGGCGCGCATCGATGCACGCCTGACGGCACTGGGCGGACCGGCCGGGCTGGCCGCGAACGACATCACCGCCAGCCTGAACAACGGCGCCTTCCGTTTCACCGCGAACAATGCCGCCATCGTGCAACTGCTCACGCGCGATGCCGGCGGCATCGGCTTCGGCACCCTGCTCGACGGGCATCCGACCGGCACCCAGGCATCGCTCCAGAACGTGCGCACGACCGCGACCGGTGCGGTGCCCGATGCGGCCACGTTCACCGCCGATCTCGATTTCACGGTTACGCTCGACCAGGTCGGCGTGACCGCGCCGCGCGTGCTGAATCTCACCCTTGCCGCCGCCGCCGTTGCCGGCAACCTGACGGCGGCCGATTGGGCTGCCGATCTGAATGCGGTGCTGTCGTCGCGCCTCGCGACGCTGGGCCTGAACGCCAACGCCGTTGGCTTCGCTGCCGGCACCGGCCTGAACGCCGGGCATCTCGTACTCACCGCGAACGATCCGGCGTTCCATCAGGTCGCGATCGGCGGCGCGACATCGCTCGGATTCGATGCAGGCCAGACCACGGCCCGGAGCGTGGCGCTGACGGCCGTGGCCGCAGCGCCGACCGACGGGCGGCCCGCCATCCGTGTGCCGCTGAATCTGGGCATCGTCACCGCCGACGGTCGTTCGACGACGGTCGCCCTGGCACTCGAAGACACGGCCACCCACGCCAATCTTGCGCGCAACGACCTGCGTCAGGACCTCGCCGACGCCATTGCCGCCGCCCTGGCCGGCGCGGGTTTCGGTGCCGGCGACATCGCCGTGTCGACCGATGTGTCCGAGGCGTTGGTGCTCACCAGCAGCACCTCGCGCATCACCCGGTTCAGTCTCGCCGGCGGTGCTGCCATCGGCTTCGCGGCCAGCCAGGCGTCGGCGCGCAGCGGCGATGCGCTGTACTTCGTCGCCAACAACGCCGGGGTGGACCGGCTGTTCCGCAATGACGGTTCCAGCACCGTCCAGATCGGAACCTCGGCACTGGTGAATCTTTTCGAGCTGACCGCGGTCGGCCGCACGCTGTACTTCAACGGCGCCCTCGCGAACCAGGACTCGGCCTTGTTCAAGGTCGCCGGCGGCGATGCCGCAGTCACTGAAATCGGCGAGGGCCTGTTCCGATTCGTGGCCGAACTCACAGCCGCAGGGCCGGATACCCTTCTGTTCAGCGCGGCTCCCGGCACCAGCGGCTTCGACCGCGACGTCTACCGCTACGACGGCAGCGCCTTCACGCGCGTGTCCGACCTTCCGGGTGACTTCTCGGGTCCGAACGGGCTGACCGTGCTGCCGAACGGACGTGTGGTGTTCCAGGCCCGGGATGCATTCGACGGCCTCAACCTGACCACGGCGTTCCGCACCGGGACCGAGGTCTACAGTCTCGATTCGACCTCGGCCGACACCAGCAGTGCCGGCCTGCTGTTCAATGTGAATCCGTCCGACCGCGCCGGCAGATTCGTGAGGAGGGGCGGGATCTTCGGGACGATCGAACAACTCCCCGTGTCCACCTTCCGGCCGGGCGTCGTCAACAGTTCGTTCCCGACCGATTTCACGCGGGCCGGCAATTTCGCCTTCTTCGTGGCCAACGACACGTCGACCCGGCGCGAACTCTGGCGAACCGATGGCACCGGTGTGGGCACGGTCCGGATCACGGACGCGATCGCGGGCGTCCCCGGTTCCGACCCGAGCCAGCTCACGGCGGTGGACACCGATGCGGGCACGCGCCTGTTCTTCGTGCGCTACCAGCAACTGTTCGTCACCAACGCTGCCACGGGTGCCACGAGCCTCATCACCGCAGCAGGCAATGGTCCTGATCAACTGCACGCGCAGGGCGGGCGCCTGTTTTTCCGGTCCGGCGACAAACTCTGGGTGACCGATGGCACCGAGGGCGGGACCCGGGTGTTCGACCAGATCGTGCCGCCGCCGATCGACGTGAAGGTCAGCGTCCTGAAGGGTGAAGGCGACGACCAGCAGACGGTGCTCGATTACCAGACTGCGGCCGCTTTCAGCACGGCCGGCCAGATTGCCGGCGCCCCGACCGAGGTCGATCTCACCGCGGCGGTGCGCGCTGCTCTCGCGCGTGGCGAGACCCGGCTGACGGTACGGGTGGAGAACACCTCGACGCATGACCAGATCGGGCTTGCCATGGCGGGCGGCGGCCAGCCCGGCAAGACCGGTCTGAAGCTGATCCCGCGCGACAAGGGCGTGCTGGCCGATCTCTACACCCGGGAAGGCCAGCTGATCTCGCGCGGCACCTCCATCATCGACCTGCGCGATGTGAAGGCCGGCAGCTTCTACCTGCGTGTCTACAGTCCCGACGGCGCGGTCGCGCAGGATTCCGCGTTCAAGGTCGAGGTGTCTGCGCCCAAGCTCGGCAACTCGCACCCGACCACCGATCGCGACCGGATCGCCGGCGGCGACGGCGACGATCTGGTCGTCGGCAATGCCAACGTCGACCGGCTCACCGGCGACAGCGGCAAGGACAGCTTCATCGGCGAAGGTTTCGAAGTCCGCGATTTCGACCTCGGGCGCGAAACCCGCGTCGATCCCGACGGCAGCGAACTGTCGCCGTTGCCGATCCGGCCGTTCACCGATGCGCTGATCGCGATCAAGGACGACGGCCTGCGCGTTGCCATCGCCGAGGCGCTCGGCCTGCCGATCACGTTCGACTACGCGGGACGCCCGCTGGTCCACATCGATGGCGGCTCGGACCGCACCGATGCTTCTCTCACCACCGGGGTTGCCTGGCAGCAGCGCATCCTCGCGAGTCGCCTGGCCGAGCTGCAGCTGCTCGATGCCTCGTCGCGCAACGTGCAGAACCTGAGCGGGCTCGACTTCGCCATCAATCTCGAGAGCCTGAACCTCGCCAACAACAACCTGTCCGCCGACGAACTGCTGCGGCTGCAGAAGCGGCAGTTCGGGGCCCTGAGCACCGGCCCGGCGACCGATGACGTCGTCGGTGTCTACCGAGACGCCATCAACTTCCGCGCCGGTCTGCTCAACCTGCAACACTTGGCACTCGACTTCAATCCGCTCATCCAGTCGCTGTCCTCGAACGTGCCGAACGAGCTGCGGCCGATCAAGCTGATGGACCAGTTGCAGAGCCTGTCCTTCGACGGCAACACCGTCAGCGACCTGGCGGAGTTCGCCGGCCTGAAGTGGCAGCAGGCCTCGGGCGTGGAGCGCGGCCTGCAGTTCCTGTCGCTCGACAGCTACAGCACGGGCGGTCTCACGGCGCGCTACTGGAACGAGTCTCAGGAAGGCCCGTTCGCGAACGGCGCGATCTCGACGGTGGACGAGATCCTCAGCGGGCGGGTGATCGGCCAGCGATTCCGGCCGTTCTTCACCAATGCCAACGCCGTCAGCACCCGCATCGAAACGACGGTGAACCATGCATCGACCCTGGGCAGTTTTGCGCCGGGCGTGAACAACGATCTGTTCTTCGCGCGCTGGAGCGGCAAGGTCTGGATCGGCGCGGCCGGTCGCGTGAGCTTCTTCACCGAGTCCGATGACGGCAGCAAGTTGTTCATCGACGGTGGCCTGGTGGTCAACAACGACGGCCT
>JANMWG010000436.1:0-5584 GCA_031393885.1 Betaproteobacteria bacterium | reverse complement strand
TGCGATGACGCCATCGCCTCCGCGCAGGACGAGTGGCCGGTTACCCGGTTTGCCGGAGAAGCTTCCCGCGCGGTCGAACACGACCTCGAACGGTGGAGCCGCAAGGCCTGAGGCCGCTGCGTCCGCCGCAGCGACGACATCCTGCGGTAGACCTGGATAGTCGCCGAGGTGGTGCAGCGTCACGTGGAAGCGATCCGTCGGCAGCAGCCTGCCTTTCAATCCATGTGCAACGCGCAGCCTATCGGCCAACTGTGCGATGAGCGCGGCGGCGTCCGCGCTCGGATGGATCGCGAAGAACAGCCGATCCGTGGGCTTGCGTGCAGCTTCGAACCCCGCTCGCGAGAGTTGCTCGGGCATCAGGCTGGACGGCACCCTTTCGTTCGATTGGCTGGCGACCGTGAAATCCGTCGCGATGGCCAGGGGTGTCCGCAAACCGGCGCCCCGCTTCTACTTGCCCGCTGCAGCCCCGTGCGACGCCGCCTGCGCCCCCCAGAGCTGCAAGACGCGCGCATCGCGGCCGCAGGCAAAGCGGTAGTAGTCGTAGCGGATCGGATTTTTCTGGTAGTAGTCCTGGTGATAGTCCTCGGCGGGATAGAACGGCCCCGCCATCACGATCTCGGTGACGATCGGCTCCTTGAATGGCTTGCTCTTCTCGAGTGCAGTGAGCGACTTGCGGGCGGCCTCGAGCTGGGTGGCGTCGACCGCGAAGATCGCCGTCCGATAGGGCGTGCCATGGTCGCAGAACTGCGCGTCCTTGGTGGTCGGGTCGATGCTGTGCCAGAACTTCTCGAGCAGTTGTTGGTAGCTCACCTTGCCAGGGTCGAAGACCACCTGCACGGCTTCGGCATGACCGGTGGTCTTGGACGACACCTGCTGGTAGGTCGGGTTCGCCAGGGTACCGCCGGTGTATCCCGACGTGGTGGACAGCACGCCGGGCACCTTGTCGAAGTCGGATTCCACGCACCAGAAGCAGCCGCCGGCGAATATCGCCTTGGCCGTGACAGCGGGTGTGGCGGGTGTCGAAGGCGTTTGCGCCGACGCCGGTCCGGTTGTCGCCAATATGCCCAGCGCGAGAACGATGCCGCGAATCATGATGCAGTCTCCGGTACGAACTTCAATGCGACGCCGTTGTTGCAATAGCGCTTGCGGGTGGGCGCCGGACCGTCGCTGAACAGGTGGCCTTGGTGGCCGCCGCAGCGTGCGCAATGGTATTCGGTGCGCGGCCACACGAGCTTGAAGTCGGTCTTGGTCGCCACCGCGCCGGGAATCGTCTGAAAGAAGCTCGGCCAGCCGGTGCCGCTGTCGTACTTGGCGCCCGAATCGAACAGCGCCAGGTCGCAACCGGCACAGTGGAAGCTGCCCTTGCGTTTTTCGCCATTGAGCGGGCTGCTGAACGGCGGCTCGGTGGCTTCGTGGCGCAGCACCTGATAAGACGCCGGCGCCAGGCGCTGCTTCCATTGCGCATCCGATAGTTCCAGCGGGACGATCGCCTCGCGTGTGCCGGCAGCCGCGCCCGGTTCGGTGGCGGCAGTGGCCCGGATCGGCACGATGGCAAGACTGCAGAGCATCTGGATTACGGTACGACGGTTCATGTCATGACCCTCCTGGCAACAAGTACGCGCTGCCGTTGCCGGCGGATGCACGCGCCATCTCGCATCTGCTGCTCGCGTTCAGTCGTCGATCGCCTGGTAGACCAGGTTCTTGACCAGTCGGCGATAGAACGGTCGCGTGGTGCCGGTCATCTGACTCATGTACACGCCCACCAGTTGCTCCTTCGGGTCGACCCAGAAATAGGTGCCCGCGTAGCCGCCCCACATGAACTCGCCCTGGGAACCATGCACGCCCGCGACGCCGGGCGCCTGGCGCACCGCGAACCCGAGCCCGAAGGTGTAGCCCGGCGTGCCCAGCAACAGTTCGCCGGGCGTGACCGGCGCGGCGATGCGGGTGCCGAGGTGATCGGAGGTCATGAGCGCGACAGTGGTCCGGCTGAGAATCCGGGTGCCGCCGAGTCGGCCGCCATCGAGCAGCGCCTGCGCGAACCGCAGGTAGTCCGCCGCCGTGGACACGCCGCCCGCGCCACCGGAATCGGCGGCAGGCGGGGCGGAGACATCGATGAGCTCGAGCGTGGCGCCGCCCGCGGGGTCCGTGGGCAGGGGCTGGGCCAGTCGTCCGATCTTCGCTGGCGGCACCCAAAAGGCGGTGTCGGCCATGCCCAGCGGACCGAACAGGCGCCGCGCGAGGAAGTCGGCGAGACGCTGGCCCGACGCCGCTTCCACCACGCGGCCCAGCACGTCGGACGCGAGGCTGTATTCCCAGGCTGTTCCGGGCTGGTGCGTGAGCGGCACCTTCGCCAGTCGCTCCACCTGCTCGGCGGGCGTCAGGGCGCGCGCGTCATAGTCGATGCCGGTCTTGGCGATGCCGGCATCCTGCAAGGCCTTCTTCACCGGCGCGTTCTGGGTGATCTCGGCATAGCCCAGACCGGCGGTGTGGCGCAGCAGATCCTGTACCGTCATCTCGCGGACCGCGGGCACGGTCGTGTAGGTCAGCCTGGCGAATTCCGCGTCGGCCTGCGCCACGCTGACGCCCGGTGGCTTCAACGCCGGCAGGAATTTCGTCACCGGATCGGTGAGCTGAAGCCTGCCCTCCTCCACCAGCATCATCGCGGCAACCGACACCAGCGGCTTGGTCATCGAATAGATCCGGAAGATCGAGTCCGGCGTCATGCGCACGCCCGCGGCCTTGTCCTGCCAGCCGAGCGATTCGGCATAGACCAGCTTGCCGCGTCGGGCCACCAGCACGACGGCGCCGGCGATACGCCCGGCGTCTACCTCCGCGCCGAGCGCCGAACCGATGCGTTGCAGCCGCTCCTGCGACATGCCGACGGATTCGGGTGTCGCTTCGGGAAGTGCTTGAGCGTGCGCGACGACGGCACCGCACAAGGCTGCGATCAGCGCGACGGCGAGGGGTTTGACGGCAATATTCATGGACGACTCCTCAGAATGAAGTTTCGATGACTACGAAAAGCCTTGCACGCATTGTTGCCCACGGACAGGCACGCGCATACCGGGTCGCACGGTGGTGGCGTGCCCGCTGCTCTCAGCGGATTGCACCGCCCGGAAAGCGGTCGCGGTTCTGCCGGTCGAACATCCACCCCGGATATTCCGGCGGCAACTGGCTGGCTGCATCGAGCGACTGCAACTCGGCAGCGGACAGCCGCAGGTCGGTTGCCGCGATATTGTCGGCGAGTTGCTCCTTCGTCTTCGCGCCGACGATCACGCTCGCAATGCCCGGCTGATGCAGCAGCCACGACAGGGCAACCCGTGCGACCGAAACGCCGTGCGCCAGGGCGATCGGACGCATTGCCTCGACGCAGCGAAACGCACGCGGGCGGTCGACCGGCGGAAAATCGAAACTCGTGCGTCGCGCACCGTTCGGCCCTTTGTCGTTCTCGGCGAATTTTCCGGACAGCAGGCCACCGGCCAACGGACTCCATACCAGGATGCCCAAGCCCTGATCCAGCGCCATCGGCACGATCTCGCGTTCGAGCTCGCGCCCGGCGAGCGAGTAATACGCCTGCACGCTCTCGAAGCGGTTCCACCCGCGCTGCTGCGAAATCGACACCGCCTTCATCATCTGCCAGGCGGCATGGTTGCTCACGCCGAGATAGCGGACCTTGCCGGAACGGACCAGGTCCTCCAGCGCACGCAGCGTCTCTTCCAGCGGCGTGGCCAGATCCTGACCGTGGATCTGATAGAGGTCGAGGTGATCGAGCTGCAAGCGCCGCAGGCTGGCGTTCACGCCATCCAGGATGTGTCCGCGCGACAGGCCGACCTGGTTCGGTCCCGGCCCCATGCGAATCCGCACCTTCGAGGCGATGACCAGTTGCTCGCGTGGCAAGCCGAGATTCGCGAGGGCCTGGCCGACCAGCGCTTCCGAATCGCCCTCCGAGTAGACGTCTGCGGTATCGATGAAGTTGACGCCGGCATCGAACGCCGCCTTGATCTGCGCTTCGACCTCGGCCAGCGCAAGCTGTCCGATGGGCTGCCATCGGCCCTTGCCGCCATAGGTCATGGTACCGAGACAGATTTCCGAGACCAGCAGGCCGGAGCGGCCGAGCAGGCGGTAGCGCATCGAGACCTCCGTCACGCGGTTGGCGGGAGGTCGCAGTGTACTGCCTGCCTTCCGATCACCACGGGCTCCACCGGAGCACCATCGATCGGAGCCTGGTCACGTGGCCACCGCGCCGCCGACGGTTGCCCTCAACCCTGCACGATTCGCGTGATCTGCGTCGGGGTCGGGGCGGGCCAGCCAGCCTCCTTGCAGGTGCGCACGATCGCTTCGTTGGTGTCGAAGTAAACCTGCCAGTAGTGGGCGTTATTGGTGTACGGGCGGACCGCGATCACCGGGCCGGTGAGGTTCATGCCGGCCTGGATCAGCCCGATGACCCGCCCGATCAGCCAGCGACCGACGATCCAGAACGCGATCGCGGCAAGGATCTTGATACCCGGATCGGTGATGGTCGTGATCAGGTAGGTTTGCAGCGACTGCATATCCATTTCGGCTCCTGTTGGTGGGTTCGCGCCGCCCGTCATGGGACAGGTCGCCGATGATTTCAGCTTCCGCGCCGCTTCCTGCCCCTATGCACCGGCGCCAGTATTTCGAAGACATCCATCAGTTCGCCCAGGTCGTCGAATTCGCCCGGATCCGGACTTTCCGGCTCCAACACATAGTGTTTGAGCCTATCGCGCAACACGATCGGGTCACGAAACTCAACCAGGTGATCCTCGATCTGCCGGATCTGGGCACGCAACTCCGCGACCTCGACGCTCAGTTGTTGCTCCACGACGGTCGGCATCACGGCACGGCGCCAACCGATCAGATGCCGGAATGGCAGGATGCAGCTCTCGATCTCGGCATTCAGACCGGCAAGCTGCTCGCGCAATATCTCGTTGTAATGCGCCAGGCGCTGCGGCGACACGGAAGACAGATGTTCTGCGTCGATCTGCTCGGTCTCCAGTTGCAACGACAGCAGCGTCAGCAGGTCGTTGGCGGCGTAGGCCTGGTTGACCCGCTGCATCAGGAGCGTCTTGCGCTGCCGGGCATCGGCGTCGGGTTCGCGGTCAGGATGCAGGGCGCTGGCAAGCTTGCGATAGACCTCGCGCAGCGATTGACTGACTTCCTTGGCCGCCTGATCGCGCCGTGCTTGCGCCAACCCGGCCTTGGTGCCGCCCGCCTTGGTGCGCCCGCCAGCGCGTTCGTGAGTGCGTTCCTCCTCGAGCCGGGCTTCCTGTGCCATGCGCTCTTGCATCACTTTCTCGGCGTGCAGCAGCAGATCGTCGGCGCTTGCGGCGTCATGTTCATCCCCGACCTCGATGCCGAAGACCTCTTGCAGCATGGCCTCGGTAAGGTCCCGCTCCGATTGCCGGGCGCCCTTGCGCGAAACGTCGCTGTACTTGTCGTGCAAGGCTTCCAAAGCGGCGTCATCGTCGCCGCCGTCCTCCAGCAAGCCGACCACCAGATTCATCAGCAGTTGCTCGAGCTTGGCGCGCTGCACCCGGGTCAGCCCGCGACCTTGCGATGGCTG
>JANMWG010000432.1:0-5222 GCA_031393885.1 Betaproteobacteria bacterium | reverse complement strand
GCTACGTGACCGGCCAAATCCTCGAGGTCAACGGCGGCCAGTACATGCCATGATGTTCGATCTCACCTCGAAGGTCGCCCTGGTCACCGGGGCTTCGCGCGGTCTCGGTTGGGCCATGGCCGAGGCGCTGGCCACGGCTGGCGCCACGGTGGTGTTGAATTCGCGCGACAAGGTGGCGCTGGAAGCGCGTCGCGATCATCTCGTGGCCGCCGGCAAGAAGGCAGAGGTCGCCGCTTTCGATGTCAGCGACGAGGCCACGGTGGTGGCGGCGGTCGCAGACATCGCCCGGCGTCACGGACGCCTCGACATCGTCGTGGCCAACGCCGGCATCCAGCACCGCAAGCCGCTCACCGAGTTCGAGACTGCCGATTTCCGGCGAGTGATGGATACCAACCTCACCGCCGTCTGGGTGCTCGCGCGCGAAGCGGCGCGGGTGATGATCCCGGCGAAGCGAGGTCGCATCATCGTCACCGGTTCGATCAGCGCGATCGCGGCGCGGCCCACGATCTCGGCCTACATCGCCAGCAAGGGCGCCGTGCACGCGCTGACGCGCGAACTCGCGGTCGAACTCGCCGCCCACGGCATCACCGTCAATGCGATCGCCCCGGGCTACTTCGCCACCGAGATGAACACCGCCCTGATCGAGAACCCCGAATTCAATGGTTGGGTCTGCAAGCGCACCCCGGCGGGACGATGGGGGCGACCGGAGGAGATCGGACCGCCGTGCGTGTTTCTCGCGTCCGACGATGCCTCGTTCGTCACCGGGCATGTGCTGGTCGCCGATGGCGGCTTCACCGCCAGCATGGGTTAGCGCCGTGGCCGCGTTCAAGGTCGGTATCAGCCGCGACGTCGTCACCAAGGACGGCACCATGTTCGGCGATGCCGCGTTCGAGGTGCTTAATGATCCCGCGGTGCAATGGGAGATCCTGCCCGACCTCGTGCCCGCGCTCACGCCTGAACACGCGGCCGGCTACGACGCGATCTGCCTGCTGTCGGCCAAGCTCACGCGCGAAACGCTGTCGGCGCCGGACTGCCGGCTGGGTCTGGTGGCCCGGTTCGGCGTCGGCTACGACTCGGTCGACGTGCCGGCCTGCACCGAGCGCGGCGTGCTGGTGGCGATCACGCCCGACGCGGTGCGGCGACCGGTCGGTACTTCCGTCATCGCCTATGTGCTTGCGCTGGCGCACCGCATGGTGCTCAAGGATCGCCTGGTGCGCGATGGCCGCTGGGCCGAGAAGGGCAACCACCTCGGCACGGGCCTGGTCGGCCGTACCCTGGGGGTCGTGGGCGTGGGCAACATCGGTCGCGAAGTGCTGCGGCTGGCGCGCCCCTTCGGCCTGCGCCTGCTGGGCGCCGACCCGCATGTGCGCCAAGCCGACGTCGACGATCTCGGCGTCACCATGACCGACCTGCCGACCCTGCTCGCCGAATCCGATTTCGTGTCGATCAACTGCCTGCTCGACGACGACACCCGCGGCCTCATCGGCGCCGCCGAGTTTGCCCGCATGAAGCCCACGGCCTACTTCATCAACACGTCGCGCGGTCCCACCGTGGTCGAATCGGCGCTGGTCGATGCCGTGCGCGATGGCCGCATCGCCGGCGCGGCCATCGATGTGTTCGAACGCGAACCCACCCCGGTCGACAACCCACTGCTCGCGTTCGACAACGTCATCGTCGCGCCGCACGCTATCTGCCACACCGACGAATGCATGCGCGGGCTCGCCGAAAGCGCGTTCCGCGCCTCGGTGTCGCTGGCGCGTGGCGAACGTCCGCCCTATCTCGTCAATCCGGAGGCTCTGGCGCATCCGCGCTGGGCTGGCCGGTTCCACCGCTAGTCAAGCGCGGCCACGCCGCGGAGGGTCGTCACCGATGCGCACCAACCCGGTCAAGGACAAGCTGAAGGAAGGCAAGGCCGTCTTCGGCACCATGGCATTCGAGTTCTTCGTGCCGAGCCTGCCGCAGATCGTGAAGTCCGCGGGCGCGGAATTCCTGTTGCTCGATATGGAGCACAGCGGCGTCGGCTACGAAACCATCAAGGACCAGATCTCGCTGTGCCGCGGCATCGGTCTCACGCCGATGGTGCGGGTGCCGGCTGGCCAGTATCACTTCATCTCGCGCGCGCTCGACCTGGGCGCCATGGGCATCATGGTGCCGATGGTGGGCACCGCCGAAGAAGCCGAGTTCATCGTATCGTGCACGCGCTATCCACCGCACGGCCGGCGTGGCGCGGCATTCGGCTTCAGTCACGACGACTTCGAGGGCGGCGACATCGCCGAGAAGATTCGCGTGGCCAATGCGCGCACGCTGGTGATGCCGCTGATCGAGACCGCCGAAGGCATAGCCAACATCGGCAAGATCGCCGCGGTGCCCGGCGTCGACGTGCTGTGGCTCGGGCACTTCGACCTCACCAATTTTCTCGGCATTCCGGCGCAGTTCGAGCACCCGAAATACCTGCGCGCCATCGATCGGCTGTGCGCCGCGGCGCGTAAGCACGACAGGGTGCTCGCGTGCATGAGCGGGTCGGAGGCCTGGAGCCGCGACTACTGGGCGCGCGGCTTCCGGCTGTTCGCGGCGGGGGTCGATGCCCATCTGCTGCAGGCGGCGTTGCGGCAGAGTCTGGGTGTGATGCAGGAACTGGACGCCGCCGGGCCGAAGGCCGCGAAACGCAAGCGCAAATCGAGTCCTGATTAGCGATGAAGTTCAGCCACTACGCCTGCAGATGACTGCAATAACCACAAGACTGTCCTACAACAACGCAACCCCGCATTCAACGCTCAGGTTTCCCTCATCCCCAGCCCTTCTCCCGGAGGGAGAAGGGCGCAGGAGACATCCCTCTCCCGTTGGGAGAGGGACCTAGGGTGAGGGACGCTGAGCAATGTCGCTAACAGGAATCGAGTTGACGCCCACCACCAGGCTGCGCTGCGCCTCCTCCCTCCAGGGGGCGCAACATTCCTCGGGAAATCCTGCGGATGTTGCCTTTTCGGGCAACCGGTAGTGCCCACCACGATTGCTGGCGCAACATTCCTCGGGAAACCCTGCGGATGTTGCCCCTTCGGTTAGGGTTTGGCGGTGTAGGGCTCGAGTTGCTGGAGGATCGACACGCGCGAATTGCGCACCGGCGGCGATGCCACCAGCCGCTCGCCGTCGTGGCGGGCATATCGATCGAAGCGCTCGATCACCGCCGCGACCGTGGTCGGGCGCGGGAGCAGCCCGGCCGCCGGTCCGCGCTTGGCCATGTCGAGGGCGACCATGTCGCCCAGTTCCAGGCGCTGATCGGGTTCGGTGCGGGCCGTGGCGCTGGTGCTGCCATCGGCCAGAGGTTGGGCAAACGCCACCTGGACCCACAGCGGCTGCCCGGTGTCGCCGGTGGTGAGGTCGGTTGCCACCAACACGCTTGGCCTGACTTCACGATAGAGGCCGGTCACGCGCCCGGTGGCGACCGGATCCGGTTGTTGCGATTGCAGCGCGCAGCCCGGCAGGGCAAACGCGATGGCGAACAGAGCAACGTTTCTGAGTGCTGGTTTCATGGGGCATCACCATTCATCAAGAGCTGCGCGAGCAGCGATCAGGACCGGCGCGACAACGCCTCCCTGATGGGCGGAACGGCGCCCGGACCGGAAACTTGAGCCCCGCCACCGAAGTTTTTTCAGGCCGAGGCGGCCACCCCGGCGGCCAGGCTTCCGCGCGGTGCGCCGGCCCGGCCTGCGCCGACCGATCCGATCCCGAAAGGACTCGCCGATGAACGTCTCGATCCGCGGTCTCGCCGCCGCCGCGCTGCTGGCGGCCGCGATGGTCCGACCCGTGGCAGCGGAGGGCATCACCCTGCACGGCGCTGTGCAGTTCGGCGACGAGCACACGTTCAACAAGACCCTGCTCATTCCAGTGAGCGTTCAAAATGATCTTGTCTGTTCTGGATAGCGGCTGGGCCGTGGTTGGATAGTTAGGCTCATCTTGAACGCTCACTAGAATCAGGTTCGAGGAGCTGACCCGCAAGTATTACGGCAAGCCGGTCACCTCTTCGTGCTCCACCGCAACAGCGAGCTGGGCGGCGAGAAAGACTACTTCGCCTACCTGAACCAGGGCATCTCGGTGGATTACGCCATCGTGTCGCCGTCGCACATGCCGACCTTCGCCAAGGCGGCGCTGCTGATGGACATGCCGTTCCTGTTTCGCGACATCGACCACTGGAACAAGGTGATGGAGGCCGATGCGCTCAAGCCGATCGCCGACGACGTGGCGATGAAGTTCAGCCATTTCGCCAGCAGATGTTCGCAACAACCACAAGACTGGCCCTCGGCAACGCAACCGCGCCATCGACACCCGGGTTTCCCTCATCCCCAGCTCTTCTCCCGGGGGAGAAGGGAGCAGGTGACCGGAGGAAGAGGGAAACAGGAGACCGGAGGAAGAGGGAAACAGGAGACCGGAGGAAGAGGGAAGCAGGAGACATCCCTCTCCCCCCGGGAGAGGGACCGAGGGTGAGGGACGCTGTGCAACGTCGCCAATCAGGAATGAGTTGGTGAAGATCCTGATCGACGGGTTCTACCGCCTGCTGCAGGTGCTGCTCGCCTTGCTCATGGCGCTGCTCACCTTGCTCATGGCGCTGCTGATCGTGCCGGTCACGCTGCAGATCGTGTCGCGCTTCACCGACCTGGTGCCGCGCTATGTGTGGACGGAAGAACTCGCGCGCTTCGCGTTCATCTGGATCATCACGATCGGGTCGATGATCGCGGTGCGCGACGGCTCGCACTTCGACCTCGAGATCCTGCCCCCGCCTCGACGCCGCGCGGCCGGGCGCCGTTGCGGATGGTCCGCCATGTGGCGATGCTACTGGTGGCGCTCATCTTTCTCTGGTTCGGTTACCGGTTCGCGCAGTTCGGTTTCGATCAGGAGTCCGACCTCACCGGCATCAACATGCTCGCCATCCATATCGCGTGGCCGCTCGCGGGCCTGGCCTATCTCGTCTTCCTCGGCGAAAAGCTCGTGGTCGACCTGCGGGTGTTCCGGCGCAACCTCGATGAGTAGCCTGCAGGTCGGGCTGCTGCTGTTCGGCGTGTTCTTCGCGCTGCTCATCGCGTGCGTGCCGGTGTTCTTCATCGGCGAGCGGCTCACGCCGTTCCTGCTGCTCAACGAGATGCTCAAGTCTTACAACTCGTTCCTGCTGCTCGCCATCCCGTTCTTCCTGCCCGCCGACCAGAAGGCGGTGCGCGGCATGGTCGTCATCC
>JANMWG010000431.1:0-15514 GCA_031393885.1 Betaproteobacteria bacterium | reverse complement strand
CGCTGCGCTGCGCCTTCCCCCTCGAGGGGGCCGGTGTCCTCGGGAAACCCTGTGGGCACCGTGACGCCCACCCCCAGGCTGCGCTGCGCTTCGCCTTCCTCCAGGGGGCGCAGCATTCCTCGGGGAACCCTGCGGATGCTGCCCCTTCGCTTCAGGGGTTCCCTTCGTTCGGCATGCCTGCGCTGCGCCGTCGGCCAGAAGTCCCGATGCCAACACTGCTGCTGAACAAGCCGTATGGGGTGCTGTGCCAGTTCACCGGAGAGCCGGGGCAGCGCACGTTGAAGGAGTTCGTGCCGGTCGCGGACGTGTATCCGGCCGGCCGGCTCGACGCCGACAGCGAGGGGCTGGTGGTGCTCACCGATGACGGCGCGTTGCAGGCGCGGCTGTCGCACCCGCGCCACAAACTGCCCAAGACCTACTGGGTGCAGGTTGAAGGATCGGTGGGGCAAGCCGCGCTCGATCGGCTGTGCCGTGGCATCGCGTTCTCCGACTTCACGACGCAGCCCGCACAAGCGCGAGAAATCGAAGCACCGCCGCAGCTTTGGCCGCGCGATCCGCCGATCCGGGTGCGCAAGCTCATCCCCACCAGCTGGATCGAGATGACACTCGCCGAAGGCAAGAACCGGCAGGTCCGGCGCATGACCGCGGCTGTCGGCTTGCCGGCATTGCGGCTGGTTCGATGCAGGGTCGGTTCGTGGCAACTCGGGGCCCTGGCCCCTGGCGAATGGCGCGAGGCCGACATGCAGGGCCAGCAGGACGACTGAGCATCCGCGCAACGGTACACAGCACGACGATACGGCACCGGCAGCACCTCGACACGTCATTTTGACGAGGCATCGCCATGCCTTATTCTCGCGCCATCCGGAGGCTTCGCACCGCCACACTCGCGTTTCCCACCCATGAACAACGTCTGGAAGCCCCATGTGACCGTTGCCGCCGTGCTCGAGCGTGACGGTCATTTCCTGCTGGTCGAAGAGCAGACCGATGACGGCATCCTGCTCAACCAGCCGGCCGGGCACCTCGAACCGGACGAATCCATCGTGCAGGGGGCCGTGCGCGAAACGCTCGAGGAAAGCGCCTATCACTTCGAACCCCACGGGCTGGTCGGTGTTTATCGCTGGGCGCATCCGAAGTGCGACATCATCTATCTGCGTTTCGCCTTCACGGGCGCGATCACCGGCCACGACCCCGACCGTGGACTCGATACCGGCATCCTGCGTGCGTTGTGGATGACGCCAGTGCAGATTCGCGACAGTGTCGATCGCCATCGCAGCCCGCTGGTCCTGCGCTGCGTCGAAGACCACCTCGCGGGCCGATGCTATCCGCTCGACCTGTTCACGCACTATCCATGACCACCGCGCAACGCATCGTGGTCGGACTTTCAGGCGGCGTCGACTCGGCGGTCGCCGCATGGCTGCTCAGGGAGCAGGGCTACGACGTGATCGGCCTGTTCATGAAGAACTGGGAGGACGACGACGACGACGAGCACTGCACCACCCGCCAGGATCTGATCGACGCGGTGTCGGTGGCCGACGTGATCGGCATCGATATCGAGGCCGTCAATTTCTCCGTGGAGTACAAGGACAGGGTGTTCGCCCAGTTCCTCGCCGAATACCAGACGGGGCGCACGCCGAATCCGGACATCCTGTGCAACAGCGAGATCAAGTTCCGCGCCTTCCTCGATCACGCGATCGCATTGGGTGCCGAGCGCATCGCGACCGGACACTACGCCGGTGTGCGCGAAACCGATGCCGGCTTCGAGTTGCTCCGCGCCGCCGACGACAGCAAGGACCAGAGTTATTTCCTGCACCGCCTGTCCCAGGAGCAACTGGCTCGCACGCTGTTTCCGCTGGCGGCCATGCGCAAGCGCGATTTGCGTGAGCTCGCCCGGCGCATCGGCCTGCCCAACCACGACAAGAAAGACAGCACCGGCATCTGCTTCATCGGCGAGCGCCCGTTCCGCGAGTTTCTGCGCCGCTACCTACCCACCACGCCGGGCGACATGGTCACACCGGACGGTCGCCAGGTTGCGCGCCACCTGGGCCTTGCGTACTACACCATCGGTCAGCGGCAGGGCCTCGGCATTGGCGGGCCCGGCGCGCCCTGGTACGTCGCGGGCAAAGACATGGGAGCAAACCTGCTGATCGTTGTGCAGGGGCACGATCACCCTGCGCTGCTGGCCGAGGCGCTGGTTGCAACCGATCCGAGCTGGGTCGCGGGCGTGGCGCCTCGCGCAGCGGCCAGCCACACCGCCAGGACCCGCTATCGGCAACGCGACGAGGCCTGCGTGCTCACGATCGACGCCGCAGGGACGCAGGTGCGCTTTCTCCGCCCGCAGTGGGCCGTGACCCCCGGTCAATCGGTCGTCGTGTACGACGGCGAGGTCTGCCTGGGCGGTGCGGTCATCGACCGGGCGCTGCAAACAACTCCTGCACCCGTTCACGCAGCGCCGGCAGCAGCTCCAGCCTGAACCACGGATTGCGTGTGAGCCACCCGGTGTTGCGCCAACTGGGGTGGGGCAGCGGCAACCTCTGAGGCAGATGGTTGCGAAACGCCAGCACCGTCGCGGTCATGGTCGGGCCATTGTCGGCGCCGAGGTGGAACGCCTGCGCGTAGCCGCCCACCAGCAGCGTGAGCTCGACCCGCCGCAGCAACGGCAGCAGTCGCGGATGCCATAGCGGCGCGCATTCCGGCCGGGGTGGCAGGTCGGCGCCTTCGACCGTACCGGGATAGCAAAGCCCCATGGGCACGATCGCGACCCTGGACTCGTCGTAGAAAGTCTCGCGATCGACCCCGAGCCAGTCGCGCAATCGGTCGCCCGACGCGTCATCCCACGGGATTCCGCTCTCGTGGACGCGGCGTCCGGGCGCCTGGCCGATCACCAGCAACCGTGCCCCGGTCGAGGCCCGGACCACCGGCCTCGGCCCGTGTGGGAGGTGCGCCTCGCACCAACGGCAGGCCCGGGCGTCGCGAATCACATCGGCAAGACCTGACATCGACGGATCGTAACCCGACCCATCGGCTAGAATCAGCGCTTCGCGCGTCGCCCTACCGCCCATGGAACTGTCCGCTCTCACCGCACTTTCGCCACTCGACGGTCGCTATCGCGCCAAGGTCGTGCCGCTCGCCTCGTATTTCAGCGAGTACGCACTGATCCGCTACCGGGTGCAGATCGAGATCGCCTGGCTCCAGGCGCTCTCGCGCGAACCCGGAATCGCGGAACTGGCACCGTTCCATCGTGCCACAACCGACGAACTCGACGCCGTGGCCGCCGGCTTCTCGGTTGCCGACGCCGAAGCCGTGAAGGCGATCGAGGTCCGCACCAACCATGATGTCAAAGCGGTCGAATACTGGCTGCGCGAACGACTCGCGGCCAACCCGGAGATTGCCCGCAACGCACAGTTCATCCATTTCGCCTGCACCTCCGAAGACATCAACAACCTGTGCCACGGCCTGATGCTGTCGCAGTCGCGCGCGGCCGTGCTGCTGCCGGCGCTCGACGCGATCATCGCGAAACTCCGGACGATGGCGCACGAGTTGGCGGATGTGGCGATGCTCGCCCGCACCCACGGCCAGGCCGCGACGCCGACAACGCTCGGCAAGGAACTCGCCAATGTGGTCGTGCGACTCATGCGGCATCGCGAACGTCTCGTGAACGTGCCGATGCCGGGCAAGATCAACGGTGCGGTCGGCAACTACAACGCCCACCTCGCAGCCTACCCCGAGGTCGACTGGCCCGGACTGGCCCGCCGCTTCGTCGAGGGGTTCGGCCTCGAGTTCAATACGCACACGACCCAGATCGAGCCGCACGACGGCATCGCCGAACTCTGCGACGTCTATGCCCGCATCAACACCACGCTGCTCGATCTCAACCGCGATGCCTGGGGATACGTGGCCATCGACTACTTCCGCCAGCAGCTCCGGCCGGGTGAAGTCGGCTCCTCGACCATGCCACACAAGGTCAACCCGATCGACTTCGAGAACTCCGAAGGCAACCTCGGCATCGCCAATGCGTTGCTGCATCATCTGGCCACCAAGCTGCCGGTTTCGCGGTGGCAACGCGACCTCACCGATTCCACCGTGCTGCGCAATCTCGGCACCGCGCTCGGCCACACGCTGCTGGCGTGGGAATCCTGCCTGCGCGGTCTGGGCAAGCTCGAGCCGAACCAGGCACGCATCGCCGCCGACCTCGACGCCACCTGGGAAGTCCTGGCCGAACCCATCCAGACCGTCATGCGCCGGCATGGCATCACCGACGCCTACGAGCAACTGAAAGCGCTCACCCGGGGCGAGCGCGGCATGAACCGCGATGCACTCCGATCCTTCATCGCCGGCCTCGCGATCCCCGATACCGAAAAAAACCGCCTGCTGGCGCTGACCCCGGCAACCTACACCGGACTGGCGGGCACGCTGGCCCGGGCGGTCTGAATCCGTCACCACCGCGCCCGATGACCCCCGACAAGCCGACCGCCTCCTCCCCGCCGAAGCTCACGTCGCAGGACACCGACCTGCTATCCGCGTGTTTCGAAGACTGGCAACAGGTGGTTGCCCGCAAGAGCGTGTCGCCACCCTCGCCGCTCGCGTTCCGCCTGTTTTCGCTCGATCCGCATTCACCCACCCTCATCGAGGATCTCACCGAGATCATCGAAAGCGATCCGATCCTGACGGCGCGGGTCCTGGGCATCGCCAACTCCGCTGCCTTCGCCACCCCGGGCAAGACCTTGTTCAACACCCAGCGCGCGGTCATCCGCCTCGGCACCGATCTCGCCTGCGAGATCAGCGAGGCGCAGATGCTCGGCGCCTGGTACCGCAGTCCGGAGGGCGGCATCGACGATGCGATCCTGCGCGGCTTGTGGCAGGAATACCTCATGACCGGCTTCTGCGCCCGCGAGATCGCGCTCGCGCTCGAAGACGACGACGTCGATCCGATGCAGGTCTATGCGGCCGGCCTGCTCCACGATGTCGGGACCCTGGCGCTGTGCCGGGCCGAACCGCAGGCGATGGCCCGCTTCATCCGCGCCGGCTACGCCGCCGGCACCCCCCTGCACGAACGCTTCCTGGCAGCGCACTCTCGCATCGGCGCCGCACTGCTGCAGCAATGGCGCGCCCCCAACGAGTTGGTTCTGGTGGCGCAGCGTCACCATCTCGGACTCGATCCCGACGAACTTGCCTCCACCTTCGTGGTGACCATCGCCGACCACCTGCACTCGGCGATCTTCGAGGTGGAGGGCACCACCCTGAAGCCCGCGGGCGACTTTGCGCCGGGCTGCGCCGAGCCGGACCATGAACGGATCGCCGATGCGCTCGAAGCCCTGGGGCTGGGCGATCAGCTCGACGACATCGTCCGGCGCGTTGCCGCCGCCAGCAAGCGGCTCGAGATGATCGCCGATACCGCCTGAGGTGACGCCCACCCCCAGCCTGCGCTGCGCTGCGGCTTCCCCCTCCAGAGGAGGGCGCAGCATCCTCGGGGGTGAGGCCGGGCACAGACAGTCCCTGCGGACTGTCTGTGCCTGCCGAACGACAGCGGCCTCCGGCCGCTGGCCGCTGGCAGCCGAAATCAAAACTGACGCACGGCACCTGGCCCGCTGCCATTCGCAGCCCCTCTACCCTCATGGATAACGAATCGACGCCGAAGTCCGACACCGAGGTCCCGCCGCTGTCGGCCTATGAACTGGATCGGCTCGCGACGCTGTTCGCCAACTGGGCGTCGATCGCCGGCCGCGACAACATCCTGCCGCCGCCGTCGCCCCACGCCTTCCGGTTGCTGTCGCTCGACCGCGAGGCCGACTCGATCCCGCAGGACCTCGCCGAAATCATCCAGAGCGATTCGATCCTGGCCGTGCGGGTGCTGGGCGTTGCCAACTCGGCCCTGTACATGCGCGGCGGCAAGCCGCTGTTCGACGTGCGGTCGGCGGTGCAGCGCCTGGGCATCAACCTGGCGTTCGAGGTCAGCGAGGCGCAACTGATCGGCAAGTGGTTCCGCAAGGATGCCCCCGCCATCGACCACGACCTGCTGCAAGGCCTCTGGCTCGAATACCTGGTCACCGGCTACTTCGGCCGCGAGATCGCCTCCGCCCTCGACGACGATGCCGTCGATCCCATGCTGGTCTACGCCGGCGGCATGCTCCACGACGTCGGCACCCTGGTGCTATGCGGCGCGGAACCGGCCTTGATGGCCCGCTTCATCCGCAGCGACTACGGCCGTGGAACGCCGCTCAACACCGCCTTCGTCCAGGCGCACACCCGGATCGGCGCCGCCATGCTGCATCGCTGGGGCGCCCCCAAGGAACTGGTGCACTGCGCACTGCGCCACCACGCCATCCTCGAGCCCGACGAGCTCGCATCGACCCTGGTCGTGTTCATCGCCGACCACCTGCATGAAACCCTGTTCGCGGATGAACGTGTGACGATCGAACTGCCCGGCGGCTACCACCCCGGCTGCGCGGGTCCGATCACGCCCGACGTGCTGGCCGCCGTGCGCACCCTCGGCATCGAGGACGAGTTCGACGCCATCGTCGAAAAGGTGATCCTGGGCAGCCATCGCCTCGAAGCCATCGTCAACGGTGCAGCCTGAGCGACCACCTCCCCGGTCTCACTTCGTTCGGTACCCCAAAATGGGGGGGCCAGCGCCCGATCGGGGTATTCGACTCGGGGGTGGGGGGCCTGTCGGTCTGGCGGGAGATCGTTCGCCGACTGCCCACGGAGCCGACCCTCTATTTCGCCGACCAGGCACACGTGCCGTACGGTCGGCGCCCGGTGGATGAACTACGCCGGCTGTCGGAAGGCATCACCCGGTTCTTCGTTGAGCACGACTGCAAGGCGGTGGTGGTCGCCTGCAACACCGCCTCGGCGGCCGCGCTCGAGCACCTGCGCGAGACCTTTCCGACGCTCGTGGTGATCGGCATGGAACCCGCCGTCAAGCCGGCCGCGGCCCGCACCCGCAGCCGCGTGGTGGGTGTCATGGCCACCCCGGCCACCTTCCAGGGCCGGCTGTTCCAGGCGACCGCCGGACGCTTTGCCGCCCATGTGCGACTGGTCAACCAGGTCTGCGACGGCCTGGCGGAACAGGTGGAATCCGGCGTCCTCGACGGCCCCGGGGTCGACGCGCTGCTGGCGCGCTTCCTCGACCCGATCCTCGCGGCAGGTGCCGACACCGTGGTACTCGCCTGCACCCATTACGCTTTCCTGATCGACGCGATCGGGCGCCGTTGCGGACCGGGTGTCGAGGTGATCGATCCGGCGCCGGCCATCGCCAGGCACCTGGGGGATCTGCTGGCCAAGGTTGACCTGCTTGCCCCATCGACACAGACCGCGAGTCACGCTTTCTTCACGACCGGCGCCCCGCAAACATTCGACGCGCTGGCTACCCGGCTGACGGGTACCGCCGTCCGGTCATCCGCCGCGACGTGGCATCACGACCGGGTCGACTTGGTCAGCGGGGCCGGCTGACGGTGAGCACCCAAAAGAATAGCGAACGAAGGGGCAAAGGTGAGCGAAGGGGCAGCGCCCACAGGATCCCCCGAGGACGGGGCGCCCCCTTTGGGGGAAGGCGCAGCGCAGCGAAGCCTGGGGGGTGGGTGTCACCTCGGCGCAGCGCAGCCTGGGGGTGGGCGTCACCTCAAATTTCGGTGACTGTGATCGGCTTGTCCGATGCGACGTAGAACACCGAATCTTCCACCGCGACCACGTCGTGCTCCTCGCCGGCCTCGGTGAAGAGGTAATCGCCCGGCCCGAGCGGGTGTCCGCCGATGATGAGCCGGCCCGACAGCACCAGCACGTCCTCGCCCGCATGGTGCAGATGGCGCTTGGCGCGCACCCCGGCCTTGATACGCACCAGCGAGGTCCGGCCCTTGTCGGGGCTCACCCGCAACAGGGCGCGCTCCGCGCCCTCGTAACCGGCCGATACCCACTCGCGCTGCGTCGTGTCGCTCACTTGCATAACGTTCTCCTGATGCCGCGGAAATCCCCGCCTGGACGAATTATCGCAAGAAGACGCGGCAACCGGGTAGCGCTGGCAGCGCTCGTTCATGCCATCGCCGCCAGCCTCGTCTTTGCCGCGCGATACTCCGCCACCATCCCGGCGATGACGGCGGCCGCGGGCAGCACGGCATCGATGTTGCCCACGCCCTGCCCCGCCCCCCAGATGTCCTTCCAGGCCTTGGCGGCACCGCCACCGCCGAAATTCATCTTGGTCTTTTCCACCGTCGGCAAGTTGTCCGGATCGAGCCCGTTCGCCGTCACGCTCGGCTTGAGATAGTTGCCCGCCACGCCGGTGAAGAACGGCGTGTAGACGATGTCGGCCGCGGCCGCGTCGACGATGGTCTGCTTGTAGCGCTCGCTGGCGTTGGCCTCGACAGTGGCGATGAAACGCGTGCCGACATAGGCGAAGTCGGCACCCATGGCTTCGGCCGCGAGCACCGCGCCGCCATCGGTGATCGCCCCCGACAGCGCGATCGGTCCGTCGAAGAAACGGCGCACCTCGCGCACCAGCGCGAACGGGCTCAGCGCCCCGGCATGCCCGCCGGCGCCCGCGCATACCAGCACGAGCCCGTCGACGCCTGCTTCGAGCGCCTTCTGCGCGTGGCGCACGCTGATCACGTCGTGAAACACGATGCCGCCGTAGGCATGCACCCGCCGCACGACATCGTCGGGCGCCCGCAGGCTGGTGATGATCACCGGCACCTGGTGCCGCACGCAAACATCGAGATCGTGATCGAGCCGGTCGTTCGACTGGTGGATGATCTGATTGACGGCGAACGGCGCCACCGGCGCGCCCGGGTTGGCCACCGCATGGGCGGCGAGCGCGGTCTCGATGGTCGTGATCCACTGGTCGAGCTTCTCGGCCGGCCGCGCGTTGAGCGCGGGAAACGAGCCGATCACGCCGCTCGTGCACTGAGCGATCACCAGGTCGGGATTCGAGACGATGAACAGCGGCGCGCCGATGACCGGCAACACCATGTGCTTCTTCAATTGTTCGGCTACCGACACGACGGACTCCCGGCGACGATGGAACGGCGCAACTTGCCCGTGGTCGATGCGAGCGTCAAGCGGATATACTCGATCGGGAGTTTCGAATCGGAACCGGACTTTCAAATCGGAACCGGACTTTCAAATCGGAAAGGAGCAGCCATGGGCAGCATGAACGAGCAGCGGGCCGGTTTCACGTCGATGCAGACCAGCACCAAGGCCGACTGGGACATCATCGTCGAGCATCACCGCCCCTATGCCGCGGGCGCCGCCGACCGGGTTCTGGCGCATCTTCGGTTGCTCCAGGGCGACGCCGGTGGCTTCATCGTCGACCGCCTGACCCACTCGCTGCTCACGGCCACCCTGGCCCATCGCGGCGGCGAAGACGAGCAATACGTCGTGTGCGCGCTGCTGCACGACATCGGCGATACGCTCGGCCCCTGGAATCATGCCGATGTCGGCGCTGCCGTGCTCAGGCCGTTCGTGTCCGACGCCAACCACTGGATGGTCGAGAAGCACGCCATCTTCCAGGGCTATTTCTTCTTCGAGCACATCGGCCTCGATCGCGACATGCGCGAGACCTTCCGGGGCCATCCGCATTTCGAGCGCACCGCCCGCTTCTGCGCGCTCTACGACAATCCGGCGTTCGACCCCGCGGCCGACTGTGCGCCGCTCGAGTTCTTCGAGCCGATGGTCCGGCGCGTCTTCGCCGCGCCGAGCCATACCATCTACCGCGGCTGCGAGTAGCCAGAATCCCCCGCCATGAGCCGCGAACTCGATGCCAGCGTAGATCAGCTCGTTGCGGATTTCCGCAACGTGGTCGCCAGCGCGGAGTCGCTCCTCCACGCCACCACCGCGGCGCCGGGCGTGCAGGCCGAGGTGGCGCGCGAACGCATCCAGGACACTCTGCGCAACGCCCGCGACCAACTCGAACGCGCGGAAGCGGCAATCACCGGCCAGGCGCGCGCGGCCATCGGCGCCACCGACCAGTTCGTCCGCAAGCACCCGTGGGAATCCGCGGCCGTCGCCGCCGCCGTGGGCGTGATCGTCGGCGTTCTTCTCAGTCGTAAATGACGTTTTCCCGCGGCGGGAGATGACTACCCTCCCAATCGCACTGCGTTCGATACCCCCCGATGGGGGGCTAGTTCGCTTGCGGGGTGAGGCCGGGCACAGACAGTCCCTGCCGACTGTCTGTGCCTGCCGAACGCCGGCGGACGCCCGCCCCCGCCGGCCCGGCGCTCCCTGAGACCAATGGCGGAACCAGCGCCCGAGAACGACTCTGCGCCGCCACTTCCAGGGGGATTGCCGAGCGCAATCCGCGCTCTCGCCCTGACCGTCGTCGCGCTGCTCCAGACCCGCCTCGAGATCTTTGCCTCCGAGGTCGGCGAAGAACGCCTGCGCCTGCGCGAATTTCTGTGGTTCACCGTGGCAACCGTGTTCTGCATCGGCTTCGCGATTGTCCTGGCCGCCGTGTTCATCGTCGCCCTGCTCTGGGACCGCTTCGGCGCCTTCGCCATCGGCGCCCTGTGTCTCGTGTTTCTGGCGCTCGGCATCGGCCTCGCGATGTTGTTGCGCGCACGGGCCCGCTCGCGTCCACGGTTGTTCGCGGCCACGCTGGGCGAGCTCGCGAAAGATCGCGAACGTCTCACGCCGCGCCGATGAGCCCGGAACTCGCCGCCATCCGCGAGCACCGCGCCCGGCTGGTCGTGCGCGCCGCAGCGCAGCGTGACCAGGTCGGCCGGTTGAGCCGAGAATGTGCGCGGCCCCTGCTCGTGGCCGACCGCGTGCTGGGGGCGTGGCGATTCGTCCGCGGGCAACCGGCCCTGGTGGCGGCGGCACTGGCGCTGGTGGTCACGCTGAAGCCGGCCAGGGCCTTGTCCTGGTCGGTTCGCGGCTGGTTGCTCTTGCAGGCCGTGCGCCGCGTCTGGCCGCATTTCACCGAACCGCTGTTTGGTCACGGAGAACGCAAGCCATGAAGTCGAGGTTCGGTTCAGCTGTTGCAATCGCCCTGCTCTGGTCGATCACGGCGGTCGCCAGCGCGCAGGAAGTCGTGACGCTGAAGGTGCATCACTTCCTCCCGCCCACCGCGAACGCCCAGGTCAAGTTCATCGTGCCGTGGTGCGATCGCATCGCCCGCGATTCCGGTGGCAGGCTCGAGTGCCGGATCTTCCCCGCCATGCAGCTCGGCGGCACGCCACAGCAACTGGTGGATCAGGCGAAGGACGGCATCGCCGACGTGGTCTGGACCGTCACCGGTTACACGCCCGGCCGGTTTCCCAAAACCGAGGTGTTCGAGCTGCCGTTCATGATGATCGACCCCGAAGGCACGGCGCGGTCGATGTGGGAGTTCTCCCAGACCCAGGCAGCCGAGGAGTTCAAGGATCTGCACCTGCTGGCGCTGCATCCGCACGGCCCGGGCGTGTTCCATAGCGTCAAGCGTCCCATCACGACCCTCGCCGATCTGCGCGGCATGCGGGTGCGGGCGCCGACCCGCCTCACCAATCGCCTGCTGGCGTCGTTCGGCGCCACGCCGGTGGGGATGCCGATGACGCAGGTCGCCGAATCGCTATCCAGGGGTGTGATCGACGGCGCGCTCATGCCGTGGGAGGTGGTGCCCGCCGTCAAGGTCCAGGGGCTGGTCAAGTTCCACAGCGAGACCGACCACAGCCAGCACGCCGTCTACACCACCGTGCTGATGCTGGCGATGAACAAGGCGCGCTACGACAGCCTGCCGCCCGACCTGAAGAAGGTGATCGACGCCAACAGCGGCATCGAGCTGTCGGTCTTGGGCGCGAAAGCCCTGCTCGAAGGCGATGTCGCCGGCCGGCTCACGGCGTCGCGCAATGCCATCAACGTCATTCCGGCGGCCGAACTGGAAAACTGGAAAAAGGCCTCGCAGACCGTGATCGGCGGCTGGGTGGGCGAGATGAATGCCAAAGGTGTCGACGGCAAGGCGCTGCTCGCCACCGCGCGCGCGCTGATCGACAAGAATTCGAAACAGTAGCGGCCGTGATGCGCGACGCCGGTCAGGTGCGGTCGGCGTCGATCGCAGGAGAGCGATAGCAGATGCACGAGCCCGCCGGCGATGAGCCTGCCGCCAATGTCCCGAGCGACGCGTTCGGGCGTGCGTTGCATCGGATGACCCTGGTGGTCGCCATCGCCGGTGGCATGCGGTTGTTCGCGATGATCGCGTTGTCGGTGTGGAGCGTGGCCGGCCGCTGGCTTTTCGACGCGCCGGTGCAGGGCGACTTCGAACTGGTGCAGCTCGGTTGCGCGATCTGCGTCGCCGCCATGCTGCCGTGGCGCCAGATGGAACGGGGCCACGTGATCGTCGATTTCTTCACCCTGCGCGCCGCCGCCCGGACCCGCATCTGGCTCGATGCCTTCGGTGCGCTTGCTGCTGGCGGCAGGCGCCGCGCTTATCGCCTGGCGCCTGGCGCCGCGCGCTCGGGCCCCGTCAACGGGCGCGAGACCCAGGAAACCACGATGATCCTCGCGGTGCCGGTTTGGTATGGCTACGCGCCGATGGTTCCAGCCTTTGCCCTGCTCACCGTGACCGGCTGCTACACCGCCGGGCAGCACCGGTCGGGCATCCGCGCACCATGAGCGGCATCGGCATCGCGTTTCTCGCCTTGATGCTGGTACTGCTGGCGCTGCTCATCCCGATCACCGTGGCGATGCTGGTGGCCGGTATCGGCGGCTACGTGACCATGGGTCAGGTGGTATTGCCGGCGTTGCGGCGCTCCAACTACTCGCCCGGGCTCGCCGCCGGCGGCACGCTGGGCATGATCCTGCCCTCGATCGTGCTCGCGATCTACGCCATCCTCACCGAGCAGAACATCGCCAAGCTGTTCACGGCCGCGTTCGTTCCCGGCATCCTGGCGACCATCGGCAACATGATCGTGATCGCAGTGGTGGTGCGGATCGATCCCGCGAGCGGCCCGGCGGGCGAGCGCCAATCGTGGCGGGCCAGGTCCAGGCAAGCGGCTTGCCGCCGCTCGCGATCCTGTTCGCCGTGATCGTGTTCTATGTCATCCTCGGGTGCGTGATGGACAGCCTGTCGATGATCCTGCTCACGATCCCGATCTTCTTCCCGGCGCTCGGTCTTTGGCCGATGCGGCTGATGGGGTGACCATGAACACAACCCGCACCTTGCCGCGCGTGGCCGCCGGCACCCATCCCGACTATCGCTGGCCCGACTATCGCAGCACGCTCACGCGCGGGCCGTCGCAGCCGCCGGTGGCGATCGTGCCGGGCCCGGACGACCTCGCACCGCTCATGGTGCCCGCGGCCATGCTCATGCCGCACGACGCCGACCTCACCCGCCAGTCGAACGCCGCGCCGCTGGGCGAGCGCATCTTCGTTTCGGGACGCGTCGTCGACGAGGATGGCACGCCGGTGCGCGACTCACTCGTCGAACTGTGGCAGTGCAACGCCGCCGGCCGCTACCGGCATCCGGCGGACAACCACGACGCGCCGCTCGATCCGCACTTCGCCGGCTTCGGCAAGACACTCACCGACGCCGGCGGCAACTACCGCTTCGTCACCATCAAGCCCGGCGCGTATCCATGGGGCAATCATCGCAACGCGTGGCGTCCGGCGCATCTTCACTTCTCGCTGTTCGGCAACGTGCATGCGCAACGGCTGGTGACGCAGATGTACTTTCCGGGCGATCCGTTGCTCGCGTTCGATCCGATCTACCACAGCGTACCGGCCGCCGCACGTGAACGCCTGATCGCCACCTTCGACCTCGATCGCACGCTCGAAGGCGTGGGGCTGGGTTATCGCTTCGACATCGTGCTGCGCGGCCGCGACGCCACGCCGCCCGAGCGGTGATCGTGCCGTGGCCGGCCTGACGCCTTCGCAAACCATCGGCCCGTTCTTCGCGGAGGGGCTGCGCTGGGCCGTCACCGCCACGGCACGCGCCGCCCGCGCCGACGAAATCACGATCGAGGGACGGGTACTCGACGCCGACGGCAAGCCGCTCACCGATGCGCTGGTCGAAGCGTGGCAACCGGCGGCGGCCGGCGATGCGCTCGGCGGGTTGCAGCGCATCGCCACCGATGCCGACGGCGGCTTCCGCTTTCATGTCGCGCGCGACGCGGTGCAGGTCAATGTGGTCGTGCTGGCTCGCGGTCTGCTGAAGGCAGCCTGCACGCGGGTGCATCTGGCGGCCGATCGCGTGCCGGCCGCAGTGCCCCCGGCGCGGGTGCATACGCTGGTCGCGCTACCGACCGCGGACGCCGGGCGGTTCGCATGGGACATCCGCCTCGGTGGCGAGCACGAGACCGTTTTCTTCGAGCTGTAGATGACTGCCACCGACAACCTGTTCGCCCGCGCGATGGCACCGCCGGATACCGAAACGGCATTCTCCGACCGCGCCGTGATCTCGGCGATGCTACGTTTCGAATGTGCGCTGGCGCGCGGACAGGAACGCCTCGGGCTGATACCGGCCGGCGTTGCCGGGATCATCGAACGGCACGCGCAAGCGCTGGTCCTGGACCCGGCAACGCTGGTGCGGGAGACCCAGGCGGCGGGCACCTTGGCGATCCCACTGGTGCGCCGTCTCAGTGCCTCCATGCAATCGGACTCTCCCGATGCCGCGCGGCACGTCCATTTCGGCGCGACCAGCCAGGATGTGATCGACACGGCGTTGTCTTCGTGCACCCAGGTCGCGGTTGCGAAGCTCGACACGGCGGTCGGCAACGCGATCGTCGCCGCGACAACGCTCGCGCGCCGGCATGCGGCGGACCCGATTCTGGCGCACACGCTGCTGCAGGCCGCAGGCATCACCACCTTCGGCTGGAAATTTGCGCATGCCGCCCTGGCGCTGGCCCGCTGCCGCGAGCGCGTGCGCGCCACGGCCCGCGTCTCGATCGCGGTGTCGCTCGGCGGTCCGACCGGCAGCCTGTCCGCCTTCGGTCGGCAGGGGTCGGCCCTGCGCGCCGCCGTCGCGCACGACCTGGGGCTCGCCGATCCCGGTGCCAGCTGGCATTCGCATCGCGATCAGTGGCTGGCGCTCGCCACCGACACGGCTCTGCTGGTCGGAACCGCCGCCAAGATCGCCGGCGATATCGCCCTGATGGCGCAGACCGACGTCGGCTCCGTCACGCCGTCGGCGATCGAAGACGGCGGTTCGAGCGCCATGCCGCACAAACGCAATCCGGTCTCGGCCATGCGTGTGCTCGCCGCCGCGCAGCCGCTGCCCGGGATCGTCGCCAGCCTGCTCGGCGGCATGCGTCAGGCGCACGAACGGGCATTGGGCGAGTGGCAATCCGGCCTGGCGCTGTGGCCGCTTCTGTTCGACCGGGCGACCGAGGCGACCACAGCGCTGGCGACCCTGCTCGACGAACTGCACGCCGACACCGCCCGCGCCCGCGCCAACATCGATGCCCGGTTGGGCGTGCTGTTCTCGCCGGCGCTCGCCGCGAAATTTTCTCCGATCCTCGGCCGGACCGAAGCGCATGCCCTGGTCGCGACCCTGTGCGCGACCGCGACCGGAGAGCACCGCCAGTTGCTCGATGTGGCCCTTGCCGCCTGCCGCGAC
>JANMWG010000428.1:0-18415 GCA_031393885.1 Betaproteobacteria bacterium | reverse complement strand
CCCGCCATGGCGGGATCGGCCACCGCTGCCGGTGCCGCGAGAGTCCAGGGGCTTTGTTTCAGCGCCATCATGGCGCCCGTAGATGCATCGCGGGTGTTTGCCGACGCTGCCGCCGCCAGACTTGCCCGCGCCTGACCGCCGTACCGTGAGGCCGGTTGCCTCATCGCGCTTCGACCCGCCTGGAACGCCATGTCCGACGAAACCGATATCCCGACCTTGCGCCGTATCCTGGGCACCACCCGTACCATCGCCGTGGTCGGCCTGTCCGCCAACTGGTACCGCCCGAGCTACTTCGCCGCCAAGTACATGCTCGACCACGGGTACACGATCATTCCGGTCAATCCGGCATATGCAGAGGTCCTCGGCCAGCGGTGCTACCCGTCGCTGCGCGATGTTCCCGTCGCCATCGACATGGTCGATTGTTTCCGCAAGAGCGCCGAGATTCCGGCCCTGGCCGAAGCGGCGATCGCGGTCGGGGCCAAGGTCCTGTGGATGCAGCTCGGTGTGACCAGTGAGTTGGCCAGGGTGGTCGCTGTGGCCGCCGGCCTCGAGGTGGTGATGGATCGTTGCGTCAAGATCGAGCATGCGCGCCTGTTCGGCGGGCTCAACTGGATCGGCGTCAATACGCGGGTGGTGTCGAGCAAGCGGCCGCGCTGCGCGCCGCAGTGACGCCCGGCCGCCGCTGACGCGAGCCCCCGGCACCCGCCCGCCAACGGTTGCGCGTGTACCTTCCGGACCTCACGATTCCGCCCGGCGGCTATGTCTTCGTCGCGATCACCGTGGTGCTGGTGAACCTCAGTTTCCTGCTTTGCCGCCGCATGGTTCGCGATCAGCAGGCACGGGGACAGGGCACCGCTGCCCGGCGTGGGCGGGTGCTGCTCGCCGGGCTTGGCCTGGGATCGCTTGGCGGCGCCGACTTCGTGCCGGCGCTGGGGTTCGATGTGTTTCCGTTCGGCGGCATCGCGCTGATGCTGGGCAGCATCTGCAACGTGTAGGCGTCGTGCTCGACGACTTCGGTGTTGGCGGCCTGCATCCGTCGCTGGTACTCTCGCGGCACCGTGAACACGGTGCGTCTTTCCGCGCCCGATAGCGGCAGCCGGCGCAAGGGTGACGGCGTCATCGGCAGCGGGCTGATCGGATTCGCCCATGGCGCAGGGCTCGACGTGATCGTCGACGCCGTGGCCGATCCCGCCGATGCCGCCGATGCCACAGCTTGGCGGGACCGTGGCGCCGACCATCTGATCGGCCCCGCGTTCGCCAACGCGGTGGCGGCCGAAGATGTGCCGGCCACGCTCGACCTGCTGGCCTTCCGCCGCCGATCCGGCACCTTGTTCGCCGACCGTGCTCAGCAGGATTCTTCACCCCGACCCGTACAATCCTTTCATCACCTTTCATCCGAGCCCCGTCCATGCCCGACCATTCCTACGGCTTCGGCACCTTGTGCCTGCACGCCGGCCAGATTCCGGATTCGACCACCGGCGCGCGTGCCGTGCCCATCTACCAGACCACGTCGTACGTGTTCGACTCCGCCGATCACGCCGCCAGCCTGTTCAACCTGCAGACCTTCGGCAACGTGTACTCGCGGCTGTCGAACCCCACTGTCGCCGTGTTCGAGGAGCGCATGGCCGCGCTGGAGAACGGCCGCGCGGGGCTCGCGCTGGCATCCGGGCAGGCGGCCCAGATGACGGCATTGCTCACGCTGCTGCAGAACGGCGACGAGTTGGTGTCGGCATCGACGCTCTACGGCGGCACCTATTCGCAGTTCGAGGTCACCTTTCGGCGCATGGGCATCGATACCAAGTTCGTCCACCCCGACGACCCGGAAAACTTCCGCCGTGCGATCACGCCGAAGACCAAGGCGCTGTACGCCGAGACCATGGGCAACCCCGGCATCAACGTGCTCGACATCGAAGCGGTCGCGAACATCGCGCACGAGGCCGGCATACCCCTGGTGATCGACAACACTTTCGCTTCTCCCTACCTGTGCCGGCCGATCGATTTCGGCGCCGACATCGTGGTGCACTCGGCTACCAAGTTCATCGGCGGTCACGGCACCACCATGGGTGGGGTGATCGTCGAGTCGGGCAAGTTTCCGTGGGACAACGGCAAGTTTCCCGAGATGACCGAACCCTCACGCGGCTATCACGGCGTGCGCTTCCACGAGACCTTCGGCGACTTCGGCTTCACCATGAAATGCCGCATGGAAACGCTGCGCACGATGGGTCCGTGCCTGGCGCCCATCAACGCGTTTCTGCTGCTGCAGGGGCTCGAGACCCTGCATGTGCGCATGGACCGGCATGTTGCCAATGCGCAACGCGTCGCCGAGTTTCTCGAAGCGCATCCGCAGGTGTCGTGGGTCAATTTTCCGAGCCTGCCGTCGAGCCGCTATCGCGAGCTTGCCGCCAAGTACCTGCCCAAGGGCACCGGCGCGATCATGACCTTCGGCATCAAGGGCGGTGTCGAGGCCGGCGTGCGCTTCATCGAGGCCTGCCAGTTTCTGTCGCACCTGGCCAACGTGGGCGATGCCAAGACCCTGGTGATACACCCGGCGTCCACGACTCATCGGCAGTTGTCCGAGGACGAGCAGCATCGGGCCGGCGTGTTTCCGGACATGATCCGGCTGTCGGTGGGCATCGAGGAGATCGACGACATCCTCTGGGACATCGACCAGGCGCTGGCGAAAGCCGCAGCTTGACCGATTCCGGCGAACGCGCCCCGCGCAAGCGCGGATCGTCGGACGCGCCTGACCGTGCGATGGCGCCGCGCCGACTCGGGCGAGCGCGACGATGAACAGCATCGTGCTGTCGGTGGTGCTGACGCTGCTGATCCAGGCGATGGTATCGATGGCCGTATTCACCCCGCCGGTGCTGGCGCCGGTGGCCGCATCGGCGCTCGGCCTCGCGAACAGCAGCGTCGGCCTGTCGACCGCGATCATCTACTTCGGTGCGGCCCTGGCGGCGCCGGTCAGTGCCGGGTTCATCGCGCGCCTCGGGCCGCTGCGCACCAGCCAGGTGTGCCTGCTGCTGGTTGCCCTGGGCATCGCGTCCATGGCCAGCGGTCAACCGCTGGTGGCGGCGGTCGGTGCGTTGCTGATCGGGTTCGGCTATGGCCCGATCACGCCATCGTCGTCCGCCATCTTGAACGAACGCTCGCCGCCGCACTTGCGCGCCTTCATCTTCTCGCTCAAGCAGACCGGTGTGCCGGTCGGCGGTGTTCTGGCCGGCGCCCTGGTGCCGCTGATGATGCACGCCGTGGGCTGGCGCGCGGCGGCACTCGCCGTGGCGGCGGCCTCGATCGTGCTGCTGGTGCTGGTGCAAGGCGCCCGCGCGGCGGTCGATGCCGGCCGCGACCGGTCCGCCACGATCAGAGGCATGCGCGTGCGCGATCCGCTGCGCATGGTGTGGCAACACCGGGATCTGCGGCGCATGGCCCTGGCCTCTTTCGCCTACTCCGGCATCCAGCTGTGCCTGGGGTCGTATCTGGTGGTGCTGCTGCACGACGTGGCCGGGTTCTCGGTCACGGCGGCCGGCGCCGCGCTGTCGGTCGCGATGACCGGCGGCATCATCGGCCGCATCGGCTGGGGCATCGTGTGCGATCGTGGCGTTCCGCCGCGGGTGCTGCTGGGGTCGCTCGGCATCGCCATGTCGCTGCTGGCGTTCACCATGCCGCTGATCGGCGCCGCGTGGCCCTGGCCCGCAGTGCTGGTGCTGGCGTTCTGTTTCGGCGCCACCGCGGTGGGCTGGAACGGCGTGCACCTGTCGGAAATAGCCCGGGTCGCGCCGGGCCAGGCAGCGGCCGCCACCGGCGGCACGCTGGCGATCACCTATACCGGGGTGGTGTTCATGCCGCTGCTGATCTGGGGTGCCGTGGCGCTGGGCCTGGGTTACGGCACTGGTTTCGTGCTGGTCGGACTGGTCACGCTGTCGCGGGGCTTGAGCTTCTTTCGCCGTTGATGGCGCGGTCAGGGCGGCTCAGGGGCGTAGCCTACGACCGGTTTCCGGGGCGTCATCAGGCCGGACCGCTGGGCTTACCGGAACGTCGCCCTGGCGCTATCCTGAACAAGTGCCGACGGCACCGCACGAGCGTGGAGCAACACCAAGACCCGTGCTGGCGGCGAGATCACGCCGGTTCGTACCTTCGAGGATGGTGGCGAGACCTGTCGCGAGCTCGAGATCGCCAATTCGGCCCGCGGGCTGAGCAATCGATCGCGGGCAACGCTGTGCCGGGTGCCGGATGGGGCCTGGCGATTGAAGGGGAGCTGACGCGCTGGCGTTCGCGCCGCGTCGAGCGCTCGCGGGGCCGGCTGGTTACGCTGGCCGCACCATCGCCCCGGGCGCGATCACGCCACCGGTTCGCAGCTCGGCATAGATGCCGAGGTCGCGATGGCCGAAGTGCTGTTCGATCTCGGCGGGCACATCGCGGTCGCGAATGGCGGTTGCCGGGTTCACGCTGGTTGCCGGGCAGCGCTGGGTGCGCAGCACCACCTTCGCGCGCGCATCGCCGATCATGATGTCGCGGCCGAGCCAGTCGAACTCCTCCCATGGGCGCTCGCCGTCGAAGTAGATGTTGGCGCGGAAGCGCAACGGATCGGTCGGGCTGCCGGTGGCGGCTTCCAGCGCCAGCACCGTTTTCAGATTGATCAGCGACACCGCGTTCATCATCGATTCGGAGACCACGCTCACGTCGGTGAAGCGATGGCCGGGGCGCGACACGACCTCGGGCTTGCCGTCGCCGACGGCGTCCCAGAGATAGTCGGTGAAGAAGGCTTCGACCTGCTCGCGGCCGCCCGCTGTTTCCAGGCTGGCGGAAAACGCGTCGACCTCATCGCCCTCCACATGCAGCACCGCACCGGCGTCGTCGAAGCGCGTGCGCAGCACCGCCAGGCGCTCGTGCAGCATCAGCATCAGGAAGTCGGTCTTGGGCATCGGCTTCGGATGGAGGCGGTCGACCTGCGCGACGCCGTTGGTGATGGCCCAGGCGCGGTCCATCGGGAAACCCTTGCCGGCCAACAGTGCCACCGATGACAGCAACTCGGGGCTGAGGCCCTTGAACGGATAGCGGTAAAGCTTCTCGATCGGTCCGCTCACGTGCGGTGTCCTCCGGTCATGGCAACGCGCCAACCTCGACGATAGCCGGATTGGCGGGCGCATTGAATGGTCGCACTACGACGGTGCGGCGGTGCGGGGCGTGCACAGCAGCGCCACAGGGTCCCCAGAGGATGCTGTGCCCCCTTGAGAAGCCGTAGCGCAGCCTGGGGGTGCTGAACGTAGGGACTTCAGAAGCGAAGGGGCAGCGCCCACAGGATCCCCCGAGGACGCTGCGTCCCCATCGGGGGGAAGGCGGAGCGCAGCGGAGCCTGGGGGGAACGTCAACTCAATCCATAGGGCGCAGCACCTGCCCGACAAACCGGCGTGCACGCTCGGTACCGGGGCTGGCGAAAAACGCCGCCGGCGGCGCAACCTCGACGATCCGACCCTGATCCATGAAGACGATCCGGTCGGCGACTTCGCGCGCGAACCCCATCTCGTGGGTCACGACCATCATGGTCATGCCCTCACGGGCGAGGTCGCGCATCACCTTCAGCACTTCGCCGATCATCTCCGGATCGAGGGCGCTGGTCGGTTCATCGAACAGCATCGCTCGCGGCTGCATCGCCAGCGCCCGGGCGATGGCGACGCGTTGCTGCTGGCCACCGGAAAGCTGCGACGGATAGGCGTTTGTCTTGGTTGCCAACCCGACGCGTTCGAGCAGCGCCATCGCGGCATCGCGCGCCTCGCCCGGCGAACGCCTCGAGACCTGCACCGGTGCCAGGGTGATGTTGGCCAGAACCGTCAGGTGCGGGAACAGATTGAACTGCTGGAATACGAAGCCGATGCGGGACCGCAGGCGGTTGATGTCGGCCCCCGCGGCGTGGATGTCCTCGCCCTCGAAGCGGATGGTGCCGCTGTCGATCTCCTCGAGCCGGTTCAGGGTGCGGATGAGCGTGGACTTGCCCGAGCCCGAGGGCCCGCACACCACCACCGCTTCGCCGGCCGCGACCGAGAGGTCGATGTCGGCGAGCACGTGCAGTGCGCCGAAGTGCTTGTTGACGCTGGCAAGGTCGATCACGCCGCGATGTGCCCCTACTCGAACGGGGTCGTCACCAATGCCTCGCGCGGCAACTTCATGCGGCGATGATCTCGTCCCGTACGAAATGGAGACCAATCAGGCTGGGCAGGGCGCTGGCGTCGAAGTGACAGCGCACGGCATCGCGGACACTCGCGTGCAGTGCCGCCACCGTTTCCGTCTGGGTGAAGATGGATTCGCCGATCGCCCGGGCGGTGAATCCACCCTCGGGTGCGTCTTCGACCATAAAAATGATGTCGTTCATCCCCGCGCGCCTCAACTCGTCGGCTTCGTCACCGTCTTGCGCCACTGATCCAGCGCCACCGGCTTGCCGTCGTTACCTTCCACGAAGATGCGGCCATCGGTTGCGCGCACCAGGAAGACGGCCCATTTCTTCGGGTCGACCTGCGGATTGTCGTAGAGCGTCACGGCCCAGTAGGCGGCCTTGCCGACCTCGCGGCGGCCGGTCAGCACACCGGCAACGGGTGGGGCGCCCTTTTCGCCCATCGCCTTCTGCGTGTCGACCCTCGATTGGCGTTCGGTCTGCCACGTCTTGACCTCGGGCAGTTCCATGACGATCGCCCGCGCTTCTGGCAGGCTGACCGGCCCCGGTTTCTGGGCATGGGCGCCGAGACTGGTGCCGAGAAGAATGGCGATGCTGAGCAGATGGCGGAAGGCGAGGGTCATGAGGCGAGGCCGGCGTTGACGAGAAAGGTTTCGATGGCGCTCGCGAAGGCGAGCGGCTGGTCGTGATGCATCATGTGAGCGGCATCCGCGATTCTACATTCGGACAGATGGCGGAAGGCGCCGCGCCGCGCGGCCCATTCGGCCGGGTCGTTGCCCATCCACTGGTAGACGCTTGCGCCGTCTCCGCCCCAGATCCACAGCACCGGCGCGGTGATGTTCTTCCAGCAGGCGATCGCCTCCTCCAGCCGGTAGAGCGTGGGGTTCATCCACTTGTGGCGCGGATCCGCGGCGAGCTCGACGACACCCGCCGCGGTGACGTGAGCCCAGTGCCGCGCGAGGAAATCCGCCTGCGTCTGTTGCAGCCGCGGGTTGTTGCGCATGAGGCGACCAGCGACGGCGGCGAAGTCGGCATAGGGGCGCAGCGTGGCGCCCGCCTTGCGTTGCTCGAGCCACTTCGCATACCGCTCTGGCGCGCGTGCCGGATCGGTCGCCCGCAGACCGAAGCCTTCCGCGAGCACCAGCGCGGCGATGCGTTCCGGCCGTACGCCCGCATGCAGATTGGCGATATTGCCGCCCATGCTGTGACCGACCACCAGTGCCGGCGCATCCGGCGAATACCGATCGAGCAGCGCGTCGAGATCGGCGATGTAATCCGGAAACCAGTAGCCGTCGGGCGCCCGGCCAGAAAGCCCGAAGCCGCGCCAGTCGGGTGCGACCACGTACCAGTCGCGCGCGAGGGCGTCGACGGCGAATTGGAACGATGCCGACACGTCCATCCAGCCATGGAGCATGAACAGCGGCGTGCCCGCCGGGTCGCCCCAGGTGCGCACGTGGTAACGCACGGCACCGAGGTCGTGGAAATGGGATTCGCTGGGTTTCATGAGAGGTTCATGGATGCAACGGGGTCATGGATGAAACCGGGTCATGGATCGGCGTGGCTCATTCCTGCGCCATCGATAGGTCATCGCGACGGTGGCTGCGCATCGATTGCCACGACATCAGCGCCAGCGCCAACGCGATCAGCGCGGCGCCGGTGATTTCCGCCGGCCGCAGCCGTTCGCCGAGCTGGAGCGCGCCGGTCAGCGTTGCCACCACCGGTACCGCGAGCGATGCGAGGCTGGTAGTGCCGGCCGGCAGGCGGGTGAGCACGTACTGCCACATCAGCCACCCGAGCGCGGTCGAGACCACCCCGCTGAACAGGACGGCGAGCACAAACAGCGGGGTCCATGCGATCGGTCGCTCGGGCACTGTCGCCGCCACCAGCAGCATGGGCACCAGCCCGATGGCCATCTGCCAGAAGGTGAAGTCCAGCGCGGCCGACGGCGCTTCGCGCTGCGCGCGCTTGGTCATGACCACGCCCGTGGCCCACGCCATGCCGGCCATCACGGCCAGGCATTCCGACAGGACGCTGGCGTGCAGTTGCCACGGTTCGAGAATGGAGAACAGGCCCGCCAGGGCGCAGCCGATCGCCAGCCATTGCATCCCGGCCACGCGTTCGGCCAGCACCGGCCACGCGAACAGCAGCACCCAGAACGGCATCGTGAAGGTGAGGATCGCGGTCTTGCCGGCGCCGCCGCCGGACAACGCCCAGGTGTTGAGGATCAGGAATGCGGCGGTCTGGACCAGCCCCACTGCCACCGCGCCCCGCGGCGGACGCCGGCTCGGGCGATGCCCGGTGATAAACAGGAACGCTCCGATCGCCGCCACGCCCACCAGCACCCGCAGCGCGGCGAGCGCGAACGGGCCAGCGTAAGAGAGAGCAAGCTTGGCGATGATCCAGCTATAGCCCCAGAGCAGGGTCAGCAGCCCCATGACCACGCTCGCGCGGCGCAGCTCCGACCACCGCACTATCGGGCCACCGTCGGTTCTGCTTGCTGATCGATTGTGCGTTGAAGCATGAGGGGCCGGAGTATAGCGACCCCAGCCTGCACCCAAGAGCCCCGGTTCCATTGGGAGACGGCGGGCCAAGCGTTGCTGAACGAAGGGAGAGTCGGAAGCGAAGGGGCAGCGCCCACAGGGTCCCCCGAGGACGGTGCGCCCCCTCGAGGGGGAAGGCGCAGCGCAGCGCAGCCTGGGGGTGGGCGTCACCCCCACAGGATCCCCCGAGGACGCTGCGCCCCCTGGAGGGGAAAGGCGTAGCACAGCGCAGCCTGGGGGGGCGTCCTATCGCGCCTGATTGCGTTCGCGCAGGGCGTCGTCGAGTTCCTTCTTCGCGTCGGCAACGGCCTTTTCGAGACCCGCGACGCGCTGGAAGTAGGCCTCGTTGAGGCGGCTGGTAGCACCCACGTTGCCGCTTCGCTCGCCCGGAAGCGGCTCGCGGCCGACCTCCAAAGCCCGTTCGGCCACTTCGATACCCTTTCTGGCGGCGGCAACGCGGGTGTCGGCGGCGTCGAGCTTGTTGCGCCGTTCGTCCAGACGGCCCTCGAGTTCCTTGCGCTTGCGGCTTTCGTCGGCGTTGCGTTGTTGCGCCGCGGCACGATCGGTCGGGGTTGGCGGCGGCGGCATGTCTACCGCCTTGCTCTCGCTGGCGCCCTTGAGTGGCTGGTCGGAATAGATGATCCGGCCGTCCGGCATCACGTGCTTGTAGACGACCTGCGCCGACACCGGCCAGGAACAGGCCAGGGTAGTGGCGAGGAACAGGAGCGAGAGCAGGCGGATCATGGCGGCAGCTTGCATGAGTGACGACATATGAGTGACGACATGATAGACAACGCTGCGGTGAACCGTATGGATGGCATTGCCTCGCTGCATCCCGGCACGCAATCGGGTAACGGCGCGGGCCGACATCGCCGGGCCGGCGGTTAGAATCCGGCAACCGTCGTTTGCGCCCATGCCCTCTCCCGATTTCATCCACCTCCGGCTCCACAGCGAGTATTCCGTCGTCGACGGGATCGTGCGCCTCGACGACGCGGTAGCGCGGGCCCGCAGCGATGGCATGCCGGCCCTGGCCTTGACCGACCTTGGCAATCTTTTCGGCCTGGTCAAGTTCTACCGGGCGGCACGCGCCGCCGGCGTGAAGCCGGTGATCGGTTGCGATCTGTGGCTCTCGAACGACGACGATCGCGAGAAACCGTTCCGGGCGCTGCTGCTGGTGCAGGACCACGACGGTTATCTCCGGCTGTGCCGCTGGCTCACCCGCGCCTACCGCGAGAACCAGTATCGCGGCCGGGCGGAAGTCCGCCGGTCGTGGTTCGAGCATGACGGTACCGACGGGCTGATCGCGCTGTCCGGCGGCCCCACGGGTGAAGTCGCCAATGCGCTCCTCACCGGCCACGAAGATCGCGCGCGGCAAATCGCGCGGGAGTGGGCCACGCTGTTTCCCGGCCGCTTCTACATCGAGTTGCAGCGCGCCGGCAACGCCGAGGCCGAAGCCTGCGAGGCCGGACTGCTGCGCCTGGCATCGGCGCTGCGGTTGCCGCCGGTGGCGACGCATCCGGTGCAGTTCCTCGAGCGGGAGCAGTTCACGGCGCACGAGGCGCGCGTCTGCATCGCCGAGAGCCACGTCCTGGCCGACCAGCGGCGGCCGCGCCGATTCACCGAGGAGCAGTATTTCAAGTCGCGCGCCGAGATGGTCGAACGCTTTGCCGACCTGCCCGCGGCGCTGCGCAACTCGGTCGAGATCGCGCAGCGCTGCAATCTCGCGCTCGAGCTGGGCAAGAGCCGCCTGCCGTTGTTTCCAACGCCGGCCGGCCAGGGGCTCGACGACTACCTGCGCGAGCAGGCATTGATCGGCCTCGGCCTGCGCATGGTCACGCTGTTTCCCGACGCCGCGCTGCGCGACGAGCGCCAGCCGGTGTATCGGGAGCGCCTCGACTTCGAGATCCGCACCATCGTGCAGATGGGGTTTCCGGGCTACTTCCTGATCGTCGCGGACTTCATCAACTGGGCCAAGAACAACGGCGTGCCGGTGGGTCCCGGGCGCGGCTCCGGTGCCGGTTCGCTGGTGGCCTACGCGCTCGGCATCACCGATCTCGATCCGTTACGCTACGACCTGCTGTTCGAGCGCTTCCTGAATCCGGAACGCGTGTCGATGCCCGACTTCGACGTCGACTTCTGCCAGGAGGGCCGCGACCGGGTGATCGACTACGTGCGCGGCCGCTACGGCGACGAGTCGGTATCGCAGATCGTGACCTTCGGCACCATGGCGGCCAAGGCGGTGGTGCGCGACGTGGGTAGGGTGATGGAATGGAGCTATGGCCGCACCGACGAACTGGCCAAGCTGATCCCGTTCCAGCCAGGCAAGCTCATCACGCTCGAGATGGCGCGCGAGATGGAACCGCGGCTGCGCGAGCTCGAACAGAAAGACGAGGAGACGCGCAACCTGCTGGCGCTCGCGGCGCAGCTCGAAGGTGTCACGCGCAACGTCGGCATGCACGCGGGCGGGGTGTTGATCGCGCCCGGCAAGCTCACCGATTTCTGCCCGCTCTACCTCGCGCCGGGTTCGGACAGTCCGGTGTCGCAGTTCGACAAGGACGATGTCGAGGCCATCGGGCTGGTGAAGTTCGACTTCCTCGGCCTGACCACGCTCACCATCCTCGACTGGACACTGCGCTTCGTCCGCCTGCTCGACCCCGCATCGACGCTGCAGCTCGAGACGCTGCCGCTCGATGATCGCGAGGCCTATCGCATCTTCGCTACCGGCAACACCACGGCCGTGTTCCAGTTCGAATCGCGCGGCATGCGCGAGCTGCTCACCCGGGCGCGGCCCGACCGCTTCGAGGACATCATCGCGCTCGTGGCCCTGTACCGCCCGGGGCCGATGGAGCTGATACCCGACTACATCGAGCGCAAGCAGGGCAAGCGCTTCGACTACCTGCATCCGACGCTGGTGCCGGTGCTCGAGCCCACCTACGGGATCATGGTGTATCAGGAGCAGGTGATGCAGGCGGCGCAGGTCTGCGCCGGCTATTCGCTCGGCGGCGCCGACCTGCTGCGGCGCGCGATGGGCAAGAAGAAGCCCGAGGAGATGGCGCAGCAGCGCACGATCTTCGTCGACGGTGCCGCCGGCCGGGGCATCGAGGCGCCCAAGGCGAACGAGATCTTCGATTACATGGAGAAGTTCGCCGGCTACGGCTTCAACAAGTCGCACGCGGCAGCCTATGCGCTGGTGGCCTATCACACCGCGTATTTCAAGGCGCACCACCCCGCAGCATTCATGGCCGCCAACCTGTCGGCGCTCATGGGCGACACCGACAAGTTGCAGCAGTTCTACGATGACGCCAAGGCGAACAGCCTGAAGATACTGCCGCCCGACGTGAACACCGGCGACTACCGGTTCGTGCCGGTCGACGCCCTCGGCATTCGCTACGGGCTGGGCGCGATCAAGGGCACCGGTGAGGCGGCCATCGCGAGCATTCTGCGGGCGCGCGATCAGGATGGCCCGTTCCGCGATCTGCTCGACTTCTGCGCGCGCGTCGAGGGGCGGCTGGTGAACCGCCGGGTGATCGAATCGCTGATCAAGGCCGGGGCTTTCGACGGTGTCGACCACAATCGTGCGCGCCTCCTGGCATCGGTGGGCATCGCCACGGGGGCGGCCGAGCAGGCCACGCGCAATGCCAACCAGAGCAGTCTGTTCGGTGGCGCCGGCGGGCCTCCGGAGGCCCCACCGGCGCTGCCCGACACACCGCCCTGGAACATCGGCGAGAAGCTGCAGCACGAGCGTGCGGCGCTCGGGTTCTACCTGAGCGGCCATCCGTTCATGGCGTATGCGCGCGAGTTCGAGCAGATCGTGCGCGCGCCGCTGGCACGCCTCGCGCCACCCGCCTCGGACGACGGTGGCAAGCTCACGGTCATCGCGGGGGTGATCGACGCCGTGCGGTTCCAGAAGACGCAGCAGGGCCGCATGATGGTGCTGATGTTGTCCGATGGCACCGGCAGCCAGGAAGTCACGGTCTACGATGAAGTCGCCGGCCGGCACCGGGAGCTGGTGCGCGAAGATGCCGTGGTGGTCATCGAGGCGAAGATCCGCACGTACCGCCGTAGCAACGAAGACGGCGAGAGCATTGTGTTGCGCGTCGCCGCGGAGCGCCTGTACAGCGTTGCCGCCGCGCGGGCGCGATTCGCGCGATCGCTCGAACTGTCGATGAACGGCGAGGCCAACGCGCGCAAGCTGCGGCAATTGCTGGAACCGTTCCGCCAGGCCGGCGACTCGTGTCCGGTCTCGATCTGCTACCGTAATCGCGAGGCATCGGTGGACGTGCGGCTGGGCGACGACTGGCGCGTCGTGCCCGACGACAAGCTGATCCGTTCGCTGAGCGACTGGCTGTCGCCCGAAAATGTGCGTTTCGTCTATCAGTGATACCACCGTGAAGATACCGATACCGATCGATGATTCGCTGCTCGACGCGGTGGCGGGCGCCGCCGACTACCTGGCGCGACTCGAAGGCTGGTTCGCCGCCGCCCCCGAAAAACAGGGCGGACGGTCGTCAGGGGCCAGCGCTCTCCAGGAACGGGACGAGTTCCGCCAGCAAGGCCTCGGGCGCTTCCTCGGGAATGTAGTGTCCGCAGGGTAGCGACCGGCCGCGCACGTCGATCGCCACCTTGCGCCAGTCGTCGAGCGGACGGAATTCGCGTTCGATCACGCCATGCTCGCCCCACAGCACCAGCAGCGGGCAGGTGACCTCGCGACCGGCCGCGAGGTCGGCTGCGTCGTGGACCAGATCGATCGTGGCGGACGCCCGGTAGTCTTCGCAGCTCGCGTGAATTGCCGCCGGGCCGGAAAAGCACCTGAGGTATTCGGGCCAGGCGTCGGGCAGGAAGGGCGCGAGGCCGGCGTGGCGTCCGCCCATGTGATGGCGCAGGAAGGCTTCGGGGTCGGCGCCGATCAGCGTCTCGGGAAACGGCGCCGGCTGGATCAGGAAGAACCAGTGGTAATAGGCGCGAGCGAACGCCATGGTCGTGCCTTCGTACATCGCTTTCGTCGGCGCTACGTCGAGCACCGCCAGTCGGGACACGCGGGCGGGATGATCCACGGCGAGACGATGCGCCACCCGCGCGCCGCGGTCGTGTCCGCACAGCAGGAACCGATCGAATCCGAGGGTGCGCATCACCTCGGCCTGATCGAGCGCCATCGCGCGCTTGGCGTAGTTGGCGTGGTCCGGCAGGCCCGCCGGTTTCGATGAATCGCCGTAGCCGCGCAGGTCGGTCGCGACCACGGTGAAGGACCGGGAGAGTTGCGGCAACACCTTGCGCCAGATCAGGTGGGTCTGCGGAAACCCGTGGAGCAGCAGCAAGGGCGGACCATTGCCGGTGACCACGGCGTTGATCTCCACATCGCCCACGCGGACGCGCTGGCACGCGCTCATCGCCGGCAACGGTTCATCTATGCCGTGGGGTAGTGCCAGAAACTGCGGAACTCGCCTTCGCCCGGTGTCACGTCCAGATGCAGCACCTGGGCGGCGGGTGGTCCACGGCGGCTCCACGCGAGGATCGCCTCGACCTGTTCATCGGTGCCCGAGACGGCCGCTTCGACCGTGCCGTCGAGACGGTTGCGTACCCAGCCGGTGACGCCCAGGCGGGTGGCTTCGCGCAACATCGCACCGCGAAAACCGACGCCCTGGACGCGCCCTCGAATGGAAAGTCGGCGCGTCGGCATGGTCGCTACTTCACCCGCATGCCGGGCTCGGCGCCGCTGTCGGTGTCGAGCAGGAACACGCCGGTGCCATCGCCGCTGGCGGCGAGCACCATGCCCTGCGACTCGCCGAAGCGCATCTTGCGTGGTGCCAGATTCGCGACCATCACCACCAGGCGCCCCTTGAGCTGCTCCGGCTCGTAATGCGCCTTGATGCCGGCGAACACCTGGCGTTGCTCGCCACCCAGGTCGAGGATGAGCTTGACCAGTTTGTCGGCGCCTTCGACATGCTGGGCATCGGCCACCCGCGCCACGCGCAGGTCGATCTTCATGAAGTCGTCGATGGAGATGGTGGGGGTCGGGTCCCCATGCGATGCCGGGCTCGGTGGTGGTGATGCCTTGCTCCCCTCTCCCGACGGGGCCGGGGGTGAAGATGCCTTGCTCCCCTCGCCTGTCGGGATAGGGTTGGGGGGTGAGGGTGTCTTGCTCCCCTCGCCCTGCGGGAGAGGGGCAGGGGGTGAGGAGGCGCTACTCCCCTCGCCCTGCGGGAGAGGGGTAGGGGGTGAGGAGGCGCTACTCCCCTCTCCCTGCGGGAGAGGGGCAGGGGGTGAGGGATGCTTTTCCGCTTCAGTCATGTCGTTGACCTTGTTCCAGAGTGATTCGAGCACCGACTCGGCATTGGCCAGCACGGTGTTGTTCCAGAAGCGCAGCACCTCGATGCCGAGCGCCGATAGTGCCTGGGTACGCCTCGTGTCTCGCGCGACGGCGTCCTGATGCTGGCCGCCATCGATCTCGACGGCCAAGCGCAACTCATGGCTGTAGAAGTCGAGGATGAAACGGCCGTGTTCGGTCTCGACCGGATGCTGGCGCCGGAACTTTGCGCCGGAGAAGCGCCGGTCGCGCAGCAGCGACCACAGAAAGTGTTCGGCGTCGGTCTGGTCCTCGCGCAGTTGGCGAGCGAAGGTGAGGAGGTCGGCGGGCAGGGGGAGGTGGGGGGTGTGGGTTGGCTGGGCGTTGTTTCCCTCACCCCCGGCCCCTCTCCCGGGGGGAGAGGGGAGGGTAGTGCTCTCGCCCCCGGCCCCGGTGGTAGAGGGGAGGGTAGTGCTCTCGCCCCCGGCCCCGGTGGTAGAGGGGAGGGTAGTGCTCTCGCCTCCGGTCCCGGCCCCGGTGGTAGATGAGAGGGTGGGCTCGAGGTTTTCGCGATTGGCGTCGACCAGCGCGGTCATCTGCTTCGGGTCGATGCGGGTCATGAGGTGTTCGTAGTCGCCGATGACATGGCCCTCGGGCAGGTGCCCCCATGCGTCGTCCCAGGTCAGCGGCGCGATCCGCAATAGTTGCTCGGCGCGCGCTGCCAGGCGCGGCAGCACCGGCTTCAGGTACAGCGTCAGGTCCCGAAACATCGCCAGCGCCGTGGAGCAGACGGTGTGCAGTTCGGCCTCGCGTCCCGGTTGTTTCGCGAGTTCCCACGGCTTCCGGTCGTCGACGTAGCGGTTGGCAAGATCGGCCAGTGCCATGATCTCGCGCATGGCGCGCGAGAACTCGCGCGCCTCGTAGAGATCGCCGATGCGGCTCGACGCGGACGCGAATTCGCGCTCGATATCGGTCCCGAAATCCGGCTTGCCGAGCCGGTGCTCGAAGCGTTTGGCGATGAACCCCACGCACCGGCTGGCGATGTTCACGTACTTCCCCACCAGGTCGCTGTTCACTCGCGCCACGAAGTCATCGAGGTTCAGGTCGATGTCCTCCATGGTCGAACCGAGCTTGGCCGCGTAGTAGTAGCGCAGCCACTCCGGATTCAGCTTGAGGTCGAGGTAACTCTGCGCGGTGATGAAGGTGCCGCGGCTCTTCGACATCTTCTCGCCATTGACGGTGAGAAACCCGTGGGCGAAGACCCGGGTGGGGGTTCGATAGCCGGCGAACTGCAAGGTGGCCGGCCAAAAGAGCGCATGGAAATAGAGGATGTCCTTGCCGATGAAATGAACCATCTCCGTGCCGGCGGCCTTCGCCGCCGCGGCGTCGGTGAAAGCCGCGAAGTCGATCGCCGGCCGGCGATCGCACAGGTTGCGGAAGCTGCCCAGGTAGCCGATGGGCGCATCGAGCCAGACGTAAAAATACTTGCCGGGCGCGTCAGGGATCTCGAAGCCGAAGTAGGGCGCGTCGCGCGAGATGTCCCAATCGTTGAGGCCGGCGTCGAACCATTCGCGAATCTTGTTGCGGGCCTCGGATTGATCCAGGAAATGGCTGCCGTCGGCCAGCGGTGCCTGGGTGTAATCGCGCAGGAACGGCTCGCATTTGCCGAGCTGGAAGAAGTAGTGTTCAGAGCTGCGGCGCACCGGCGCGGCGCCGGACACGACCGAGTAGGGGTTCTTCAGGTCGGTGGGGCTGTAGGTTGCCCCGCACACCTCGCACGAATCGCCATACTGGTCTTTGGCGCCACAGTTCGGACATTCGCCCTTGATGAAACGATCGGGCAGGAAGAGTTCCTTCACCGGGTCGTAGAACTGCTCCACCGGGCGCGTGGTGATGAGTTTCGCGTGGTCGCGCAACTTGCGGTAGATGTCGTACGAAATGGCACGGGTGTGTTCGTCGTCGGTCGAGCCGTAGTGGTCGAATTCGACCAGGAAGCCGTCGAAATCCGCCTTGTGCTCGCGCCATACCCGGGCGATAAGCTGCTGCGGGGAGATGCCCTCCTTGTCGGCGCGCAGCATGATCGCGGTGCCATGGGTGTCGTCGGCGCAGACGTAATGCACCTCATGCCCGCGCATCTTCTGGAAGCGCACCCAGATATCGGTCTGGATGTACTCGACCAGATGGCCGAAGTGGATGCTGCCGTTGGCGTACGGCAGGGCGGAGGTGACCAGCAGGCGGCGTGACATGGAATTGGATGCGCTCGTCGAACGTACTCGGGCTCACGCCGTCCCAGACCCGGGGAGACGCTTTGCCGCAACCTTGTATTGTATCAAGGCATGTATTATTCACCGGCAATTTTTCAAGGCAAATCAGAAAGGTAGATGCATGTCGCTGACCCAGCAGCAGGTCGAGGCCAAGCTCGCGCAGGTGGTCGATCCGTGGACCGGCAAAGACTACGTGTCGGGCCGCGAAGTGCGCGACATCAAGGTAGACGGCAATGACGTGTCGGTGGCTATCGTGCTCGGCTATCCGGCGAAGAGCGTCATCGACGTGGTGCGGCAGCAGGTCATGGAGACCTTGCGGGAGCTGCCGGCGGTGGGCCGGGTCGAGGTCGCCGTGTCGATGAAGATCGTCGCCCATCAGGTCCAGCGCGGGGTCAAGCTGCTCGACGGTGTGCGCAACGTCATCGCCGTGGCGTCCGGCAAGGGTGGGGTCGGCAAGTCGACCGTCGCGGTCAATCTGGCCCTGGCGCTGGCCGCTGAGGGCGCGCGCGCGGGCATCCTGGATGCCGACATCTACGGGCCGTCGCAGCCGACCATGCTCGGTCTGGGCAACCAGAAGCCCGAATCGAAGGATGGCAAGTCGATCGAGCCGATGCGCAATCACGGGGTCCAGGCGATGTCGATCGGCTTCCTGATCGACCCGGAGCAGCCGATGGTGTGGCGCGGCCCGATGGCCACGCAGGCCCTGGAGCAACTGCTGCGCGACACCCGATGGGACGATCTCGACTACCTGATCGTCGACATGCCGCCCGGCACCGGCGACATCCAGCTCACCCTGGCGCAGAAGGTGCCGGTCACGGGTGCGGTGATCGTCACCACGCCCCAGAACATCGCCCTGCTCGATGCCCGCAAGGGCCTGAAGATGTTCCAGAAGGTCAATGTCCCGATTCTCGGCGTGGTGGAGAACATGGGCCTGCACATCTGCTCGAACTGCGGCCACGAGGAGCACATCTTCGGCGAGGGCGGTGGCGGCCGCATGGCACAGGACTACGACGTTGCCCTGCTCGGCACGCTGCCGCTCGACGCCAGCATCCGGGCACAGGGCGACAGTGGCACACCGGCGGTGGTGGCCGACCCGGCGGGGCGCTCGGCGCAGATCTATCGCGACATCGCCCGGCGGGTGGCGGTCCGGGTGTCGGAA
>JANMWG010000421.1:0-12044 GCA_031393885.1 Betaproteobacteria bacterium | reverse complement strand
TCCGAACAGTACGCGCGCGCGGCACCATGCGAACCCAAAGGCGCGCGCGCGAGGGCAGCCCGGGCACGATGGCACTTTGTCTCACTTTGTGATGACCAGACCGTGCGCACTACCAGCACATTTCCAGCACAAATCCAGCACACGCAACGCTTGAAAACACCAATCAACGCGGCTACCGTTACGCTGCCGGGGCGCATTGATGTTCAACCCAAGTGTGTGATGCGCATAGAGATAAGCGGCGAGTGTGAGACCTCGCCCCGGTAGCTCAGTGGATAGAGCAACCCCCTCCTAAGGGGTAGGTCACACGTTCGATTCGTGTTCGGGGCGCCATGGAATCATGGGGTTGAGACGCTTTCGGTTGATCCGTCGACACCCGGTGCTTCGCCGGTGCTACGGCTGTGACCAACTGCGCTCAACGCGGGTCGATCACGCGACACCCAAAGCCGTGATCTCTTCGTAGCCGCCTCGCTGTTCGAGATCCCACAGGTCGCGGGTCTGCTGCATGCGCAGCCAGATTGCCGGCCCGTTGCCGAGCAACCGGCCCAGACGCATTGCCATGTCCGGCGACAGCGCCCGCTTCTCGTTCAGCAGTTCGTACACCGACAATCGAGACACCCCCAGGCGCCTGGCGAACTCCACCCGCGTGAGACCCGTTGAAGGCAAAACGTCGTCACGGAGAACTGCTCCCGGGTGTGTCGGGGCACGGTTCGGATCTCTAAGAGACTTGCACATCAGTGGTAATCCTCAAGGTCGATGTCGGTCATATCCTCGCCCTCGAATCGGAACGTCAGGCGCCAATTGCCCGACACCCTCGAGGCCCAACGGCCGCGCATCTCGCCCTTCAGCGGATGCAGGCCAAGGCCTGGCATTTCCATGTCTGTCGGCACCGTTGCCGAGTCCAGTAGATCAAGCAGGCGCAACAGCCGCGGCACTTGCGGCGCCTGTGCGCCCTTGACCTCGTCCTTCGTAAAGAGCCGCTCGAGACCCTTGTGTCGAAATCTGATGATCACGTCGTGAGCGTAATGCGGCGCATGACGGTTTGTAACCCGGGCGGACAACCGATCAATCGACTCGCTGCTGTGTCTTGGGTAGACGCCCGTGATAAGCCTGACGACAATATGGTGAGTACATGGCGGCGGGAGAAGGTCTCTTGAACCACTGGATTCGAGCCTGCATCGCAGCGTCGATTTTGACGGGCGCGCTTTTCTGCACCACCGCAGGTGCTGAGCAACCCGTCGCCGAAAGTCAGTTGCGGGGTGACGTCGTCGGCGTCTCCGATGGCGACACGCTCACCGTGCTGGTGGACAAACGTCAGGTGCGGGTACGCCTCGCCTACGTCGATGCGCCGGAGCGAGGCCAGGCGTTTGGACAGAAAGCAAAGCAGGCTCTGGCGGACCTTTGCATCCGCCAACGCGCGATCGTCACGCCTGTGGTGCACGATGTGTATGGGCGGCTGGTGGCGCGGGTGCAGTGCGCCGACATGGACGCAGCCGAAGCCATGGTTCGTGATGGTTTCGCGTGGGTCTTCACCAAGTACGCGCCTTTGGATGCGCCGCTGTATGTGGTGGAAGCCGAAGCCCGTTCCGCCAGGCGCGGTCTCTGGATCGATGCGAACCCGAAGCCGCCCTGGAAATTCCGCGAGCCGTTCGCCCGTGAGAGACTTCGCTACCAGGACGGGGCGGCATCCGCGCCGACCGATCCGGTCGAATCATCGGCGTCGGATGCAGCCTGCCCCAAAGGCATCGGTGCGCGGCTCGCCGATGGCACCTGCCCCTCATGGGATGACGTGGTGACCGATCTACTTCCCCCGCCGCGGCGAGACCTGAAGCCCGACAAGGGTTGCGGCTCCCGGGGCGGCCCGGGCTATCGCAATTCCAGTGGTCGCTGTGCGGGCTGGGATGATTGGTAAAGAAGCAGAAGCGGCCGTTGCTCGCGACCAATGGGCAACTCGTACCGACCAACCTACAGCAACCAGGCCCCCCGCAATTCATCGGCGCTCCCGCGATCGCCCCCTGCCACACGCCGGTCGGATCGGTGCAGCCGCCGGGCGTGCCCGGTGCCGCCGGTTGCGCCCCGCCCCAGCGATGCGCGGAGAACTGGAACTGGCCGCCGAGGCCGTTGCCGTCGTCGAGCTTGCGATCGATCTCCATCAGCGACAGCGCCGGCACGTAGTTGCCGGTGGTCAGGATGTGACGATCGATGCCGGGGGTGGATGGATTGCCGTATTGGTTGCTGTAGCGGATGTCGGCGTAGCCGCCGAACAGGTTCGCCGGCATCGATCGGGTCGGATTGTTCGGGTCGAACACGACGTCGCCGCTCAGCATGCCGCTGCGCGCCAGGTGTTCCCATATCAACGGCGTCTCGAACGGCGTGCTGCCGCCGACCGGTGTGGCGTTCGGCTCGACCCGGCCGTTGCCGTTGCCGGAGGCGGTCACGCCAGGAATGGTGAGGGTCGCCGATGCGTAGTGGCCCGGGAGCGCCAGATAGCGGTCCTGAAAAGCGCCATAGGCGGTCTTCATCTGGCTTTGCTGGGCGATCAGCGCTTTCATCCGGGCGGCGTCTATCAGTTGCTCGTCCTTGAGCAGGACGGCCGCCAGCGACGCCGAGATCAGCGAGAACAGGGCGATCTCGATCAGGGTGACGCCGCGCTGGCGATGAAGTACCGAAACAGGGGTGGACACGACTTTCTCAGCTTCATTTCAAGGTATCGACGGTTACGAGTACGACCGCAATCCGACGGAATGAGGGCTGTTCAGAAAATTCCGGGTGCACCAAATGAAAAGGCCCCGGCGAGCGCGCTCGCCGGGGCCTTTTTGCCAACGGGTCAGTGACTTAGTGCGAACCGGCCGAATTGGCGGCAGCGGCACGCAATGCCGCTATCCGGTCGTCCAGCGGCGGATGGGAGAGGAACAGCGCCTTGAGTCCGCCGTGCCCGCCACCTGAGATGCCGAAGGCCTGGAGCCCTTCGGGCAGGGTCGCCGGCTCGTAGGCCTGCTTGAGTCGCTGGAGGGCGCCGACCATCTTTTCACGCCCGGCCAGGCTGGCACCGCCGGCGTCGGCGCGAAACTCCCGGCGCCGGCTGAACCACGCCACGATCATGCTTGCGACAATCCCCAGCAGCACTTCGGTGACCATGGTCGCCACGAAAAAGCCGATGCCGGTGTTGCGGCCGTCGTTCTTGAGGATGACGCGGTCGACCACGTAGCCGACCACACGCGACAGGAAGATGACGAAGGTGTTCACCACACCCTGGATCAGCGTGAGCGTGACCATGTCGCCGTTGGCAACGTGGCTGATCTCGTGACCGAGAACTGCCTCGGCTTCGTCCTTCGACATGCTGTTGAGCAAGCCGGTGCTGACCGCCACCAGCGCACTGTTGCGGCTCATGCCGGTGGCGAACGCATTGATTTCGGGCGCTTCGTAGACGGCGACTTCGGGCATGCCGATGCCAGCGGCCTGTGCTTGCCGGGCCACCGTATCCACCAGCCAGCGCTCGGTGGCGTTGCGAGGTTCGTCGATGACGCGGGCGCCGGTGGATCGCTTCGCCATCCATTTGGAGATCGCCAGCGAGATGAAGGCGCCGCCGAAACCGAACAGGAGCGAGAACATCAGCAGGCCGCCGAGGTTCAGACCGTTGGCGGTGAGCCAGCGATTCACCCCGAGAAGCTGCGCGGTGATGCTCAGAACGAACACAACAGCGAGATTGGTGATCAGGAACAGTCCGATACGCTTGAACACTTTGCCTTCCTTCCAGTAGTGGAAATGGCTGTGCGGCTCCCCGCGGCCGGTAACATCAGGCTTTGGCCTCAGACCGTGTCGGTGAACTGTTCCAGTTGTTCCTGGAGCAACAGCCAGCGGTCTTCGAGCTGCCGTATCCGGGTGTCGGCCTGCCCGAGATCGCGGGTGTATTCGACCAGGGATTGCCGGTTTGCGCCCTCATGAATGTCGGGCGCGGCGAGCCGCTTTTCAAGCTGGAGGCGCTGCTCCTGAAGTTGCGCCAGATCGCGATCCAGGGCGGCGATCTCCTGTTGCACAGGTTTGCGCCGGGAGCCCGCCCGGCCGCGATCGACGGCATCGTCGCGGCGCCGTTCCCGCCGCGAGGCCCCGCTGTCGGGAGCCGGCCCCGGAGCGCTGTTGGCGACGGCGGGCTTGACCGACAACCAGTCGCGATAGTCGTCGAGATCACCGTCGAACGGACTCACCTTGCCATCAGCCACCAGCAGGAATTCATCGACCGCCGTGCGCAGCAAGCTGCGATCGTGCGACACCAGCACGAGCGCTCCGGTGAACGACTGAAGGGCCAGCATCAGCGCGGCGCGCATCGCCAGATCCAGGTGGTTGGTCGGTTCGTCGAGCAGCAGCAGATGCGGCTTGGTGTACACGATCAGGGCGAGCGCGAGCCGGGCCTTCTCGCCGCCGGACATCGGCCCCACGGGCATCAGGGCTTCGTCGCCCCGGAAACCGAAGCCACCGAGAAAATCGCGATGGTCTTGCTCGCGCGTGCGCGGATCGAGGCGGGTCATGTGGCGTAGCGGCGTGTCGTCGGGCCGAAGCTGTTCGAGCTGGTGCTGAGCAAAGTAGCCGATGCGCAGCCCCTTGCCCTCGAGGCGTTCGCCGGTCATCGGCGGCAGGGTGCCGGCCATCAGCTTGGTCAGTGTCGATTTGCCTGCGCCATTGCGGCCCAGCAGGCCGATGCGCGAGCCGGGGCGCACGTTGATCGTCACGTCATCGAGAATCCGGGTGCCGCCGTAGCCCCCGACGACGTGTTCGAGCAACAGCAGCGGGTCGGCGGCGCCACCGGGATCGGCGAATTCGAAGTCGAATGGCGCATCCGCCTGCGCGCGCGCCACCACCTTGATGCGGTCGAGCGCCTTGATGCGGCTTTGCGCCTGCCGCGCTTTGGTGGCCTTGGCGCGGAAGCGCTCGATGTACGACTCCAGATGCGAGATCTGCCGCTGCTGTTTGGCATGCAGGGCGTTCTGCTGATCGAGCGCTTCGGCTCGTGCCCGCTCGAAATCGGAGTAGCCGCCTGAATAGAGTTTTAGCTGCTTGCCCTCGAAATGGCACACGGCGCCGACGACGTTGTCGAGAAATTCGCGGTCATGCGAGATGACCAGCAAGGTTCCGGGGTAGGCCTTGAGCCATTGCTCGAGCCAGATGACGGCGTCGAGGTCGAGGTGATTGGTGGGCTCGTCGAGCAGCAGCAGATCGGAGCGCGACATGAGCGCACGCGCCACCTGAAGGCGCACCCGCCAGCCGCCGGAGAAATCGGCCACCGGCCGTGCGTGATCGACCTGCGCGAATCCCAGGCCGGACAGCAGCGTCGCGGCGCGTGCCCTGGCGCCATACCCATCGATCTCGCCCAGGCGCCCATGGAGTTCGCCCTGGCGCATGCCGTCTTCCGCCGCTTCGGCCTCGGCAAGCTCGCGCTCGATGGTACGCAGCTCGGCGTCGCCGTCGATGACAAATTCGATCGCCACCCGATCCAGCGCCTCGGTCTCCTGCTCCACCGTGGCCACGACCCAGCGGGCGGGCACGGAGACGTCGCCGGCTTCGGGGTGAAGGTCGTTGAGCAGCAGACGGAACAGGCTCGACTTGCCGCAGCCGTTGCCGCCGATGATGCCGATCTTCTGCCCGGGATGCACCGCCAGGCTGGCGCCGTCGAGCAAGCGCTTGACCCCGCGCAGCAGAATGACGCCGCGGAGCTGGATCACGCGATTCCCTGGTTGGCGAGATACTCTTCGTAGGTGCCGCGGTAGTCGACGATGCCACCGGGCTGCATGTCGATGATGCGGGTGGCGAGAGTCGAGACGAATTCGCGGTCGTGGGACACGAACACGAGCGTGCCGGGAAAGCTCTCCAGTGCGGCGTTGAGCGACTCGATCGATTCCATGTCGAGGTGGTTGGTGGGCTCGTCCAGGAGCAGCACGTTGGGCTTCTGCAGGATCAGCTTGCCGAAGATCAGGCGTTGCTCCTCGCCGCCCGACACCACCTTCACCGACTTGCGCACTTCATCGCCGGAGAACAGCAAACGGCCGAGCGTGCCTCGCACCAGCGTTTCGTCGTCGCCCTCGCGGCGCCAGCCACCGATCCAGTCGGCAAGGTTGCTGTCGTCGGCGAAGTCGGCGGCGTGGTCCTGCGCGCAATAGCCAAGCCGTGTCTTCTCGGTCCATTTGATCGTTCCACGGTCGGGCTCGAGGTCGCCGACCAGGCAGCGCAGCAACGTGGTCTTGCCGATGCCGTTGGGGCCGATGATCGCGATCTTGTCGCCGGCGTCGACGGTGAGATCGAGGTTGGAGAACAGCGGCTTGCCGTAGCCCTTGGTCACGCCCGACAGTTCGACGGCGACCCGATGCAGCTTGTCCTTGAGATCGACCTCGAAGCGGATGAACGGGTACTGGCGGCTGGACGGTTTGACGTCCTCCACCTTCAGCTTCTCGATCTGTTTCTGGCGCGAGGTGGCCTGGCGCGCCTTCGACTTGTTGGCCGAGAAGCGGCGCACGAAGTCCTGCAGCTCGGTGATGCGCTCCTTGGTCTTGGCGTTGGCCGATAGCTGCCGCTGCCGGGCCAGGGTGGACGCCTCCATGTAGCCGTCGTAGCTGCCCGGATAGACCCGGAGCGCGCCATAGTCGAGGTCGGCCATGTGGGTGCACACCGCATTCAGGAAATGCCGGTCGTGCGAGATGATAATCATGGTGGAGTTGCGCGCGTTCAGTACGCCTTCCAGCCAGCGGATCGTGTTGATGTCGAGATTGTTGGTGGGTTCGTCGAGCAGCAGGATGTCGGGATCGGCGAAGAGCACCTGCGCCAGCAGCACCCGCAGTTTCCAGCCGGGCGCGACGGCGCTCATCGGGCCGTTGTGCAGGTCCTCGGCCACGCCCACCCCCAGCAGCAGCGACCCGGCCCGGGCCTCGGCGTCGTAGCCGCCCAGCTCCGCGAACTTCGACTCGAGTTCGGCGGCGTGCATGTAGTCGTCTTCCGACGCGTCGGGGTTGGCGTAGATGGCATCTTTCTCGAGACGCGTCTGCCACATTTGGGCGTGGCCCATCATCACGACATCGAGCACGCGGAGCTCTTCGAAGGCAAACTGATCCTGCCGGAGCTTGCCGGTGCGCTCGTTCGCATCGACCGCGACCGAGCCCGACGATGCCTCCAGGTCGCCGCCGAGAATCTTCATGAACGTGGACTTGCCGGAACCGTTGGCGCCGATCAGGCCATAGCGATTGCCATCGCCGAACTTGACGGAAACGTTCTCGAACAGAGGCCGCGCCCCGAACTGCATGGTGATATTTTGGGTGGAGATCACGGTGTTGGCGAAGATCGCGGCACAGCGCGATCAGATGCGAAACGGCCGGGGTGGCCGTTGAAATTGCCGGAAACTGGGGTGGCGGATGGGACTCGAACCCACGACGACCGGAATCACAATCCGGGACTCTACCAGCTGAGCTACCGCCACCATCGACCCGAGCAACCCGGAGATGATGCATCCGAGTCACAAAAGGACTTCGAAGTATGGACAAAAACCGGGCTTGCGGCAAGAAACGGCTTGGACGGAGACAGCCTGAACAAACGACCGCGCCGACACTGGCTGCATCGAATCTATGGGGTGGCATGCCCGGCAGGAATCGAACCCGCAACCACCTGCTTAGAAGGCAGGTGCTCTATCCGTTGAGCTACGGGCACACAAAGGTTCGGCGTGGCGCCAGTCTGTTGGTCGGGGTGAGAGGATTCGAACCTCCGACATCCTGCTCCCAAAGCAGGCGCGCTACCGGACTGCGCTACACCCCGAAGATCCCACTGAATATACCCGTGCTCGAAACACCGGGTCAAACCGGCGCGTGCCAGGAAGGCGTGTCGCCGTGCCGAATCGGTGATCTCCCGTCGCCGCAGGTCTGCCACCCGCCCGATCGCGTTTTTCAATACCGCTGGCATGGAACTCATCGGCATGCTGCTTGCTCAAAGCAACGTGACTGCTGCGGCATCCACCGACCCATGACAGAAACCAAACGAACCAAACGAGGCACCCATGAAAAAAGAAACCCGTTTATATGATCCGCGTGAAATCCGCCACAAGCTCGGCATGAACCAGGAGCAATTCTGGGGCATGATCGGGGTCACCCAAAGCGGTGGATCGCGGTACGAGAGCGGTCGCACCATGCCCAAACCCGTGCTCCAGTTGCTCCGCCTCGTGCATGTCGATCGCATCGATCTGTCCCAGGTCAAGCGTGGCGACTTCGAGGTGCTGAGCTACCTCAAGTCCGAAGAACCGGTGCTTTACCGGCGCCTCAAGACCGAAGCAACCGCCAGTCGCATTCCACAAAAACGGACGGCCGAACGCCGCGCCGCCTGAAAAACGGGTTCAAACGTCACGCTAGCTGAACGACGACACCGGAAGCACACCCGGCCCGGCAACGGGCCGGTGTTACACTTTGCGCGTTTTTTCAGCGCCGCGATCACATGCGCATCACGCGCCGTCTCGAATTCGATGCGGGTCACCGCATCGCCGCCCACGACAATCTCTGCCGCCACCTGCACGGGCACCGGTACGCCCTCGAAGTCACCCTGGCGGGCGACCCGATCCGCAACCATGGCGCAGCGAACGAGGGCATGGTGATGGACTTCTCCGAGGTCAAGGCCATTGCCGCCGAGCGGGTCGTGGACCGTTGGGACCATGCGTTCCTGGTGCACCGTGGCGACGAAACGGTGCGTGCCTTCCTGGCGTCGATTCCCGGCCATCGCACCATCGAATTCGACGCGCCGCCCACGGCCGAGCATCTGGCCCTGGTTGCATTCCGCCTCCTCGACCCGGCCTTTCGTGACCGCTACGGCAATCACCTCGTGCTCGAAAGGGTCAGGCTGTACGAAACGCCCAACTGCTGGGCCGATGCGGTGCGGGAGGATATGGGCTGATCGGCGGGATTGGAAAACTGATGTCGGAAGACCATCGCTCGGAGGAGTGGCTCACACAACCCCGGCAACAACGCGGACGGCCTCTGGATTTGTGTACCCTTCGATGCGCAAGCGTTTCTCTACATAGTCTTGCGCTAGGTGATCGAGCTTCGCGAAGACGGTGCAGTTGTGGATTTGGGCGCAGGCCACTGACTTACTTACTCCGTAGACTTGACCCAGCATCAACAAAAAATCCTGGAATCCGTCACGCCAGAGGCGCCAGTCGTACTCCACCGATTCACGTGGTAGCAAAAGCTCGGCTGCGAAGGCGCTCGCTCGCCGCTCAACAAAATCGTCAACCTGACCACCCAATACTTCGCAAAACGGAAGCCCGCCCTTTCGGTCCACCAGCAAGTGACATAGTTCGTGCGCTAAAGTCATCCGGGTCCGCTTCTCGTTCTCTGCGTACTTACGCACTGAATTCAATACGACATACGGACCACGCGTACCCCAAATAGCAACAGCGTCTATTTTGTTAGTGCCTAAGTCAAGGTCCACCAAACCAACATTCAGCCTTCCAAGTACCTCGCGAATATCTACGTACTTTTGATTCGTAGTGGAAGAACTCACCTTAAAGAAGTCTGCAGCGCAATACCCAGCTTCAAAAGCGAACCGAGCTTGGACGCTAGCGACGTGGGCAGAAGTCTTGGCAGTTAGCGTATCTAGTTCCTCGCAAATACGATTGCTCAGGCGGCGGATGTCCCGAACCACTCTGCCAATCGAAGCGGTATCGAGTATGCCGGCAGTCATCCTCGCTGCGGCAAGCAACTCCCCTTCGGCGACCTGGCCTGACTCCCAATCGGAGGTGCTCGAGAACTCCCAGTAGCTAGATGCGTTTTGCCCACCTTGAATTGACAGGAGCTGATCTCGCGACAGTCCAGTGGCAATCTCCGGAAAATGGCTACGAAATACTTCACCTCGCCCCCGCCACGCGCTTACTGCGGTAGCAACGCGGGCATTGCTCGAAGCTGAGTAGGCGTCCGCGAGTTCATTTCCAAGAGACACAAGTGCACTCCGACATTCGTGAAATGAAGCACGAATTGGATCGCCTCCTTCGGGGCAAAGCCATACCGTCTCTCCAACCCGAAACCAAGTCAAGGCAGGTAAGCCGATACCCTTCCACGCCGCCGACAAGTTGTGTCGCCGATCGAACGCTACTAGTAATGGCTCTTCCTGATCAGCGACCGTACCTCCCATTTTCGCCCAGCGCCGATCAGCGACCTTCCACAACTCGCCTGGATGAGTGGCTTCGTCAAGCCAATTAAATGGATATGCCTGTTCCGCGATAAGGGAACCCCACACCTCGGCAACATGCTCTAGAAAGTCTACCCAAGTCCACTCCACTGGCTGCGGATCACTCTCGGAGTTGAAGAACCAGTAGGGTCGACCATACACTTGAAGCGTGCCTTGGCCCCATCCATCATTCCGGAGATTGGGGTCTCGAGCCGGCGAAAACTCGAAGCGCAGTACCGGGCTAGCTTTCATGAGTTGCCATCCAATCGCGAAATTCTCGACCAAAACCTTGTTGCTCCGCACGTTGTTTTAGCGCGGCTCGCACTGAGCGCGAGAGCCGATTTCGCCCCGGCCGTCCGAACCAAGGATATCCGTGGTACGACCCTGCTTGAGTAGGCACGGCCTCGTAGACGACCCCCCGATGGACGTTCCACATGCGTTGTGGCTGCACCTCGCTGATTGGCTGGCCGGCCACCTTTCCTTCGTACTCTGCATCGTCCAACAGGTTGCGAGCCTGCTCTTTGCTAAGCGTGCTTGGGCACTTGCCGACCGCCGCCGAGCCATTCCGGACTACTTCTGCACGAGTATTGTTCCAGCAATGCTTCGCCCTGTGCTCGCCTGGGTCGTACGTCAGTTCGCTCATTCCGTTAGAAGCGGCTACCTGCCCCTTCTCCGTTGAAAGGATTGATGTTTTCCTTGTTTCCCCTTCGCATCCTGGCGGAAGCGGTGAGATTCGAACTCACGGACGGTTGCCCGTCGCCGGTTTTCAAGACCGGTGCAATAGACCACTCTGCCACACTTCCTGCGAATGACCCTGCCCGGCAGCGTTGCGCCGTCGGAGCGCCAAGAAACCGCTGTTACGGCCCGCCCGGACATAAATGATAGTTCAAGCCCCGGCGGCGTGGGTAAATCTCACGTCTGGAATTGAAACTGTCGGCGGGTTCCTCTAGTCTCACGCCTGTATGACCTCATCAACAGGAGTCCCCCGCCATGCAACCTGATTTCCAAGTGTATTCGTCGAGCACCGGCGCCCTGGCCGGAGACCGCAACAAGGTCTTGCGCAACACCTACATCCTGCTGGCGCTCACCATGGTTCCCACGGTCATCGGCGCGATGATCGGCATGTCTACCGGCGGCATCATCCTCCAGCACCCGATCATGGCGTCACTGCTGATGCTCGGCGCCGTCATCGGGCTCCAGTTCGCCATCGCCGCCAACCGCAACAGTGCGCTTGGTGTCGTGCTGCTGCTGGGCATGACCTTCATCCTGGGATGGTGGCTCGGCCCCCTGCTCAACTTCGCGCTCAAGCTGCGCAACGGCCCGCAACTGGTCGGCATCGCGGCCGCTGGCACCGGTGGCATCCTCATCATCATGAGCGCCATTGCCACCACCACGAAGCGCGATTTCAGCTTCATGGGCAAGTTCCTCATGGTCGGCATGGTGGTGCTGCTGCTGGCGTCGCTCGCGAACATGTTCTTCCAGATGCCTGCCCTGGCGCTCACCATCTCGGCCCTGGTGGTCGTCGTGTTCTCGATGTTCCTGTTGCACGACGTGAGCCGCATCGTGAACGGCGGCGAAACCAACTACATCATGGCCGCGACCGGCGTCTACATGAGCTTGTTCAACATCTTCGTGAACCTGCTGCAATTGCTGATGGCATTCGGTGGCGATCGAGACTGACCGCCACTCGCCAACCTGAAAAAGGCGACCTCCGGGTCGCCTTTTTTTTGTTTGTCTATTTCGCGCTCCTCCATGCCGAAGGGGCAGCGCCCACAGGGTCCCCCGAGGACGCTGCGCCCCCTGGGGGAAGGCGAAGCGCAGCGCGGCCTGGGGGTGGGCGTCACCTCAGAGATTGAAGAGCG
>JANMWG010000419.1:0-33249 GCA_031393885.1 Betaproteobacteria bacterium | reverse complement strand
CTGGTTCTGCACCAGGGCACTGACGAGGTTGATGCCGACCTTGTTGCCCGAAACGTCGTTGGGCACGCTGTCGGCCAGGAATCCCAGCGCGTCCGCGGCGACGCCGACGGTCGTGCGAATACCGACGTCGTTGCCGCGGATTCGATTGCCGTTCAACGGCGCGGCGGCGGCGTAGCGCACCCCGATCGCCGCGTCGCGGATGTCGTTGTCGCGAATGTCGCCGGTGAACGGGGCGGTCACGAGCAGGCCCGTGGCGCTCGCGAAGATGTCGTTGTGGGCGATCAACCCTTGCGCGACACCCGCCAGCGTGATGCCGGTGACACCATTGAAGCGGTTGTGGAGGATCTGCAGGTCGGTGCCGCCATCGACCACGAGCCCGCCGCCGCCGATCGTGTTGTCCACCAGCCCCAGACCGCTGGCGGCGGCGTCGATCCTGACGCCACCCGCGAGGTTCAATCGCTGGAGCACCCCGCCGGCCTCCACCGTCACAAGGCCGGTCACGATCGACCCGCCGCCTTGCGCGCCGAGGATGGTGACACCGGCGTCGTTGGCGCCCAGGTCGAAGCCGGCATGCACTCCCGCGGTGAGGACGATCACGTCGCCGACGCCGAGATCGTTGGCGTCCAGGATCGACTGCACGCTGACGAGGACATTGGCGACGAACACGTGCGCCGGCAGCGTGGTGACCGTGCGCAGGTACGCCTGTGGCAGCCCCGACGACTCGTCGGTCCAGCCCACTGTCGGCCTCCCGCTCGCATCCACCGCGAAGTCGAGTGCCGAGAGCTTGCCGCCGGTGGCGCTGATGCCCCTGCCGCTGGCGTCGCCTGGCAGCGTCTCGACGAACCGTGTGCCGTTCCAGTGCTTCGCGTAGATGCGCGCATCCGGATCGGCGTAGTCGGCGTTGTCGTGATCGGCCCAGACGAGGAACAGTTCGCCGCCGCCCGACTCGAGCTTCGGATCGAGCGCGCGCCGCGACGTATCGCTCACGCCATTGTTCACCGCACCGTCCGGGCCCGCGCTCACCCAGGCCGTGCCGTCGAAGGTCTTGACGTAGATCTGCTCGACATCGTTGACGCGCTCGCGGTAGGCCACGAACAACTTGCCGTCGAGCCAGGCGACGTCAGGTTCGCGGCTTTCGGTGACCGAGTCGGACAGGCCGTTGCCGCTGTCGGAGCCGCCGATGCCGACCCAGGCGCCGTCGTCCCGCACCCGGGCATAGACATCGACGTTGTCGCCGAATCCGGAACTCCAGGTCACGGCGATGCGGCTGCCTTCCGCGGCGACGTCGTACTCGGCGACGCCAGGTTGCCAGAACGTGATGCCGAGGCCGGAGGCCGACCCTGGTGTGACTTCCACCCACGACGCGCCATCGAACGTCCGCGCGAAGACCTGGTTGGAGTTCGACGAGCTGTCGAGCCAGGTCACGAGGATCTTGCCATCGGCCTCGACGATCTGGGCCTGGTCGGCGCGCGCCGTGTTGCTGATGCCGCCAGGCGTCAGGGACGTGCCCAGCGCGACCCATTTGTCGGTGGCGGCGTCGTATTGGGCGCCCTGGATGTCGGTGCCATTGCCGTTGGTTTCGGTCCAGACGACGGTCGGACGACCGTCGAAGACGAGCAGTGCGGGGCGCACCGAGTCCGTGGCCGAATCGCTCACGCCACCGCCCGCGGCCGACCCGCCGATCATCTCCCAGCCGCCGGCCGATTCACGCGCCACATAGATCTCGTAGTTGCCGTTGCGACTGTCGGCCCAGGCCATGTAGTGCACGCCGCTCGCGTCCATGGCGACGGTCGTGTCGAGCGCCGCGCCGACACCGCCCGAGACGCCGAAGCCGGTGGCGGATGCCGCGATCTCCGCCCACCACCCGTCATAGGTCGGGCCGGCGGGCAAGGTGTTGACCGCAAGGGGATCGTCGGGTGTCACCGCCACGACCGGGTTCGGCGTCGCCACCGGCGGCACGAACTGCGTGGGATCGGCAGCTTCCCCGGCGCCGAAGTCGATAAGGTTGCTCGCGCCGAGCGTGTCGGTGATCTTGTCGTCCCCGCCTTCGCCGAACAGGAGATCATTGCCGCCCTGCCCGTCGAGCTGGTCGCCGCCGGAACCGGGTTCGTCAAGGTTGGTTCCGAAGTCGCCATAGAGATAGTCGACCGCATTGTCGTCACCGGCGGCCGCATCGTCGCCGGAGATGACGTCGTGGTCGGCCCCACCAACCAGGACATCCTTGCCTGCCCCGCCCTGGATGCTGTCGTCTCCCGCCCCGCCGTCGACGATGTCGTCGCCGGCGCCACCGCGCAGGACGTCGTTGCCGCCGTAGCCGAACAGGTAGTCGCGCCCGTCCTCGCCCAGGATGCCGTCCACGCCCTCGTCGGAACCCTTGAGCACGTCGTCGCCGGCGCCTCCGAAGATGACATTCAAGCCGCCCGTGCCCGCGCTCACCTGATCGTCGCCGTTCTCGCCGAACAGGATGTCGTTGTCGGCCCCGCCATCGATATTGTCCGCCCCGTCGCCGCCGTGGATGTTGTCGTTGCCGAACCCGCCCAGCAGCACGTCATCGCCGGTGCCGCCGTCGATGAAGTCGCCGTTCGCGCCGCCCTCGACATGGTCATCGCCGGAACCGGCGAAGATCATGTCGGCGCCGCCGAGGCCGAAGATGCGATCGTTGCCCGCGCCGGCGTCGATGTAGTCGCCGAAGTAGGTCGTGTCGGTCAGGTCGGGATCGTCGGTGCCGGCATCCGACCCGAAGATCAGGTCGTCGCCGCCGGACGTGAAGATGAAGGTGTGCAGCGCGTTGTTCTCGATCCGCACTTCGTCCGCGTCGTTCTGCGTGTTGACGGTGATCGTATCGGCACGCATCGTGCCGCGCAGCACCACTCGCGAGCCCACCCCCGGATCGGCGTCCCCGAAGTCGCCATCGATGGTGATGTCCTGGGCGGAGAACATGGCGCTGCCCAGCCGCGTGTCGACGTCGTCGCCCGCGCGCAGCGTGATGCCCAGTTCGGTGGTGAAGATGAACCCGCCTTCCATGAGGATGATGTCCTCGTCGGTGGCGATGGTGTCGGGCACGGTCAGCCGCACCGCGCCGCCCCGGGAAAAGGCGCTCTGGACATTGAGCGAGCTGTCGGTTTCGGTGATGAAGATGCTGCCTGAAGCGTTGGCCGCCAGCCGGCCTGGCCGTACGGTGGAGGAATCGATATCGAGATCGTTGTCGGACACCCCGATGGTGCCGCCATTGGCGTTCAGGAACTCGTTGACGCCGATGACGTCCGCGGCCGCGTCGTCGAAGAAATCGAGGATGCTGCCGTCCAGCGCGGTGAGCGACACGTCGTTCGATGCCGAACGTATCCGGTCGACGTTGAGCGTGCCCAGCTCGATCAGGACGATGTCGGACAGCGCGTCCCCCTTCACGACACCGGTGCTGAACGACGAGGAATTGATCTCGAGCGGGTTCTCGAACGTGCCGACGCGTCCTTGCGGCGAGTTGAAGGTGAGGTTCACACCGATGACGTCGGGGGTGTTCGAGCCGCCGGCGTCTTCCTCGTTCGGGGCGTCGATGATGTCGGCAACCCGTGCGCTGAGGTCGACGTCGCGACGCGTGGATTCGATGAGGCCGACGCGGAAATCGCCAGCCTCTTCGGTCATCGTGATGTTGCCGTTCGTCTGCACGTCGATGTTGCCGAGCGCCAGGATGTCGGTCCAGGCGACGAGGTTGATGAACGGTACGCCAAGCGCCGGGATACCGACGATGTCGATGTTTCCTCCACTGATGATCCGGCGCTGCGGGTCCAGTGGCACGCCCACGACATAGTTGGCGTCGACCAGTGTCGAGCCTGCGCCCCATACGCCCTGCGGAAACACCGTGGAAGTGGTGCCGGGCGACTGGCGGAAATGATCGGTGACGATCGTCGTGCGCGGCGGCGCTCCCGGGGGGCCGGGCGGATCGACCGGCGTGTCGACGATGGTCGGCTCGAACACCTCGACCTCGTACGGCCCGGGAACCACGGTCGGCTGGAGTATCGCGTTCAGCAGCACGACATCGACATTCGGAGGAATGCGGGTGAAGCTGTTGCCGGACTGGATACGCTCGACGTCGACGTTCACCCCGGTCGTGCCCTCGTCGCCGACGAGATCGCGACGCAGCAGCCCTCGCAGCTCCATGAAGTTGCGGCCGCCGGCATCGGACGTGCGATAGCGATCGGCGGCCGCGGTGGGGCCGTCGTTGCTCTCGACGATCTCGAGCCGCAGGCGCTGGAGGTCGTTGCGGCCAACATTGCCGACGACCGCCTGGATGCGGAAGCTGTCGGTGCGGATGAGGCCGCCGGGAACCGGGAACTCGCCCCCGGTCGAAATGCTCGAGAGGATGTCGCCACGCGCGTTGAACACGTTGGTCATGCCGATCGGATTGTTCACCACGCCGGCAAATGTGATGTCCGGCGAGGCCTGGAGCGACGTGGTCGTGTTCTGGATCGTGATCGGCGTCGGCTTGAAGTCGTGATTGACGTCGAACTGGAAATTGTCGACGTGATCGACCTCGAAGAACACCTCCTGTCGCGGGGTGCTCAGGAACGTGTTGACCACCTCGATGTCGTCGATGACCATGTCCAGGCTGGACTGGTTGGTGATGTCCACCCGTGTGTAGGTTTCGCGGAACGCGAACAGCGGCCCGTTCGGCAGCGCCGTCACGATGTTGGAATCGCCGGTGTCGTTCGAGCGGAACAGCGCCTGACCGCGGTCGTTCTCGTTGATGATGTTGTCCACGGAGAAGCTGCCGTTGTTGTCCGGGTCGACGAACGAACCGATCGCGCTGCCCACGCCGGTGACACTGACGTTGATCGCCTTGACGATACGGCCGTCGGGACCCACCACCAGGGTCGGGCTCGGCCCCGGCAGCAGCAGCACGTTCGAATCCCAGTCGATCTGCCGCGTGGGGTCCTGCGTGGGGTCGTCCGCGTCGATCTCCACGAAGAGCGCGAGCCGGTCGAATCCGCCCGGCTGCTGGAGCGGTGTCACGTCGAGCGCGGGGACGCCAGGGACTGGGAAAAGGCGCGGGCCGGCCGTCACGAGCGCGCCGGGGTCCGCGTCGATCAGCGTGTCGGCCTGGAAGGTCGCATTTGGATGCTCGTCACCGTCGCCGATGCCGGTGAAGCTGGCATCGACATTCTCCCGGATCCGCGAGTCGAGGATCCGCGTGCGAACATCGACGCCCTCGAACCCCGTGACCTGCGCGCCGCCGCGAATCGCCGTGGTGGCATTCGGGTCGACGCTGCCACTGGACGTCGCGTCGGCGTCGCCGAAGAGCCCGCCGGCATGTCCGTCCGAGTCATAGTGGAAGTCGAGGTGCGACCACTGCGAGCGCAGTTCGACGCTGCGGGCGGTCACCCGACCATTTGCCCCCGCTACCGCCTGCGTCTGGTCGTCGAGCGAGCCACGCGAGACCGCGTCGACATCGGCGACGAAGCCCCCGGCATCGCTGTTGGAGGTGACCTCGACGTCCAGCGAGGACTCGGCAACGACGCTGAGATGGCCGACCGCCTCGATCACCACGCCGTCGGCGACGATGTTGCCGCTGCCGTCGTCGACGCCGATGTAAGCCCGGTTGCGATGGTTGACGTCGTTGCGGGCGTCGGCATCGCCAACCGCCACGAATCCACCCCCGGCATTGCTGGCGTACGACGAGGTGTTGATGGTGGAACTCGAGAACACATCGACGTCGCCACCCGCATGCAGCAAAGCAGGTGCAATGAACGCCTGCACGTGCTGGTTCAGATCGAGGGCACTGTCCGGATTGCCATAGGCAACGAACCCGCCGCCGCCGCCCTTGGCCGAACCGGAACTCTGGCCGTCGCCCGGAGGGGGAGAAAGCAAGCGAAGCGAGACACCGCCTTCGCCGAGCAGCAGGTGATTGCCGCCCGGCGCGGAGGTCAGATCGAATCGCAGCGAGTGCGTTCCGGACTGGGCGGTCAGGTCGAGACCCGCGCGCGAGAAGGCGTGCGTGCCGGCACGCCCGACGCCGTCGAGCGATGTGATCGGCACACCCCCTGGAGATGCGGCGAGCTGGAACGTGTCGCCCGAGACGTTGCGCGCGAAGTAGGTGACACCATCGACCAACCCACCGATCGACTCACGTACCAGCAGGTGGCGATCCTGGTTCTGCGGCACGTTCTTGTCGGGTGACAGTGCGATCGGTGTCACGTCGACGCCGTCGCCGTCGTCCGGGTCGGTCGCGTCGAGCGTTGCCGCGAGCTGGATGCTGTCGCCGTTGATGACGATGACGAAATAGGCGGTGTCCGGCGTGAGGCCGCCGATCGCGGTGCCACCGTTCTCGACGCGGTAGATCACGCGATCGCCGGTCGAGAAGTCGTGCGAGGGAAGATAGATGCGGTCGTTGTCGGTGGGCGTGCCGATCCCGAACAAGACGTTGAGGTCCGCGGACTCGCTGGTGAACTCGACTGCGGGTGCGGCCCGGTAGGTCACCGCCTGGTTTTCGGCGAAGCCGCTCCCGGCGACCGTGATCGCGTCGGCGACCGCGTCGACGTCAGACGGGGCGAAGAAGTCGTCCGCGAACCCGCCAATGCCAAGCGCCTCGGCCCGGGTCGCATACAGTTTGATCGTGAAGTCGTCGAGCTTGCGCACGAAGAACGTGTCGCTCCCATTGAGCCCCGTGCCAATCGAGGTGCCGTTGGCGCTGTACTTGACGGCGTCGCCGGTCAGGAAGCCGTGCGGCACGGCGTACCGGATCCGGTCGCGAGCCGCGTCGACCCCAGACCCTGTTCCAAGGAGGTCGCCGGTATCCGCCCCCGCCGCGCTGAACACGGTACCCAGTTGCAGCGTGTCGTCACCAGTCGCGATGACGCTGTACTGGCGCCCGGTCTGCAGCGTTCCACCGTCGGCGGTCGCGATAGCGGCGTTGCCGTTCGGGTCGTAGGTGACCCGGTCGCCGTTCGCCAGGCCGTGCTGGGAGAACGTGATGGCGTCGTTGTCGATCGTCGACTGGTCCGGGGTGAACGTGTCACCGAAGCTCGCGGCGGGCTGCGTGCGAGCGAGCGCTTCCACGGTGACCGAGCCTGCGGCGTCGATCGTCGCGCCGGTGTCGATGTAGGCATTGACGGTGGGCGTGACCGTCGTGTCGGTTGCCGCGGCGCCCACTTCGACGAAGCCCCCACCATAGGCGCGGGCAATGGCGTCGCCCTCAGCGCGCACCGACTCGGCGTGCAGCGTGATGCTGCCACCGATGTTCTGCATCGACACATTGTTGTCGATGACCGCCTCGATCACCGGCGTGACGGTGGTCGTGGCCTGTGCGCCCTGCACGGCCGCAAAGCCGCCGGAGCCCGCGAAGGCATTCGACTTGGCCGTGTTGATCGCCACCGCTCGGACTTCGAAGTTGCCGGCCCGAAGGATCTGCGCGCCCTGGTTCACATAGGCGGTCGTACCGCCGGTCAGCGTTGTGGTGGAGGCGAGGGTGCCGTCGGCGAATCCGCCGCCGGCACCCGCCGTCCCCGAGGAAGTCGCGCGATTGATTGCCGTTGCGGTCGCCGCGACATTTCCGGTCGCCGTGATGCGCGAGCCCGAGCCGAAGTACACCTGCGTGTCGCCGGTCGTCTCTGCGGTCGGGTCCGCGCCGGCGTCGCCCACGATACCGACGGAGACGATATTCGCGTTCGCATCGCTGGTGCGCGTTCCTGATGCAGACAAGGCAAGCGAGCCGCTCGCGACGACGCCGTCCACGAAGGATCTGACCGTGTCCTGTGCCTTCGCGATCGGTTTCGCGCTCCCGATCGACACGAGCCCCAGACTGACCGTATCGACATCCGAATCGGCGCTGGAGCCGAGCACGCTGCCCATCGAGATATCGCCCGCGGCGACGGTCGCACCACCGGCAATGAACGTCTCGACCGTGTGCGCCGTGGTGGTGGTCGGGGTCAGGGACGGCACGTCGACCAGGCTCACGCCGACAGACGACAGGGCCGCGGAGGCCGTATTGCCGGTGGATCGCGCGTTGAGCGACACGTTGCCCGCGTTCAGGACGGCATTCGCGCCGACAAAGGCGCGCGTCGAACCCCGGACATCGGCGTCCGCCGAGATGTCCCGCACGCCAACCAGCCCGATGCCGACGCTGAAGCTCTCCACGGTGGCATTTCCCGTCGCCTCTGCAAGGAACGCGAGCGGGCCGCCGGTGACGCCGACGTCCGCGCCATCGGCGAGATACGACGAGGTCTCGTGATCGACCTTGACCGGCGTGGTGCCGCCACCCACGTTCACGAGGCTCACATCGAGCGAGAAGACGTCGCTCGATGCATGGTTGTCGGGGGAGTTGGCGGTGACGTTGACCGCACCGGCGTCGATGTCGAAATTGCCGCCGAGGTGCGCCAGGGTCTTGCCGCCGGCCACCACGTCCGGCCGGACCGAACTGAACGTCACCAGGCCGACGGAGACCGAGAAGGCATCCATGCTGGCGGTGTTGCCGGCATCGACCTGGCCGGCGCTCAGGGTCAATGCGCCATTGAGGTTGATGCTTCCTGTGGCGGCACCGTCCTTGGCAACCCCGGCCGCCGGGCCGACGAAGGCGTCGACGACGTGCGACGTGTGAACGGTCGGCCGGATGACGTTGATGTTGACCAGGCCCACCGCCACGATATTGGATTCGACGGTGGCGGTGTTGGCCGCGGCGGCATCCAGACTCAGGCTGCCGGCACGGACCGCCGCCCCTTCCTCGACAAACGCGCGGGTCGCGCCGGCGGTCTCGACCAGCGGCTTGAACGTCTCGATGCTCACGGCGGCGGCGCCGAACTCGAAGCGGTTGAGCTTCGCCTGGTTGCGGGAGGTCGCGTTGAGCGCGATGCCCCCGCCATTGAGCGTGAAATCGGCGTCGCGGCCGACAAAGGCCTCGGTCTCGTGCGTGGTGCGGACTTCGGTGCTGACTTCCGTCACGTCGACGAGACCGATCTTGATCGGCACCGTGTCGGAGCCCGCGGTATTGGTGGCATTCGCCGCGCCGGTCACGCCGCCCGCGTTGATCGTGTAGTCGCCGCCGACATTGACACGAGTGGTACCACCGGCGGTGATGACCGGCTTGACGAGGTCGACGCCGACCAGTGCCAGATCGATATTCACCTCGCCGATCTGCGCGTCGTTGACCGAGGTGGCGTTCAGATCGAGATTGCCGCCCAGCGTGATGGTGCCGGACAAGCCTGCGGCCGGATCCACGCCGGCGGACGGACCGACGTAGGCCGCCGTCTGATGCGTCGTCTTCGCCACGGGTGTGGCTTCCTGAAGCGAGAAGGCCGACGCGCCGAACTGGAACTTGTCGACGTTGGCGACGTTGTGGGCGGTCGCATTGGCGGCAAGGCCCGCGGCCTTGATGGTCGATCCTTCCGCCACGTAGGCATTGGTCGAACCGCCGGCCTCGGCCGTCGACTTGACGAAGTTCAGCTTCGCGAGCCCCAGCGCGAGAGGTGAGATCTGGGAGATCTCTGCGTTGTTGTCGGAACTGGCATCGAGTCCGAGCGCCCCGCCGGTGATGTCGAGGTTGGCGCGCGGGCCGGCGAATGCCTCCGTCACGTTCGAGGTGTGGGCGGACTTCTCGGAGTTGTCGACACCGACCAGATTCAGCTCGAATGCCAGGGCTTCGGACTTTGCGTTGTTGGTGGATTTCGCGATCGCATCGACGCCGTCGGCGAAGATGTCGAAGCCGCCACCGACATGCGCGCGCGTCGTGCCGCCGGCGTCGGCCTCCGGCTTGATCTTCTCGACGGTCACCAGGCTCGCGTCGATGGTTACCTGACTGACCGTCGCGGTATTGTCGGCCGTGGCACGCAGATTCAGGCCGCCGTTGTCGATGGTCAGGGTGCTGTTCGGCTGGCCGTTCGGATTCGCCCCCTTGTCGGGTCCGAGATAGGCAGCGACCAGGTGGTCGGTCTTCGCGACCACGTCGGCGAGCGAGATATTGACCCCGGAGGCGCCGGCATAGTCGGCGCCGGCCGTTGCGTCGTTGTCGGCGAACGCTACCGTGGAGAGCGAGTCCGCGTCCAGTGACGCCCCTTCGTCGATGTGGACCTTGGTCGACCCGCCCACCGTGGCTTGGCTGGCGGTGTCGCTCACGTTCACCAGAGTCGCACCGGCCGACAGATTGTTCGACTTCGCGTCGTTCGTCGACGTGGCGGTCAGGCTGAGCGCGCCGGCGGTCCCGACATCGGCGCCGGTGCCGAGCGAAGCGTCGGTGGCACCGGTGATCGTCGCCGTGGCATTGGTATCGAACGGCGGGGCGATCGGGATCGGCAGGTCGTCGGGAAGGCTGTCCGCGATGCCCGACAGCGCCACGCCGTTCAGGCTGAGGATGTTCAGGTTGATGATGTCGGTGGTGGCGTGCGCCGTCTTGTTGGCCACGGCCGACACGGTCGCGCTGCGTGCCCGGACCCGACCCGAGACCTTGGCCTGGGTGTTGGACCTGGCCTCCGCCGAGGTGCCCTGGGCGCCGATCGTGAACAGACCGACGGCCACGTCGACGATGAGCGGATCGACGCTGTCCGTCGAAGTCGCGTTCACGTTCATGGTGCCACCACCGTTGACGGTGATGTCGGCGTTGGTGCCGATCAGCGCCTCGGTGTCGCCCGAAGTTTTTTCGGCGGCAAACGCGACCTCGCCGGTGAACACGGCGATGCCGGTGAAATTGGCATCGGCGTTGCCGGCGCGCGCGGCATCCGCTGTCACGTCGAGCTGGGTCGTGGTGACGGTGCCGTCGACCTCGGCGCGCGCGCTGTGTCCGGCAACCGTCTCGGCGATCATCACCCCTGCGGCCGCGAAGGCGGACCCCGCGAAGCCGCCGGCGTGTGCATCGGGCGTGACATTGGCAGTGCCGTGGATCGACACCGTGCCTGCCGAGACGGTGGCCTTGCCCTGGATCGCGGCACGGGCCTGGCCGCCGGTCTCGGCAGCGCCGACAGCACCGCTGGCCGCGGCAAACGCGCTGGCGCTGAAGCCGACCGCGTTGGCGCTGACCGTCGGCGTCAGGGTCGCGCGGATGGTCAGCGCACCTGCGGCGTTCACCGTGGTGGTTTCACCGTCGACCACCGCCTGAACGTCGTTGACCACCTTGCTCGACGAGAAGGATAGACCGGCGCCCACGAGACCGCCGACGGCCAGTCCGCCGGCGTCGGCATCGACCGTCGAATCGTCCCGCGCGATGACCAGCACGCCATCGGCCGAGTCGATCGTCGCGCCATCGTCGATGAAGGCGCGGGTGCTGTTGCTCAAGTCGTTGATGGTGGCCGTGCCGACCCCGCCGATCAGCCCGGCGACGGAGAACCCGAGCCCGTCCGCCTGGACGCCGAAGCTCGACTCGGCATCGATGTCGACATCGCCGGCGGTGGTGGTCAGGTCGGCGCCACCGATGCCGGCGCTGACGCTGGCAGCCATCACGTTCTTGGCCAGCGATCCGCCGGCGCCCACGCCGAGACTGGCGGCGAGCCCGCCGGCATTCGCGTCGAGCGTCGAATTGTCGCTCGCGTGAATCAGCGCCGTCGGTGCCTCGATGGTGCCGCCGGTTCGTACCGAGGCATCGGTGCTGGTATTGTCCTCGTTGATCGTGACCGAGGCGAAGCCGCCCAGGATGCCGCCGGCCCCGAACGCGAGGGCCAGCGCATCCACGTTGTTCGACGACGTGGCCGTGAGGTCGAACGGTCCGCCGACGGCGGTCGTGCTGGCGTCGTCGCTGTAGGCCTCGACCATGTTGTTCAGCGTATTGAGGGCGGCGGACGCGCCCACGCCGGCACCGAGACTCGCGGCCAGGCCGCCGGCGTTCGCCTGTACCGAACTCGCGTCGGTGGCATGCACCGCCACGCCACCGGCCGAATCGATGGTCGCGCCGCTCCGGATCGATGCGCCGGTGGTGTTGGAGAGATCGTTCAGGCTGATGCTGCCGACGCCCGCCACCAGCCCGGCCACCGACAGCCCGAGGGCCAGGGCGTCGACGTTATTGTTCGAAGTTGCGGTGATATCCACGCCGCCGGTGTCGGTCGTGACCGTGGCGCCGCCGATGAACGCCTCGACGGTGGTGCTCATGATGTTGGCGGCAATGGAGGCGCCGGCCGCACCGAGCAGGCTCGCCGACAGCGCACCGGTCGCGAGATCGAGCTTGGACGTATCCGTCGCCCTGACCTTCACGGCATTCGCCCGAATCGTGCCGGTGCCGGAGATGCCTGCCCGCGTGGTGTTGCGGATGACATTGGCCTCGACCGAACCGGCGATCGCGATGAGGCCGCCCGCCGCGAGCCCGAGGCCTTCCGGCGCATAGGGGACGTCGGTCGTCGCGACGATGTTCAGGTCGCCCGACGCCACGTTGACCGAGCCGTCGACCTGAGCGCGCGCTTCGCTGTTCGTGTAGTTGAATCCCGCACCCAACGCGGCAGCGAAGATCAGGCTGATCGACCCGCCGACCGCCCGATTGTCGAAATCCTGGTTGGTCTTGGCGCGCACGTCCACGCCATCGGCCGCGGTGACCACTGCACCCTTGCCGATGGACGCCTCGCTCAGGTCGCCCTGGAGCGTGACCGTGCCGGCGGCTGCGGCACCCGCCGCCGCAACCACGCCGAACGCCGCCCCGCCGGCAAAGGTCTGGGAGTGAATGTGCCCGGCATCGACGAAGCCCAGGCCGTCCCGACGCTGGTTGGCCAGCAGGTCGATGCGTCCGGCGGAGGTGACGATCGCGTCGTCGCCGATGCGCACGGCGGTGTGATTGCGCATCACGTTGACCGCCAGCGAGCCGGCGAGATTGCCGCCCAGGTTGGCGGCAGCGCTGGCGGCGTTGGCCGTGTAGTCGAATGGCAAGTCGCCTTCGCCCGACGCCACGAGCGAGATGGTCCCGGCCGTCACCGTCGCGCCGTTGCCGATCTCGGCGATGTGCTCGCCTTCGGAGTAGTTGCCGGCGGCGGCCACGCCGATCGCGATGACACCGCCGATGGCGAGCGCATCCGCGTCGGCATGCGAATCGTAGTTCATCGACGCCGTCACCCGGACGTTGGTCGCGATGATGGTCGCCCCCGCCCCGATCGACGCGTCGCTCACCGGCCTGCCGGCGCCGACCGCGACCGCGGCCGCCGCACCCATGCGGAAATCCGGCAGGTTGTTCTGGTCCACCGAATCCACCAGCACGCGCTCGAAACGGTGCTGCGTACCGGTGGCCACGGACCCATCGAGATCGGCGATGTCGGACGGGTCGGGCGTGTTCAGCAGCACCACCCGGCCGGTGCCGTCGCCGACCTCGGAGACGTAGTAGACGGTATCGTCGGTCAATCCGCCGATGCTGGCACCGCCACCGTTGCGGTACACCACGGCCTCGCCGTCGTGCACGTGGGCGGCGGAGAGGTCGATGGTGTTCGTCGTGCTGTCCACCACGGCGCCCGGGTCGAACACATAGGCGGCCTCCAGCAGATGGTGCACGGCTGCGCTGGCGGTCGGCGCGATGTCGATCACGTTCGTGTTGCCGTCGGCATCCGCACGGGTGGGATGGAGCTGGATGCCGATCGGTACGCCGTTGTCGTCGTTGACCGTCCGGATGAAATAGGTGGTTCCATCCACCAGGCCGCCGATCGCCTGGGCGGCGCCGCGGGTTCGATAGACCACCGAATCGCCGGTGACCAGGAACGGGGCGATGATGTCGAGCCGATTGGCCGCGTCGTCGACGTTGGCCACCGGATCGACGCCGACGCCACGCGGGTGATACGCATCGACCACCTTGACGATGCGGTGAGCGGAGCCGCTGGCGACCGTGGCATCGAGGTCGATGGCGCCAGTGCCCGTCATGGCGGCGGCGCGGGTGTCGAAAAGCTGAATGCGGATCGCATTCGGGTCGCTGTCGTCGACATTGGCGAAATACCGCCGGCCGTCGACCAGGCCGCCGACGCTGGTGCCGCCACCATTGAAGTACTTCACCGCATCGCCGTCGGCCAGGCCGGCAAGATTGCCGACGTTCACGGTGTCGGCCGCGCTGTCGACAGCGGCACCGGGGTTGAACGTGCGCTCCGCCACCAGCGAATGGTGGTCTTCCGGATCGGTCAGCGCAGTGAGGTCGAGCGCGTTGGTGCCGCCCAGTGCATCGGCCCGGGTCGCATGCAACCGTAAGAGCGCCGGGTCGACGGCATCCACGCTGATGAAATAGGTGGTGCCATCGACCAGCGTGCCGATGCTCGTGTCGTCCTGGTTGTTGTGATAGACGACCGCGTCGCCGGTGTCGAACTCGTGCGGCGTGCCGATGGTGATGGTGTCGGCGGCGCCGTCGACATCGGTTTCAGCGTTGAAGATCGCCTGCAGGGGCGGATTCGGGTCGAGGTACGGGAACAGGATGTCGTCCACGCCGGCGATCACCGCCAGCCGTTTCAGTTGTCGCTGCGTTTCGTCATCGGCAGTCAGGCCACCGATGAGGGTGCCCACCTGGCTGGCGAGGGCATGGGCGTTGGCGACCGAATCGGTATTGGCGAGCACGTTGACGTCGCCGGCCACGGTCATGTTCGCGCCGGCATCGGCATGCGCGCCACCGAGCGGTCCGCCGGCGGCGACAGCAACGCCGAGTCCGACATCGGCGCCTCCGGCCTTCGCATCCGCCAGCGTCGTCGCATTCGCGGTGTGGTTCGCCGTGACGATCAGGTCGCCGGCGATGGTGCTCATCGCCGTTCCGGGTCGGATGCGGGCGGTCGTGTCGTTCAGGGTGCCGGTGAGCGCGACGGCGGCCGGCAGGCTGCCGTCGCTCTCGGCGCCGGCCTGCGCCAGGGTGTTGGTGGTGTAGGTGCCGTTGGCGGTGATCCGGACATTGTCGGCGCCGGTGATGAGCGCATCGCCGATCTCCGCCAGGGTGGCGTGCTGGATCGCGTTGATGGCGACGGAAGGTCCGATGCCGAGCGTGGCACCGGCGGGCACCGCCGTGGCGGTGGCCACGTACGCACCGGTGTAGGTCGAGAGCACGCTCACATCCGCAGGCGTGGTCAGCGTGAGCGTCGCGCCGTCCGCGATGCGGGCGATGTGCTGGCCGCCAGCGGTTGCAGTGCCCGCCAGGATGTCGCGCGGATCGCCCGACAGGTTCAGCGCGAAGGCGCCCGCCACACCGATATCCCTTGCTCCCGCGCCGGATTTCGCGACCGCCGTGAACCTGTTCACGCCGTCGCCGCCGAGCAGCGTCTGGAGGGAGATCGATGGCGCGGTGACGTCGCCGCCGATCGAGCTCTGGATCCGCTGCGCGTCGACGTTGATCGCCACGGCGACGCCGATGCCGGCGGCGGCGCCGACCGAGTGGGCATCCGCGAGCGCGTCGGCATCCATGTCGCCGGTGGCGGCAACCACCGGGGCCGTCGACGTGGCGAGCCGCCCGCCAGCGGACAGGGCAGCGGCGGAGTGGCCGAAATCGAGATTCATCACCGCGGCCGCTGCCGCGCCGATCGGACCGTCCGCCGTCTCGGCGCTAGCGCGCTGCAGGATGCGGATCACGTCCTCCGGGATCTCGCCCTGCCCTGCGAGCTCGAGCAGCCCCTCGATCTGTGCCTCGACCTTTTCGGTGACGACGTCGCCGGCCGGGTCCGCGACCGCGCCGGTCTGGCCGGACAGCGCGTCGCCGTCGAGCACGCTGTGGTTGTTGGCGAGGATGTTGACCGTGCCGGAGAGCACGTCGATGTCCATGCCACTGGACGCCTCGCTCCCGCCGAGCACATAGCCCAGGGCGAGCGCCGCGCCGATGCTCGCCGTGCCGCCGACCCCGCTATCGGTGTCGGCGAGGTGGGTCGTGGTTGCCGTATGGTCGGCGTCGACCAGCAGGTTTCCGCTGATGGCCGACTTGTTCGACGTGTTTCTGGTCCGGGCGACCGTGTTCAGGTCGTTGTAGTTGAGCGCGACCGCCGCGGGCAGATTGACGGCGTTCGATGCGCCGGCGGTGGCGTGCGCCGAGGCGTCGTAGTGGCCGGTCGCGAGCACCCGGATGTCGGTGCGATTGTCGCCATTCACCCCGGCGCCGGTGATGGTCGCGTCCTGTATCTCGGCCAGCGACTGCTGCGTGATCGCGTTGGCGGAGACGGACGGACCGATGCCGACGATGGCGCTCGCATCCGGGGTCGCGCTGGTGGTTGCCTGGTAATTGCCCTGGTAGTCCGAACTTACCAGGAGGTCTCCGCCGCCGGTCAGCGTCAGATTGGCACCCGACCGGATCACCGCTCCCTGCACGCCGCCGGTCGGCACGGGGATGGCCGGCAACACCGGCAGCGTGATCGTCGGCAGCTGCGGCAGTGCGGGCAACGGTGGCGGCAATGCCGGCAGCGCCGGCAGTGTCGGCAGCGCCGGAATCGGGATGATGATCGGGTTGATCGGCAGCAACGGCGCACTCAGATTGACGGCAAACGCACCGGCGACGCCGAGGTTGGCACCACCGCCGCCGCCCGAGATCGCTTCCGCGGTGAAGTCGGCCACGCCGTTCCCGCCCAGCAGCGCCTGGACCTGGATCTGCGGCGCCGTGACATTGCCCGCGATGAAGGCCTGGTTGCTCTGGCTGGTGAAGTTTGCCGCGGCGGCGATGCCCAGCGCGACCGACGAGTCCACCGCCTGCCCGGTGGCGAAGGCGTTGGCGTCGCTGTCCATCGTCGAGGTGACGGAGACCAGACCGCCCGAGGTCACGCTGGCACCCGCGGCGATGCCTGACAGTGCCGAATTGAAGTCGAGGTTCAAGGCGCCTGCCGCGGCTGCCCCGACCGCACCATCGCCGGTACCCAGCCGGCCGGTGCTGATCAGGTCGCGCACCGCAACCGGCGCGGTCCGCTGCAGGGTATGGAGGTTGTCCACGTCGCTCGTGGGCTCGAGGTCGATCGCATTGACGCCGTTCTCGGCGTCCGCGCGGGTCGCGTACAGCCGGAACCGGTTCGCGTCGACGACACGAACGAAATAGATCGGGCCGAGCACGAGGTCGCCAGGAGCGAGGTCGCCGATGGTCTCGTCGTCGTTGCCCTTGCTGTACACCAGGGTGTCGCCGGTCGCCAGACCATGCCCGGCCACGGTGATCGTGTCGTCGACGCCGTTGACGTCCGCGACCGGATCTATCGCGAAGGCGGGCAGCAGTGCGGCGAACGCCTCGTTCAGGACCAGATCGAGCTTGAAGGCGAGCAGGGGGTCGTCGCTCGCGACGCCTTGCGAGCTCGCCGTCGCATGCGCATCCATCGACGTCTGGGTGGTTGCCGACACGGAAACCGATCCATCGGCCACGATGCTGTTGCCGATGAACGCTCGCGCGCCGCCCTGCATCACGCCGATGGCGATGGCAGCCCCCACCCCGACGTCCCCGGCATTGCTGCTGGCGTCGGCCGCATGCGTGGCGTTGGCCACATGGTTGGCCGTCGCCGTGAGATCGCCCGTGATGCTGGAGGCCGCCGTGGTGCTGGTCAGGTTGGCGGTGGTGGTGTTGTTGCTGATCAGCGCCGCGACCGCTGCGCCGATGCCGGTGCCGGCGGACGCACCGGCATGCGCGTCGGCGACGGTGTGGTAGTTGCCGTTGGCCAGCACGGAGACGTCATGGGCCCCGACGATGGCGGCGTCCTGGATCTCGGCGATGGTGCGGAACAAACCGGCATTGAGTTCGAACGAAGCGCCGACCCCGGCGGTGGTGCCCGCATCGACCAGCGGCACCGCGTTCGCGGTGTTGTCGAGAACGGCGTCGGCGCGGACGACGAGATCGCCCCCGCCGGTGAGCGTGAGGGCGGCGCCGTTGCCAATGAAGGCATTGCTGCTGCCCAGCGCGAGCGTCGCGGCGACGGCACCCGAGATGCCGGCAATCTGGATGCCGGTTCCGGAGGTGGCATCGGCCCGCAGCGTCTCCACGCCATCGCCGGATTCACCGGTGCGAACCTCGATGCCATTTGCCGTGGCGTTGCCGGCGATCGATGCGATCGTGTCGGACTGCTGGGCATTGACGGCGATCCCGGCCGCGATGCCGACGAGGTTGAGCACGGCGCTCGCGCTCCCCAGCGCATTGGAGTCGACATCGCTCGTGGCCACGACAGTCAGCGCGCCGTTGGTAGACGTCACCGTTCCCGCGCCCAGCACCGCAGCACTGGACTGGGCATTGGAAAGATTGACCCCGAGCGCGGCCGCCTTGCCCTGCGTCTGGTGAGTTGCCAGGTCGATGAGGTTGGTCGTATTGGCATCCGGATCCGTCGAAGGCGGCGTCGGCGACGAGCCGAAACTCAGGTTGGCGCGGTTGCCCAGGAAGGTGATCTCGCCCGCCACCAGGGCAGCGGCCGAGTCGGTCGCCTCCGCACCAGACGCACCGGCCACGCCCTCCGCCTGGTTCTGCACGTCGGCATCCGCCGCGATGGCAATCGTGCCGGCGGCAGTGATGTTGCCCGCCACGGAGGTGGTGGCCGCGTCATTGGCGAGATTCACGGCCATCGGCACTGCCAGCGACGTGGTGGCGCCGAGCGTCGCCGCGGCCGCATCGCTGCGCGCGCGGATGATGGTTGTCGCCTTGTGATTGGCGCGCACGTTGAGGGTGCCACCGAGCACCATCACGGCACCCACGTCGATGAGCGCCTGGCTGGAGTTGCCGGTGATCGACGCGGCGACCGTCTGGGCACTGGCATCGGTGCCGGCCAGCGCGCCGGCGAGTGCGGTGACGCGCGCGGTCTGGTCGCCGTTCGCCGTCACGTTCAGGTTGCGGGCGCCGTCGATCGTGACCCCGGCGCCGACCGATCCGAGGGTGGTGTACGCCGACACATTGGCCGCGACCGAGCGGCCGACGCCCTGGGCCTCCGATATCGAGGCCGCGCCCTGGGGCTCGGCGCTGACGTCCGTGACCGTGGTGTTGGCGGCGGCAATATCGAGTTCCCGGTTGCCGACCAGGGTGACCGTCGCCCCGGCAGCGATGTAGGCGTGGCTCAGGTTGCCCTGGATCGGGCCGAGGCCGGGAAGGTTCGAGTTCAACGCGAACGATCCGGCGCTGATGCCTTGATTGGCCTTGGCGAGGCCGGCAGCACCCGACCGCGACAACGCCGACAGGGCGCTGCCGCCACCGGTCCGGACATCGACGGTGGGCGCCGTGATCGTGGAGGTGCCGTCGATGAAGGCTTCGTCGACGATCTGCGTCAGGTTGACGGCCACGGCGAAGCCGTTGTTGTCGGCACTGACCGTCGGTGTTGCGTTCGCGATGGTATTGACGTTGAAGTTCGAGGTCGCCAGCAGCGAAACGGCGCCGGTCGAGGTCAGTGCACCTGACGTGTCGACGAACGCCCGGGTGCTGCTCTTCAGGGTGGTGGCGGCGATGGCTGCCGCGTCGGTCTGGGGTCCGGCCGCGGTTGCGAGCGCGAGCGTTGCCAACGTATCCGGATTGAACGTGGCACCGGCCGGCGTCGAGTTCGCCGTGGTGGTGATCGTGCCGGTCGCCGTCGCGTGCACGTCGATGGCGGTGGACTGGGTGACCGCCCCTGCGCCGTCGATGAACGCCTCGGTCGTCACATTGATCACCGGAATCGCCGTCGTCGTCCCGACGGCAGTCACGGCGGTGATGCCGTCCGCCGTTGCGGCCACATTGGCATTGGTGGTCGCATCGACCGTGACCACGCCGCCGGCGCTGACCGACGTGTTGCCCGAGAGGTGGCTGCGCGCAGTGCTGTTGATGACCGGTGCGGCGATCGCGATCTCGCCGACGCCGGGCAAGGCGCCGCTCACCGCATTGGCGAGCACGGTGGAATTCACGTTGGATGTCGCGTCGGCCCGGAACAGGCCGGACGCGGTGATCGTCGACGTTCCCGTGACTGCCACCTCCGCCGACACGTTCGCCAGCAGGCTCACGAGCGGAATGCTCGGCAGGAAGTTGGTGACGCTCGATACCAGCGTCGTGTTCGCCGTCAGGGTTATGTTGTTCCCGACGAGCGTCGCGCCATTGACGTCGACCTCGGCGGCAACATCCGCCAGCGGCAGGGTGTCGGGGGTGGCGATGCTCCCCAGCGTGGCCACGGCGTTGAGCGTGATGTCGCCCGCGGTGATCGTGACGCCGGGATCGACCACGATCTTCTCGGCATTGACCGTGAGCGGATTGCCGCTCAGGTTCAGGTCGCCGGAAATGGTGACCTCGTCCTTGCCACTCTGGCCGTTGACGATCAGATCCGCGTTCAGCGTCAGCGCCTGGATATCGAGCCGGTCGGTGTCGGAGATGACCGGAATCCCAAGATCGGCACCGAGGTTGATCGTGAGCGAGTTGGTCGGCTTCGCGAACGTCACGCTCTCGAAGGTGGGGATCGCATCCGTGCTCTCGAGAATGAGCTGCGCGCCGAGGTCGACCAGCCTCGCGTTGTCGGTGAGATTGCTGGTGCTCACGACACGGTTGGCGACGACCAGGTTGTCGATGATCGGCTCCAGGCCTGCGTACTCGAGAACGTCGCCGTCGCGAGCGATCGTGCCCGCGTCGGGGCCGGTTGCGATGTAGACCACGGACGCGAAGACACCACCGTCGAGCACCAGGCTGTCGAAGCCGCCGGCGCCGCCATCGAGCAGGCCGCTGATGCTGCCGCCGGAGAGCACCGTGAAGGTGTCCTTGTTGCCCGCCGCGCCACGCAGATTCTCGACGTTGCCGAAATTCACCACGCCCGACGAGCCGATGTCGGCCCCGGTGATGGTCCAGTCCGTGTCATGTGTCGAGCCGCCGAGCGTGTCGTCACCGGCGCCGCCTTCGAAGACGACGTCGATACGGTGCGTCGTGTCGGCGCTGACGAAATCGATGATGAGGGTGTCGTCCAGGTCACTGCCGCTCACCGTGAAGGTGATATCGGCGTCGAGCACCTGCCGCCGCAGGACGGCGCTCGACCTGTTGTCGATCAGCTGCAGTACCTGCGCTCCGTCGACATCGGCGATCCTGAGGGTCGCATCGAGCGCGGATCCGGACCCGGCGATATAACCCGAGTCCGCCGAAAGGAGCTGCCGGAACGCAATCGCATCGCTGGACACCGGGGCATCGTCGCGAAGGTCGATGCTGCCTGTGTCGACCTTCTCCGACAGGCCGATGTCGGCGCCGAACTGCGCGGATGGCCCCTGGTACGACGCATCCTGCTCCCCGCCGAGATCAAGGTAGAGGGTCTGACCGGCGAAAGCGCCGGGGATGGCAACCGGCTGAGCGACCACCGCGGCAGAGCCGGGGTCGACAGCGGGATCGTGCATGACCGCCGCGATGGCCGGGATGTCGGCAGCCAGCACGGTACTCGACAGCATCGCGCCCATCGATCCCGGGAGATCGGCGGAAAGGAGCAGCCGGGGCTCGAGGGGCTCGAACTCGAACTTCATGCTGCGAACGGTCGATGAACCGGCATGCTCGCGGCGCCCGCCGAACCCGAACACCGTCGAGAGCGCTCGAGTCAATGCGCTCGGGCGAAGCGCAAGGGCCGGATGGTCGGATGAGGGATCGGGACGACGTGGCATCGGGCAGTCCTCCGGCAATGAGCGTGTACCGGACCCGGCCCACCCATGCGGAAACTCGGAGTGGTATGCCTGAGTACCGATACCGCCAAATCCGCACTTGTGAGCGATCAATGCAACCGTGCAACGTCCAACTGCGAAGCGACGCCGCGTCGATCTCGCGAGCGCAACGTCACTCTTTCTGAAGCCATCGCCACGGCTGATCGTGAGTTTTATACGCTACGGCTGCTAAACAATTCGTGTCAATAGGACGAACGGACCTTCCCTTCATTCTCATGTCGTCGGAATGCGACACCGCACGGCTGATCAAGCAGAGGTAGTAGCAGTAGCAAGCGGAGCGGGCCTGCGCTCTTTGAGCAGGAGCCAGCCGCGCGCGATTCGGTAGACAAGCCACAGGCCGGTACCCACCGCGATCACCCACGCGACGGGGATACCGATGAATGTCAGCGCAAGCGCCAATGCGATCACGATCCAGAGCAGCGCGAACCAGAAACTGCGGATCTGCCAGCGGAAGTGCGATTCGAGGAAAGTCCCGCGTGCCGCGTTGCGGTACCGGTAGTTGAGGATCACCGCGATGATCGAGGGCAGGCCGAACACGAACGCGGTGACGATGAACGCGGCACTGGAGAGGCCGATCAGGATGGCGGCCGCGTGAAGTGCGTAGACCACGTGCGTCATCGTGACCAGCGATGCGTCGGGTTCGAGCAAGGCGGGCTCGATGTCGGGCGATGTGTTGGTCAAGGGTCGTCTCCCGTCGAGCGCTTCGGCGAACGCCATGAACTGCCAACTACCTACCGGCAGACGCGACATCTCGCGATCTTCACGCAACGACAAGCATGGCGTCTGTGCGATAGCGAGCATTCCCGGGCACGGGTCGCGTCCGGGCGACCCTGCCGCTTCCGCTATCCTTGTCGCCTCGAATCTCCGGCACGCCAACGACCATGTCCCTCCCCATCTCCAGCTACCCCGTGCCCGAGCTTGCCGATGTGCCCGACGACATCCGCGCCGTGATGCTCGGGGTGCAGGAGAAGACCGGTTTCATTCCCAACGTGTTCCTCGCGCTGGCGCACCGGCCCGACGAGTTCCGCGCCTTCTTCGCCTACAACGACGCGTTGATGATGCGCGACTCCGGTCTCACCAAGGCCGAGCGCGAGATGATCGTGGTGGCCACCAGCGGCGTGAATCACTGCCAGTACTGCGTGGTCTCGCATGGCGCCATCCTGCGCATCTACGCGAAGAATCCGTTGGTGGCGGACCAGGTCGCGGTCGATCATCGCAAGGCCGACATCACGCCGAGGCAGAAGGCGATGCTCGATTTCGCCGTGAAGCTGGCGCGCACGCCGGAAGCCATGACGCGCGCGGATCACGAAACGCTCCGCGCGCATGGATTCCCGGATGAAGACATCTGGGACATCGGCGGCATCACCGCCTTCTTCGCGCTGTCGAACCGCATGGCCCACCTGATCGAGATGCGGGCCAATGACGAGTTCTACCTGATGGGTCGGGTACCGCGACCGCCCAAGTAGCGGCTGACCGGCCGCTGGCCCGCTGGCCCGCTGGCCCGCTGGCCCGCTGGCAGCACGTTCGCGCGGCGCAGCCCCGCCCGCCAGCACGATCTGCCGCATCGGGTCACGCCCGGCCATCGGGTCGAAACCACCTGCGCCGGACTTTGGGCTATCTTCTTCAGGTTACGGTGTCAGGCGGCGAGCTACCCGTAACACCGCATCGTCGGGCCATTGGCGGCGCGCCACGGTGCGTCGCAGCATCGCCCTTCGGAGGGTCTGACGTAAAATAAGCAGGCTCGTCATCGCAAGGTGCGATGACGGTGCACCGGGCTCTCCCGGAACGATACTTCTCGAGGTGTGACCGATGGCTGCGCTCCCCGATAGCGACCCCCAGGAAACCAACGAATGGCTCGACGCGCTCGACGGCGTGGTGCGCACCGAGGGCCCCGAGCGGGCCCATTTCATCCTGGAACAATTGATCGACAAAGCGCGCCGCTCCGGCGCCTACCTGCCCTACAGCGCCAACACGGCGTACATCAACACCATCCCCACCGGCCAGGAGATCCCCTCGCCCGGTGACGCCGAGATCGAGCACCGCATCCGCTCGTACGTGCGCTGGAACGCCGCCGCCATGGTGCTGCGTGCCAACAAAAACACCAATGTCGGCGGCCACATCGCCAGCTTCGCGTCTGCAGCCACGCTGTATGACGTCGGCTTCAACCACTTCTGGCATGCGCCCTCCGACAACCACGGCGGCGACCTGATCTTCTCGCAGGGCCACTCGGCGCCCGGCGTCTATGCGCGGGCCTTCATGCTCGGCCGCCTGACCGAATCGCAACTCGACAACTACCGCCAGGAGGTCGATGGCGAAGGGCTGTCGTCGTATCCGCATCCGTGGCTGATGCCGGACTTCTGGCAGTTCCCGACCGTGTCGATGGGTCTGGGCCCGTTGATGGCGATCTACCAGGCGCGCTTCATGAAGTATCTGCAGGACCGCGGCATCGCCAACACCGAAGGCCGCAAGGTGTGGTGCTTTCTGGGCGACGGCGAGATCGACGAACCCGAATCGATGGGCGCCATCGGCGTCGCGGCGCGCGAGCGTCTCGACAATCTCATCTTCGTGGTCAATTGCAACCTGCAACGCCTCGACGGCCCGGTGCGCGGCAACGGCAAGATCATCCAGGAGCTGGAAGCCGATTTCCGTGGCGCCGGCTGGAACGTGATCAAAGTGATCTGGGGCTCCTACTGGGATGCGCTGCTGGCGCGTGACACCAACGGCCTGTTGCAGAAGCGCATGGAAGAGTGCGTGGACGGCGAATACCAGACCATCAAGTCGAAAGACGGCGCCTACGTGCGCAAGCATTTCTTCGGCAAGTACCCCGAACTGCTGCAAATGGTGTCGAACATGACCGACGACGACATCTGGCGCCTGAACCGCGGCGGCCACGACCCGCACAAGCTCTATGCGGCCTACGCGTCGGCGGTGGCGCATACCGGCCAGCCGACGGTGATCCTCGCCAAGACCATCAAGGGCTACGGCATGGGCGAAGCGGGCGAGGCCCAGAACATCACCCATCAGCAGAAGAAGATGGGCACGACCTCGCTCAAGAGCTTCCGCGACCGCTTCGACATCCCGATCAGCGACGACCAGCTCGACGAAATTCCGTACCTCAAGCTGGACGAAGGCTCGCCCGAACTCGCTTACATGCGCGAGCGGCGGGCCGCGCTCGGTGGTTATCTGCCCACCCGGCGGCGCACCGCCGACCGGCTCGAAGCGCCGCCGCTGTCGGCGTTCGACTCGCTCCTGAAGAGTTCCGAAAACCGCGAGATTTCCACCACCATGGCGTTCGTGCGCATCCTCGGCACGCTGGTGCGCGACAAGACGCTCGGGCCGCGGGTGGTACCGATCGTCCCGGACGAATCGCGCACGTTCGGCATGGAAGGCATGTTCCGGCAGCTCGGCATCTGGTCGTCGGTGGGCCAGCTCTACACGCCGCAGGATGCCGACCAGCTCATGTTCTACAAGGAAGACAAGAACGGTCAGATTCTGCAGGAGGGTATCAACGAGCCCGGCGCCATGTCGTCCTGGATCGCCGCCGCCACGTCGTACTCGACCCACGGCGTGCAGATGATTCCGTTCTACATCTACTACTCGATGTTCGGCTTCCAGCGCGTCGGCGACCTGGCGTGGGCAGCGGGCGACCAGCGGGCGCGCGGATTCTTGCTCGGCGGCACCGCCGGCCGCACCACGCTGAACGGCGAAGGCCTGCAGCACGAAGACGGCCACAGCCATCTGCTGTCATCCGCGATTCCCAACTGCATCTCGTGGGATCCGACCTTTGCCTACGAAGTGGCGGTGATCATCCAGGACGGCCTGCGCCGCATGTATCAGGAGCAGGAGGACGTCTTCTACTACCTGACCGTGATGAACGAGAACTACACCCACCCGGCGATGCCCGTCGGCGCGGAGGCAGGCATCCTCAAGGGGATGTATCTGTTCTCGGAAGGCGCCGCCGCCAAGAACAAGCCGCGGGTGCAGTTGATGGGCAGCGGCGTGATCCTGCGCGAAGTGATCGCCGCCGCCGAACTGCTGCAGGCGGATTTCGGCGTTGCCGCCGACATCTGGAGCTGCACCAGCTTCACCGAGCTGCGGCGCGACGGCATGGCGGCGCAACGCTGGAACCTGCTGCACCCCGAAGACAAGCCGCGCGAGGCGTTCGTCGAGCAGTGCCTGAAGAGCCATGCCGGTCCGGTGGTCGCGGCCACCGACTACATGCGCATCTTCGCCGACCAGATCCGGCCGTACGTGAACCGCCGCTTCCTGGTGCTCGGCACCGATGGCTATGGCCGCTCCGACACGCGCGAGAAGCTGCGCCGTTTCTTCGAGGTCAATCGTTTCTACGTCGCGGTGGCGGCGCTGAAGGCCCTGGCCGAGGATGGTGCGATTCCGGCAGCCACCGTGACCCAGGCCATCCGCAAGTACGGAATCGATACCGAGAAGCCCAGCCCCTGGACCGTGTGATCGCGGTCGACTACAACGACAACAACCACTGGAGCCGTACGCATGGGAGCCATCAAGGAAGTCCTCGTCCCCGACATCGGTGATTACAAGGACGTGCCCGTCATCGAGGTGCTGGTCAAGGTCGGCGATGGCGTCAAGGCGGAAGATTCGCTGGTCACGCTGGAAAGCGACAAGGCCACGATGGAAGTGCCCGCGCCGTTCGGCGGCGTGGTGAAAGACATCCGGATCAAGGTCGGCGACAAGCTATCGCAAGGGTCGTTGATCCTCACCATCGAGGTGGCCGATGCCGCCGAGGCGGCGGCAGCCACCGCACCCGCCGCAGCGCCCGCACCGACACCGACACCGGCGGCGCCTGCGCCCGTCGCGACGGCATCGGTGGTTCCCGCCACTGCGCCGGTGGCGCCGGCGGCGACCGACGCCCCATCGCCGGCCGCCGCGATCGATGAACCCTCATTCGCCAAGGCGCACGCCAGCCCGGCCATCCGCCGCTTCGCGCGCGAGCTTGGCGTCGACCTCGGTCGCGTCAAGGGCTCCGGGCCCAAGGGCCGCATCATCAAGGAAGACGTTCATGCCTTCGTCAAGCAGGCGGTTGCCGGCGCCGCGGCGCCGGCGACTGCCGCGGCGGGCGGCGGCGGGCTCGGCTTCAACTTGCCGGCGTGGCCCACGGTCGATTTCAGCAAGTTCGGGCCGGTGGAGAGCCGCCCGCTGTCGCGCATCCAGAAGATCTCGGGCCCGGCGCTGCATCGCAACTGGGTGACCATCCCCCACATCACCCAGCAAGACGAGGCCGACGTCACCGACATGGAGGCGTTTCGCAAGACGGTGTCGGACGAGCACGCCAAGCAGGGCATCAAGATCACGCCGCTCGTGTTCCTGATGAAGGCGGCGGTGGCGGCATTGAAGAAGTTCCCCGAGTTCAACTCGTCGCTCGCTCCCGGTGGCGACGCGCTGATCCTCAAGCAGTACTACCACATCGGTGTCGCCGTCGACACGCCGGAAGGCCTGGTGGTGCCGGTGATCCGCAACGTGGACCAGAAGGGCATGCTGCAGCTCGCGCAGGAGCTGGGTGAGATCAGCCAGAAGGCGCGCGACAAGAAGATGGGGCCGGGCGACATGCAGGGCGGCACCTTCTCCATCTCCAGCCTGGGCGGCATCGGCGGCACGCATTTCACGCCGATCATCAACGCGCCCGAAGTCGCCATCCTCGGGGTGTCGCGTTCGGTGATGCGGCCGGTGTGGAAAGACGGCCAGTTCGTGCCGCGCCTGATGATGCCGCTCTCGCTCTCCTACGACCACCGCGTGATCGACGGCGCCAAGGGCGCCCGCTTCATCACCTATCTCAACGGCGTGCTGTCCGATATCCGGCGGGTGCTCCTGTAGTGACGGCCGGGGGTGCCGTCGGGATCCTCGGCGGCACGTTCGACCCGATCCATCTGGCGCATCTGCGCTTGGCGCAGGAGGCTGCCGACACGCTTGGCCTGTTGGAAGTGCGGCTGGTACCCAGCGCCACCCCGCCGCATCGCCAGACCCCGATGGCCAGCGCGGAGCACCGGTTAGCCATGGTGCGCCTGGCCATCGCCGACAACCGTCGGCTGGTGGCGGACGACCGCGAACTGCGACGGGACGCCCCCAGCTACACCGTCGACACCCTGGAGAGCCTGCGCGCCGAGTTCGGGCCGCAACGCCCGCTTTGCCTGATCATGGGCGCCGACGCATTCGTGCTGCTCGAGACATGGTCGCGCTGGAAAACGCTGTTCGATCTGGCTCATGTCGCCGTGGCCTACCGCCCAGGACACCCGCCGGCGCAGTGGGCCGATCACATGGGACCGGCGCTGGCCGGGGAACTGCGGCGGCGGCGAACGGACGATCCGGGCCGGATCGCCAGCGCGCCCGGCGGCTGCGTGTTGCCGCTTTCCATCACCCAGATGGACATCTCAGCCCGACAGATACGGGGACTCCTGGCGGGGTCGGTGAGCGCGCGTTACTTGCTTCCCCGCATCGTTCTCGATTACATTGAAATTCAACGGTTGTACCGGGAAACGAATGCAAGCTGACGAGTTGTGCCGCATCGCGGTATCCGCGCTCGAAGACATCAAGGCGCGCGACATCGTGGTGCTCGACGTGCGCGCCATGACGTCGCTGTTCGATTACATCATCGTGGCCAGTGCGGATTCGGTGCGCCAGACCAAATCGCTCGCCCGGCACGTGCTCGAAAAAGCCAGGGCGTCCGACATCATCCCGATCGGCACCGAAGGCGAAGGTACCGGCGAATGGGTCCTGGTCGACCTCGGCGACATCGTCGTCCATGTGATGCAGCCTGCGGTGCGCGACTACTACAACCTCGAAGAGTTGTGGGGCGGGCATCGTCCGGTGCATGTGCGGCCGCCATTCGCCACCACCACTGCCACACCGCGGGAGGCTGGCGCCTGATTCGCCCGCGGCCGGCCGGTCCGGCCGCCCGGCGCCAGCCATCGCAGCGCCGCCATGCGGTTCGTCATCGTGGCGGTCGGTCACCGCCAGCCACCCTGGGTCGAGACCGCGGTCAACGACTACATCGGGCGCCTGCCGCGCGACGCCGCCGTGAACCTGATCGAACTGCGGCCCGACCCGCGGCCCGACAATGCCGGCGAACAGGCGATAGCCAAACTGCTGGAACGAGAAGCCGCCCGGATCGCCACGGCCATCCCGCGCGGCGCCGCGATGGTGGCGCTGGACGAAAGCGGACAGGCGATGAGCACCCGCGTGTTCGCGACACAGATCGAGCGCTGGCGCACCGACGCACGCGGTGTCGCCTTCGTTATCGGCAGTGCCGATGGCCTCGATGCCACGCTCAAACGCAATGCCGACCGCCTGCTGTCGCTATCGGCGATGACCTTGCCGCACGGCCTCGCCCGGGTCATGCTTGCCGAGCAGATCTATCGTGCACACTCGCTGGCGGCCGGACACCCCTATCATCGCGACTGAGATGAAACTCCCACCCCCAGGCTGCGCTGCGCTTCGCCTTCCCCCTCCAGGGGGCCAGTGCGCTTGGGAGCGGCCCGGCGCACACTGACCATGCCCCCGACGCCGGTCCGCCGCGTCTACCTCGCCTCGCGCAGCGCCCGCCGCCGCGAGATCCTCATGCAGATGGGCGTGCGCTTCGAGATGCTGCTGCTGCGCGAGGGCCCGGCCCGTGGCAGCGACTTCGACGAGACGCCGCTCCCCGGCGAAAGCCCGGTGGACTACGTGCTGCGCGTGGCCAGGCTCAAAGCGGAGGTGGGCTGGATGCGCATGAACCAGCGGCGCCTGCAGACCCTGCCGATCCTCTCGGCCGACACCACCGTTACGCTCGACGGCGAGATCATCGGCAAGCCCGCGGGTCGCGAGGACGCGGTGCACATCCTGCGGCGCTTGTCCGACCGGGAGCATGAGGTCCACACCGCCGTGGCGGTGCAACTCGAACATCGGGTGGAGGTGGCACTGTCATCATCGAAAATCTCGTTCAAGCCGCTCACCGAAAGCGTGATCCGCAACTACGTGGCCACCGGCGAACCACTCGACAAGGCCGGCGCCTATGGCATCCAGGGCAAGGCGGCGCTGTTCGTGCGCAACCTCTCGGGCAGTCACTCGGGCGTGGTCGGCCTGCCGATCTTCGAGACCGGCGAGTTGCTCGCCCGTTTCGGAATGGAGCTGCCGTGAACCACGCGGCGAGGGGGCCTGCACCGCGCGGAGCAGGGGCCCCCGCAGGGGGATGCGACCGCGGGGCAGACCGAGGGCGCGACTGCGATGCCGGCCCCGTGCGCGACTCCGGGGTCGGATCCCCGATGGGGCCCCTCCTCCGCCCTGTGCCGCGCCCCGCCCAGCGGGGATCGACGCTCGGGCGAGCGGCAGCGGAGGCCGACAAGACGCTGTCGCGCCTTCGTGGGATCGTATCGAGGCCGACGCCATGAACGAGGAGATCCTGGTCAACATCACCCCGCAGGAGACGCGGGTGGCGGCGATGGCGCAGGGTGTCGCGCAGGAACTGCACGTGGAGCGCGCCTCGCTGCGCGGCCTGGTGAGCAACATTTATGTGGGCGTGGTGAGCCGGGTGCTGCCCGGCATGCAATCGGCGTTCATCCACATCGGGCTCGACCGCGCGGCATTCCTGCATGTGGCCGACATCTGGGGCCACCGCAATGGCGAAGACAGCAAACCAATCGAGCGTCTGCTGCGCGACGGCGACCGCGTGCTGGTGCAGGTGATCAAGGACCCCATCGGCACCAAGGGCGCGCGCCTGTCCACCCAGATCAGTATCGCCGGGCGGTTTCTGGTGCATCTGCCGCAAGACTCGCACATCGGCATCTCCCAGCGCATCGAAGACGAAGCCGAGCGCGTTCTGCTCAAGGAAAAACTGCAGCAACTGCTGACGGGACATCACGGCGGCTTCATCATCCGCACCATGGCGGAGACCGCCACCGAAGCCGAGCTCAAGTCCGACGTCGACTACCTGCGGCGGCTGTGGGCCGGTATCCAGGAGCGCGCGAAGATCACCTCGGCGCCAGCGCTGCTGTATCAGGATCTCGACCTGAGCCTGCGGGTGCTGCGCGATTTCGTCACCGACAGCACCGAGCGCATCCTGGTGGACTCGCGCGAGACCTTCGCCAAGATGGACGGCTTCGCGCGCGAGTTCGCGCTGCCGTTTGCCGACAAGGTTCAGCACTACACCGGCGACCGGCCGCTGTTCGATCTATATGGCGTGGAAGAAGAGATCGAGCGCGCGCTGGCGCGGCGTGTTGCGCTCAAATCGGGTGGCTATCTCATCATCGACCAGACCGAGGCGCTCACCACCGTGGACGTCAACACCGGCGGCTTCGTGGGCGGGCGCAACTTCGACGACACCATCTTCAAGACCAATCTCGAGGCGGCACAGGTCATCGCCCGCCAACTGCGCCTGCGCAATCTGGGCGGCATCATCATCATCGACTTCATCGACATGGACAACGACCAGCACCGCGGCTCGGTGTTGGCCGAATTCCAGAAGGCGCTGGCCCCCGACCGCACGCGGATGACCATCAATGGCTTCACCTCGCTCGGGCTGGTGGAGATGACCCGCAAGCGCACGCGCGAGAGCCTGGCGCACGTGCTGTGCGAGCCCTGCCCCATGTGCCACGGCCGCGGCGAACTCAAGACCGCCCAGACCATCTGCTACGAGATCCTGCGCGAACTGGTGCGCGAGGCGCGCCAGTTCGACGCGCGCGAATTTCGCGTGCTCGCCTCGCAGAAGGTGATCGACACCTTCCTCGACGAGGAGTCGCAGAGCCTGGCGATGCTGGAGGAGTTCATCGGCAAGCCGGTGAGGCTCCAGGTGGAGAACGTGTACAACCAGGAGCAGTACGACATCGTGCTGGTGTAGGGGGCGCCTTGAATGGGTGCGAATGGGCGTCTAAATGGTCTACCATGACTCACGATGATCCAGTCCGCCACCATCCAGATAACGCCCGAGATTCTGAGGCTGGTCGCCGGCATCGACGAGTTCAAGGGCGCATGGCGAGCCCTCGGTACGCTCGCGCCTGACCGACTTTCGGCGCTGCTGCGGGTGGCCACGATCGAGAGTATCGGATCGTCCACCCGCATCGAAGGCAGCAAGCTGTCAGACCGCGACGTAGAGCGACTGCTGACGAACCTGCAGATCCGGCAGTTCAGCACTCGTGACGAGCAGGACGTGGCGGGCTACGCCAAGGTCATGGAGATGGTGTTCACGTCATGGCAGGACATCGCCCTGACCGAGAACCACATCAGGCAGTTGCACCGCGACCTGCTGATCCACAGCGAGAAAGACGCCCGGCACCGCGGCAACTACAAGACCTCGACCAACAGCGTGGTTGCGTTCGACGAGAACGGCAAGCAGTTCGGCGTGGTGTTCGAGACGGCCACCCCGTTCGACACGCCACGCCTGATGACCGATCTGGTGACCTGGTTCGTCGAGGAGTGTGATGCCGGGCTCGTGCACCCGCTGCTGCTGATCGGCCTGTGGGTGGTGGCGTTCCTCGAGATCCACCCATTTCAGGATGGCAACGGGCGCCTGAGCCGGGTGCTCACCACCATGCTGCTGCAGCAGGCCGGCTATGCCTACGTGCCCTACAGCTCGCTCGAAAGCGTGGTCGAGCAGAACAAGGAGGCCTACTACCTCGCGCTGCGGCAGACCCAAGGCACTATTCGCGGCAAGGGGCCGAACTGGCAACCCTGGCTGCTGTTCTTCTTGCGGGCGCTGGCCGAGCAGGTCAGGCGGCTCAACCGGAAGATCGAGCATGAGAAGCTGGTGCTGGCGGCGCTGCCCGAGTTGTCCTTGCAGATCGTTGAGTTTGTGCGGGAGCATGGGCGGGTGACGATGGCCGACGCGATCCGGCTGACGGGTAGCAACCGAAACACGCTCAAGCAGCACTTTCGGGCGCTGGTCGAGCGCGGGTACCTCAGTCCGCACGGCGCAGGGCGAGGGGCTTGGTATGAGATTCGATAGACCGCCCGGTGCCCTGACACGGTGAACCTGACCTGCATTCGAGGGAGAAAGCCAAGAACGGCGAGAGACAACACGATGAGCCCCACCGAGGACTTCACCTTCCATCGTGCCCGCCACGACTTCCGCAAGAACGAACGGGCCACGCACGGCATCGAAAACACCCGAGCATGAACCAAGCAACCCACGACAAGATCGTGTCCTTCATCTGGGGCATCGCCGATGATGTGCTGCACGATCCTTTCAAGCGCGGCAAGTACCAGGCCATCGTCGCCTTCTCGGGCGAACATGAGTACGGTGGAGCGAAGACGCTGGGTTCTGTTCCTACCCGCTCTCTCATCGAGCAGACCTGCCGTGGCTATGCGTTGGCCGGTTTGGTAAGGTAAGGCTTGCTACTGCTGAGCCTCCCAGATTCTCCAGGCGCTGCATGGAGAATCTGGGAGGGTGGCGATTTCGCGGACGAAGTCTACAAAATCGCAATGATGCTTACCCGTGACCAGGGACCAGGGACCACGATGAGACGTGCTCAAGTGCTCGAATTGCTCTCCCGCAACAAAGCCGCGCTGGCTGCTCGCTATGGCGTCTCAGGCATCGCTTTGTTCGGTTCCATGGCACGCGACGCAGCAAGCGTCGACAGCGACGTCGACATCCTGGTTTCCTTCGACGGGCCGGCCACATCGGCACGCTACTTCGGCGTCCAGTTCTTCCTCGAAGATCTCCTGGGCCATCCCGTCGACCTGGTCACCGACAAGGCACTGCGTCCGGAACTGCGCCCGTACATCGAGAGGGAAGCCGTTCGTGTCTGAACCCGCCGCTCGCGAGTG
>JANMWG010000389.1:0-12485 GCA_031393885.1 Betaproteobacteria bacterium | reverse complement strand
CAGATCGTTGCCGGCATGCGCTACGCCTTCCCGACGACCATGTCGAAGCTCGAGGCCGATTGGCCAGCGCTCTCAGTCCTTCATGTACGGGTCGCGGCGCACCCCGGTATCGCCTCGTATCTGGCCTCGAAACGGCGCATTACCTTCAACGATGACGGCATCTTCCGCCACTACCCGGAACTCGATCGATAGCGGCTCGGGCATTCCGGTCGGGGCGGCCCGGTACCGGGTCGCAACGATTTTCCGAAGCGGTGACCCGGCGCAACCCTCTGGTAGAGTCGCCGCGTCGCTCCATTGGCGCGGCGCGGGGCAACCGGCCCCGTCTCTACGGGTGACGCATGGCGGCTGAACGCTGGCGCGACGATCGACGAACCGGCCGCGGTGACGCCGATTCGCAGCACCGCCGCGGATACCATCACGTTATTGGCGCGGTTTGTCCGAGCCGCGTTCCCGCAGGCTCTCCCGGTCTTTCTCGTACTCCCCGCGATGGTCGCTGAGCCTGGCGTCACGTTCCCGCTGGAGGCGCGCCGCGCGGTCGTCGTCGGCGGCTCGCGCCGTGGGCCGACGGGACACGACCGGCGATGAAGTGCCAGCCCCTGGAGGCTTCGCGGCTCGCGCTGCCGGCGCCGTGGCGGCCCGCGACGGGTCTGCACGGGGTGCGGGCGCTGTTTCAGGCGCACCCGACGCGCGTGTCGTTGCGGGAATCGCCGGCAGTTCGGTAATGCCGCCGAGATTCGGCATCCTGATCAATGACACCGATGAAAGGTCGGGAACGCCAGGCGCTGCGGGAAGCGGTGGCAGGCCGGCCCCGACCGACGGTCTCGGTACAGCCAATCCGGTAGCACCTGCCGCGCCGGCCGCAGCCGGCAACGGCACCTTCGGTATGTCTTTTCCGGCAGCGTCCGCGGCCGGTGGCGCGATCGATGATCCGGACGGGTCGGCCTTGGGAGAAGCATCGGGTGATTCTCCGTTCGAAGAAGCATCGGGCGCCTGGTTCTGGTCGAGCCGGCGGCGGCGCGTGTCGAGACGTTCCTGCAGCTTGTCCTGCACGGCCTTGTGGCGCCCGTCGAACAGATTCTCGTGCGCGGTCTGGAGGAAGAAGTCGGGAATCTTCGACAGGAGGCGTGCGCGCGTGTCCGGTTTCGCCGGCATGAAGCCCGCCGTGTCGGGCGGAATCTCGATGCTGCCGCCGGGGCCTTCGAGGATCGTGGATCCCTCGTTGACCTTGTCATAGGCACCTGCTTCGCCGAGCGCGCTGCCTTCCGGAATGATCAGGGGTTCGTGATCGGTACCCCGGATGCCGAGCGTGGCGGTGGTCATCGTCACGCGGTAGCCCTTGGGGGCGACCCGCGGGATCCAGCCGGTGATCGACCGGAACGTGCCAGCGATCAGGTCGAGGATGCTGCGGTCGTTCTTGCCGCCATCGGCGCGGTAGTCGACCACTTTCAGGCGCGTGTTCGGGCGCGCCGCGAGATACCCGCCATCGTCCATGTCGAGATGCACTTCTCCGTCGCGACCGGTGACGATGGTGTCGCCCGCGCGCAGCTCGTCGCCCTTGACCGGGCGGCGGGTCTGCTGGAAGGCGTCGATGAAGCGCACGTCGCCTTCGATGAACTCGACGCGACCGGCCAAAGGGGGTTGCGCCATGCTGTCGTGGCAGATGAGTGCAATTAATACAGCAAAAAAAGACAGCGCAAACAGACGCCGCATCATGGTCTCCGTGGCATCGTTCGCCCGCGCCATTTACCCGACCACGAGTCGATGGCATGAGCATGGCATCGAATGGCACAGGCCTGCAATGAGCCTCTTTCGCGACGCCGTCATCCGGCCTGGAGTGGTACTTGCCCCGCTTCTCAAAGACAGCCGCTGGCATTATCCTTCACACCAGTTCCTTTGTGAGGGTCGGGTTCGCTCACTTTCCGCGGCGGTTGCGCCGCGTGCCATCGACAGGAGACGACGAAGTGAACTGGAAGATACCTTTGAACGTCATCGTGGTGGCCGGCGTTCTGTCCGCCTGCGGCTCGGAACCACCGGCCGGGCCGCGAGTCGACGTGTCCATCGGTCAGCAGCTCATCGAGCTCAAGGAGGCGCACGAGTCGGGCGCGCTGACCGACAAGGAATACGCGCGTCAGAAAAAGCAGCTCATCGACAATCTGAAGTGATCCGGAGGAGAGTCGGGTAATGAGCGGGATACGAATCGTGCGGATGATTGCCGGGCTCGTCCTGGCGGCGGCACTTCATGGATGTGGCGGTGACACCGTGGTGAAGGTCGACCAGTCGACGCAGATCACCAAGGGCTGGGAGCTCAAGGACCTGCAGAAGGCACTCGACCGCGAGGCCATCACCAAGGACGAATTCGAGAAGATCAAGCTCAAGATATTGAAACGCCCGAACTGAGGAGCGACCCCCGGGGTCGCCAACGCGTCCGCGTCGTGGCGTTCGTGTCGTGCATTGTCATCCCGGTCGATACCGCCCGCTTGCTCCCCGGCAGCGGTTCAGGGCAGGGGCGCCTCGATGAAGCTGTAGATCTTCCACATCTCGGTTTCCGACAGCTTGCTGCGCCACGCCGGCATCTGCGTGCCCTTACGGCCGTTGATCACCGCCTTCAGGAAGGCTTGGTCCTTCAGTTTCGACTTGCGCAGGTTCGGCCCTCGGGCGCCGGTGTCCGCATGGCAGATGTAGCAGGTGCTGCGATACAGGCGTTGCCCTTCCGCGATTGCATCGGCATCACCGGTGAAAGGATTCTCCGGCTGCTCCCATGCGTAGCTGTCGGCCTCGACCTTCGGCGGTTGATGCGCTTGGCCCGCGGCCTTATTCGATGGCGAGCAGCGTCGCAACGACACAGATCGAAGCGGGGAGGACGTTCATGTCGGGCGTTTGGTGGAGGACGGTGTCGTAGCGTACGACGACACCCGTCTGCCGCGCGATGCCGGCTACTTCGGTATCGGCGTGAGTACGCCACCGATGTCGGTCACGCCCCACTTGCAGGGGCCGGCCTCGGTCGGATCGGCATTGTCGAGCGCGAACACGAACAGGCTGTGGCCCTTGGGGGCGCTGAAATAGTGCACCGCCAACACGGATCTCGATGCGCTCCAGTTTCGGGCCGGGGCCGGCTTCACCGCCGGCGCGACGACGGCGCACCGCATCATCTACGATACCGACACCGGTTCGTTGTTCTACGACCGCGATGGTAGCGGCGCGGCGGCGTCGGTGAAGTTCGCAACCCTGAACGATGCGCCTTCGATCGGCGTTGGCGACATCTTCGTCACCAACTGACTGCGGCCCCGCGGGGCGCCGTCGAGGCGCCTCGACGGTTTCGGTCAGAGCGCTTTCTCGAGGTTGGCGATCAGGTCGCGCAGATGCGCGACCGTTTCAGGATCCTTGACTCGCTTCATCGCTTGCGTGATCTTCATGCCCAGATGCCGGATGCCGGTACGCAGACTCGCGCGGAACTCGCTCGGGCTTTCGCGATTGCCGTTGTACTGCTTGGCGAGGTCGGTGAGCGGCGAGCTCACGTCATACGCAAGCGACGCCGACATCACCTTCTTGCCGGGGCCGGCGTGGCTCGCGCCGGCCCCATCGTCGATGCTGTTGGAAGAGGACTCCGGATCCGGAATGACACCGGTACCCACCAGCAGCAGAGTCACGTAGTTGCGCTGCAGGTTGCGCCGGTAAAGATCGATCTGCGGTTTCGCGCCGGTGAGTTCGCTGAACAGGCCGTTGTTGAGGTCCACGACCAGCTCCGATCCGACATAGCCGGCATCCTTGCCCATCGACCGCGCCTCGGCCATGCGCTGGAACACCTTGGGGCTGACCAGCTTGGCGAGCAGGCTCACGTTCGAACCCTGTAGTGCATCACCACCTCCCATGGGCCCGATGCGCATCAGCACCTCGGGGTCGAGCAGCGTCTTCTGCGTGGTGAAGGCCCGCTCCAGCAGAAACTTGACGGCCTCGCGCTGACGCTCCGACGGCGTGGCCTCGAATGGCGCGCCGCCACGACCGGCCTGAAAGCGGGTTTCCTGGACGCCGCCGACGAGCTTGGCCACGGCCTGCAACTCGTAGGTGCGCTTGAGCATGAGCGCGTTGTACATCTCGGCGAGCTTGGTGTAATCCTTGCCGCGATTGGTGGTGGCGGGGATCAGCAGCTTCATCACGCGCTCGACATTGCGCAGTCCGAGATCGGCGGACTTGATCGCGTCCGAGCCCAGAACCTGCGTGGTGATGCTGGGGTCGACCTTGCCGGCGGAGTCTTCGCCGCCGAACCGCAGCATCGGATCCTCGACTTGCAGCGCCGCCATCTTGTCGAGCACCGGCCATTCGTCGTCGCCGGTCATGCCGTTACCGAACTGGCGATAGCCCCAGTCGATGGCGAAGTAGTCGTAGGGCCCGAACTTGGGCATCAGATTGACCTTGTCACCAGGCTGTGCAATGTAGTTGAACCGGGCGTACGACATGATCGACGCGGATGTTCCCCACTTGCGGGTCCACTCCGGGTCGCGAAGCTGCTCGACCGTGACCGCCGATCCCGCCTTGAAGTTGTGGCGCAGACCCAGGGCGTGACCGATCTCGTGCGTGGTCACATAGCGCAGCAACTCGCCCATCAGGTCGTCGGGCAGAGGCAGTTTCTGAGCGCGCACATCGAGCGGGGAAACCTGCGTGAAGTACCAGGTCTCGACCAGTTTGAGTACGTCGTTCCAGAAGATGGCATGCGACGAGATGACTTCGCCACTGCGTGGATCCACCACCGCCGGTCCCATCGCGTTCTGGCGGCCGCTGGGGGTCCAGCGAATGACGTTGTAGCGGACATCTTCCGGGTCCCAGTCGGGATCCTCGGTTTCCGACGGTGCGTCCTTGACCATGATGGCGTTGCTGAAGCCGGCCTGGGAGAACGGCACGTTCCAGGATTCGATGGCCTGCTTGAAATACGGCCGCCACTTGTCCGGCACTTCGCGGCTCAGATAGAACACGATCGGCTTCTTGGGCGGTGACAGGAACGCCGACGGGTCTTTCTTCTCGAGACGGTAGCGATTGATGAAACCGCGGCGGACCTTGCTGTGTTCGGCCGTGCCGTAGTCGTCGAAATAATTGGCGAAGTAACCCACGCGCTCGTCGAAGTAGCGCGGATGCATCGGCGTTTCGGGCAACAGCAGGATGCTGGTGTGAAACACGAACCCCAGGTCGCGCAAGGGTTCGTCTTCCTGGTCGGCGGAGCGGCGGCGTTCGGCGGCGTCGGGCGTCCAGGTCTGGTAGAAGCGGAATTCGATGTTGCGCGGGAATGCCTTGACGTTCTGGATGTAGGAGCGTTTCGGATCGATGGCGCTCATGCGGAAATGCGCCTTGAAGTCGGTGGCGAAGCCTTCCGGTACGTCGGTGGCGAACAGGCCGGTGACGTCGATGATCGGCGCGCCGTCCTTGCCTTCGTCTTGGGCATCGAAGGTCTTGATCACGCGATTGAGCGACGCCGCCTTGACCCCGCGCTCGAGGTTGGCCATGTCGCCGGCCCACATCTCGTAGCGGACGGTTTCCAGATAGACCTTGTTGCCGCGGCGCACCCAGCGCACCACCCGGCTGTCGACCACCGAGCCCGGCGCGACGAAATCGCTGCCGGTGGACAACGCGGCGAACTCGGTGTTGAAGAGCATGTCGCGCTCGAGCATGTCGAGCGGAATCTCGAGAAACACGTGATCGCAGATGACGATGACCGTGAACAGGCCCGGCAGCGCGGTCATCTTCTCTGGCATGTTGGGCCGGCAGGAGGCGACGTCGCTTGCCTTCATGGCGTGTGCCGCGCTCGCGCCCAGCAACAGGGCACCGACGAGTGCGGGGGTCAGAAAACGAAACAGTGGCGGGTACGGGAAGCGGGGCATGGCGACTCCTTCGATACTGGCATCTGCAACGCAATATGGCACCGGAGGCGCTGAACCGCAATGACCGGGACAGCCGGGTGATACGGTCGCAGGGGCATTTCGGTTTGCGGGGGAAGAAAGTGGCTTGCCGATAGATGCTTCACCGGCGTTGACAATGGAGGTCATGGCGACGTTCCTGCCGTTGCAGCCGAATCATCCTGAGTCCGACAGGCTGCTAGACAGCTTCACTTGCCGTGGTGAGCGCGATCAGCGCCAGCGCCGCGGCGGCACCCTATTCGTACACCGATCTTGGCACCCTCGGCGGACGCGAGAGCTATGCGGCAGCCATCAACAACGCCGGACAGGTTGTTGGCTCTGCCTCCCTGCCCGGCGACGAAATCCGCCATGCCACGATATGGAACGGCACCAAAGTCACCGACCTCGGCACGCTTGGTGGCCCGGGCAGCAGCGCCCAGGCCATCAACAGCGCGGGAACCGTGGTCGGTTCAGCCCGTATCGTGAGCGACAGTGTCTTCGGCTTTCATGCATCCCGGTGGACCGGCACAACCGTGACCGATCTGGGCGCCTTGCCCGGCGTCGAAGGCAGCGCGGCGCTCGGCATCAATGCCGCCGGTACGATCGTCGGGGCCAGCATCGAAGGACAGCCCGGCTCGCATCCCTCGGTCTGGAAAGGCGCCACGGTGACCGAACTCGGCAGGTTGGGCGGGCTTTACGGCGAGGCGCGCGCCATCAATCAGGCCGGACAGATCGTCGGGTACGACAGCCTTGCCGAGCCCGGGACAAGTCACGCCGTGCTTTGGGATGGCGCCACTGTCACTGACCTGGGAACGCTGGGTGGATCATTCAGTACCGCAAACGCCATCGATGATGCCGGGAAGATCGTGGGGTACAGCGAGGTGGCGGCGGACGCAGCCATTCACGCAACACTGTGGAATGGCGTCACCGCGACCGATCTTGGCGCGTTCGACGGGGCGAACGGGGGGCATAGCGAGGCATTCGGCATCAACAACGTCGGCCAGATCGTCGGGTACAGCCGGGTGAGTGGCGTGGGTTCGATGCACGCAGTGCTCTGGGAGGGAAAGAGTCTGATCGACCTGAACAGCTTTCTCGATGCGAGCACTGTCGCCGCGGGTTGGACCCTCACCGCGGCAAACGGCATCAATGACAAGGGTTGGATCGTGGGCTATGCCGACAACAGCGTGACGCGTGAATCTCACGCGTTCCTGCTGTCGCTGCCAGCCGTTCCCGAACCGCAAACCTGGCTCGTGATGTTCGCGGGTCTCGCGTTTGTCATGGTCGCCGCGAGAACAGGGAGGCTGTTGCCCTCGCTTCAGTGAGTGGATGGGGCGGACAAGGCTTGGCCGATCGGGCAATTGCGCCAGGCAGTGCGTACGGCTACCGGCTTTCCCGCAGCGTGCGGATGCGCTCTTCGGTGGCCGGGTGCGAACTGAGGTAGTCCGATCGTCCCTGTGTTGTGCCTGCCTTGGCCGGATCGCCCGGATGGTGCGCGGCTTCGAGTTTTTCCAGCATCGACGCGAGCAGCGACGGTGACAGGCCGTTGTACCGCAGCAGGCTCGCCCCGTAGTCGTCCGCTTCGCGCTCCAGGTCACGGGAGTAGCGGGCCTGCAACAGCGCCGCCGGCACTGCCGCAACCAGGCTCGAGATGTCGCCCAGATACCAGGCGACGACCAGCCCCACGACTGACCCCTGGAGGATCTGCCGCATGCCGTGCCGCCGTTGCACGTGCCCCAGCTCGTGGGCCAGCACCGCGAGGATTTCGTCGTCCGAGTCGGTCAGCCCGACCAGGTCGTCGGTGACGATGATGGTGCCGTTGGGCAACGCGAAGGCATTGGCGCCGACGACGGGACTCACCCGGAAGGCGATCGCGTGCGGCACCTTTTCCCCGTCCGGCGTCTGGAGGAGGGCGAAGCGGCTGGTCAGGCTCTCCTGGCGCTCGGCCGGCAGCGCCGATGGCTTGAACACTTGCTGGTCCATGGCTTCGAGGGTTTGTTGCGACAGCGTGTCCATGGTGCTGCGCGGGATGTGTTCTGCGGCCTGCTCCGCCGCCCATGGCAAAAGGTAGACATAGCCCAGCGCCACCAGCCCTGCGCAGAGCGCCAGGGCCACAAGGGCGAACGACCACCGCGACTGGATGCGTGCCACCGTCGGGGCGCGAAATCCGGTCGATGCGAGCAGCGCGTCGAGGCCGGCGTGGTCGGTCACTTCGCAGTAGGCGCCGTCGGTAAAACTCACCAGGCGCGGCGCGCCGCCCATGCGCTCCGACACGCGCACCTCGCCCAGCGGCAGCCGCCGATCGACGCCGTCGCCGTCGACCCACACCTCATCGCCCAGCACCCGCAGGGTCACTGCATGAGGGGTTGTGGTTCTGCCGTCGAAGTACCTGCACGCGATCGCCGGCCCATCGGTCATAGCGCGATGTCGATGTCGAAGAACTCCGCCACCTCTTCGCCGATGGCCGCGACCTCGCGCGACTGCACCTCCACGAAATGGTCGAGCGATTCTCCTGGCACGAGGGTCATCGATTCTGCACGGTACCGTGCCATGCGAACCACCGCGAACGGGCGAAACAGGCCGATCGTGAGAATCGTGAGGAAGAAGTTGGACACCACGAGCCACAGGACCTTGTTGAACTTCAAGCGGCATTCGAAGCGATGTACCCCCAACGTCGTGTGGTTCCAGACGAGATTCTGCGAACGCGTGAGGAAGTACGGCATCGCCATCAGCAGCATCGCGTACACCAGGAACCCAGCCAATACTGCCAACAAGACGCCGCCGAGCCCGGGCAACGCTCGCCCGGTGTCGATCATCGAGCTTGCCGCGAAGAACAGGATGACCGGGAGCCCCAGGAACAGCAGTGCGGCTCGAAGCCAGAGCCGATAGACGTCGCCGACCGTGGCCGAGAACGTGAACCCGGCAGTGCCGAAAGCGGTGTTGCCATGCTGGTAGGCCTTGAAGGCGTGGTAGGCGCGGGGGGCGAGCAGTCCGAGCGACAGCACGGACGCGAGCGGCCACAGCAGCAATACCCGGTAGCCACCAGGCACGTCGCCGTTGAAGCGGAAACGAAGGCCGCGCCAGCTCGAATAGCGCATGCGGAACGCGAGCGATCGCACCAGCAACCAGGGCATGACTGCGCCGATGACGGCCAGCAGGACCAACGCTGCCGCGACGTTGACGGTCAGGGCAAACTTGTAGGCGGCGATCAGGGCGAAGGCGATCAGGCGACCCTTGAGAATCGACACCGGATTGCCGTGATAGTCGAAACCGGAACCGTCGAGCAGCGTGTTGCGATAGAAGTATTGCAGGCGCCGTACCTTGGCCCAGGCTGAATAGATGCCGAAGGTGACGAACGTGAGCGCGAGATTCACGATCCAGATGCGGAAATACTCGCTGCCGCTGCCGGTGAAGAGCAATAGAATCGGAGCAGGCGTTTCAGGGCGCGGCGCGGGTGAAAGCAGGTCGTTGATCATCTCGGGCGTTGATGGGCGATGGCGGCCGGTGGTTGTGCCAGCGGCAATGCTAGTGTTTCAGGGGAGCCACCTCAAGCATTGCGGCGGCACTCGCGGCGTGACTGTCGGCGTGACCGCACTCGCGACGTGACAAATTCACGCGCTCACCCATGGCGCAGCACCGTCACCTCGTCGGCGTAGGCCATCACCTCGCTCCGCGAGATTGGCGCGTGCCGACGGCAGCGGCGGCGTCATCGCGGTCATGGCCGGGCCCTCAGCCTGTGATATCGATGCGTCATCACTCGATGATGCTGACATGCGCGGCGACCACGCGCCAGCCCTGTGACAGGCGCACCCAGGTCTGGCTCTGGCGGCCGTGGCGGGTGCTGCTGTCGCGATGGAACTCGGTCATCGCGGTGGCGAAGTCGCGCCCATAGGTGGTGATGACCGTGTTCGACAGGTGTCGTGTAAGCCCCGTTGACGGACGCGCCACGCGAAACGCGCGGATCGCGTCGATGCCGATCAGGTTTTCGCCGATGCCGTAGCGCACCGTGAGCGGCGACGCCCAGAACAGTTCATCGAGCACGTCGATGCGATTGTTGACGAGTGCATCTTCGTAGCGCGCGAATACGGCTGTGACTTCGGCGAGCACATCGGGTAGGTTGATGTCGGTGCTCATGCCAGATTCGCCACCGGCGCGGCGACGACGCCTTGTCGTTCGAGGTGATGCGCGACCCGCAGCACCAGGTCTTCGCGCCAGGGCGCCGCGATCACCTGCACGCCGATCGGCAGCGACGCATGACAACCCCACACCGGCACCGCGCACACCGGCAGGCCGATGCAGGAAATCGGCTGGGTGAGCACACCCATGTTGGCCCGTGTCGGCAGGCGCTGGCCGTTGATCTCGATCCACTCGGAGCCGATCTCGGTGGCAGGGCAGGGCGTGGCCGCCGCCAGCAGGATGTCGATATCGCGGAACAACTCGGCCGCGCGTAACGCGAACCAGCGGCGCACGCGCTGTGCCTGATGCACCCACGCGGCGGGCAGCAGCGCGCCTGCCAGAAACCGGTCGCGCGATAGCGGCTCGAAGTCGGCGGCGCGCGTGCGCAGATCGGGCAGATGCAACGTGCCGCCTTCCGAATTGGTGATGACGAAAGCCGCGGCGCGAGCGCGGGCGACCTCAGGCAACTCGACACTGCGGGTGGTGCCAAGCGCCTGCGCGACCCGCGCCACGGCGGCGCGCGCTTCGGGGCCCGCGTTGTCCACGAAGTAGCCACCGAGCGTGGCGATGCGCAGGCCATCGACGCCGAGTGCGAGGGTATCGACCGTGGATTCGACCGGCCGAGATACGCATCCCGGATCGTGACGGTCGAAGCCCTGCAGCGCGTCGTACACGAGTGCGAGATCCCTCGCGCTGCGCCCGAACGGACCCAGGTGATCGAGGCTGGCGACGAACGGATACGAGCCGTTGCGTGGCAACCGTCCGTAGGTGGGCTTGAGCCCGAAGATGCCGCACAGCGATGCCGGCACGCGGATCGAGCCGTTGGTATCGGAGCCGAGCGTGATCGGGACTTGTCCGGCCGCCACTGCGGCACCCGATCCCCCCGATGAACCGCCGGCGACGCACGTCAGATCGTGCGGGTTGTGGACCGGGCCCTCATGCGTGTTTTCGGTAGTGAAACCGGATGCGTATTCGTCCATGTTGAGCGCACCCACCAGCACCGCGCCGGCCGCTTCGAGACGCACGATGAGCGGCGAATCCTTCGCGGCGGGCGGTTTGCCGCGCTCGACCTTGGAGCCGGCAAGCGTCGTGAGACCTGCCACGTCGAACAGATTCTTCACGGCGAAGGGCACGCCGAGCAAGGGCAAGGCTTTGGCAGAGGTGTCGCCGCTCGCGAGGCGGGTGTCCAGCGCGGCGGCAGTCTGCGTGGCGCGCTGTGCGGTGATATCGGTGAAGGCGTTGACCCGCCCCTCTGTGGCATCGATGCGGGCCAGGCTTGCGCGAGTCAGCGCAGCGGCGCTGACCGCGCCGCTGCGCACGGCTGCCGCCATGTCGGCGGCGCTACCGTTCAATAGCGATTCGACTGTCATGCCGCCCCGCCATCCATTGGCGAAATCGGGATGAACGTCTCGGCCGGATCATCGGCGATGCCGAGCGGCTGCGCCGCCACCAGGTCCGCCATGCGCGCGGCCAGGGCAAAGTACTGCAAGACGCCCGGGCGATGCGCGTTGCTCAGTGGGAGCCGCAATGCCGCCGCCGCGGCGTCGACGTAGGCTTCGATCTGTTCGGGGGTCATCGGGGGGGGCGAGCCTTTGAAATGTGGCGGCGCGTGATCTCGTGCCGGCGATCGGTGGTGGGTGGTGGGTGGTTTCGACAGCATCAACCGTTTCCGACAGCGTGGGCGTGAGGCGATGATCCGGGTGGGCGAGGCAAGATTATGGCCACCTTGGCGGAGGGTGGGCGCGGAGCTGCTCGGGAGGTCGATGTTTAACCAGGTCCTGAGCGATGTAGCTGGCGATATCGTCGAGATCGCCATCGACGAATCGCGAAAACTCCAGTCGCATTACCCCCCTGTGCCCGCCGCGTCGGCAATTGCCTGGTACTTGCGCTCCAGGCGATCGAGCACCTCCTCGGCGGGGATGCCGGGCGACTTGTCGCCAAGCGCTTCCTGCCAGAGCTGTCGCAGCTCGGCAACGCCTTGTTGCCGCAGGCTGCGCTTGTGGGTCCAATCGCGCAGCGCGTCGCGAATGACCTCGCTGCTGGACGCGTATTCGCCAGTGGCGACCGCGCCGCGGACGATGGCGACCATCTCGGGAGGCAAGGCGATGCTGATTTTCTCGGCGGTGGTCATGGGCGTCGCCTGCTGAAGCGGTAGGAAGAATTCGCACCAAGATAGCAAAGCTCGACAGGCGTGGCAATCATCATGTTGGTCAGATAAGATGACCATCCTGGAATCCAAAGCCGGAGTCTTCTTGTGAGCCACTACAACATCCACGAGGCGAAGGCCCAGCTCTCCGCACTGGTACGCAAGGCGATGCTGGGCGAAGAGATCATCATCGCGAAAGACAACAAGCCCGTCGCCAAACTCGTGGCGTTCACGCCCGTGCAAGGGCAGCGCAAGCCGGGCTCGGCCAAGGGGCAGGTCTGGAT
>JANMWG010000373.1:0-2713 GCA_031393885.1 Betaproteobacteria bacterium | reverse complement strand
AGCACGCTCGCCCCTGGTGTGGACACGCGCAGCACGCAACTGCGCGCGTTGTCGGGAATACTGCGAAAAGTATAGCTGTCTGGCTGCGGATGCAGCATCTCGAAGTCGACGCCGCTCCAGGTCCAGCGCTGGCCAGCGACGCACCGCATCTTTCTGGTCGCCGCGGCCACTGCGGGGTTGTCCGCGGACAACGACGTGGCCACCCAGTCCGCACCCACCAGCCCCAGCAGCGAAGCGGCCCCGCCCGAATGGTCGTTGTCGTCGTGACTCACGATCAGCCCGTCGAGGTGCGCGATACCTTCGCCCCGCAGGTATGGCGCGACGATGCGCGAGCCACTGTCGGCCGCCGGCGACCACCCGGGACCGGCGTCGAATGCCAGCGTTGCCTGGCGGGTCTGCACCACCACCGCCAGCCCCTGCCCCACGTCGAGAACGGTCACGCGCGCGGTTCCTTCGGCGGGTGATGGTGGACGCGCGAACAACACCGGCATTACCAGCGGCACCACCAGCCAACGCGACGGAAACCCGCGTGGCAGCAGCGCCCAAAGTACCCCCGCCACGGCGAGGGCCACGGCCCAGAGCGGCGGCGCGTGTTGTGTCCAGCTCGCCGCCGGCACATCCGCCAGAAAATTCAGCGCCACGCCGATCGGCACCATGGTCGCGTGGGCCAGGGTCAGCAGCGGCTCGAAGGAAATCACGGCGCCGAGCAACGTCAATGGCACCACCACGAAGCTCACCGCCGGCACAGCAAACGCATTAGCCAACGGCGCGACCAACGACAGTTGCTGGAACAGCACCAGCATCAGCGGCGCCAGGCCGATGAACAAGGCCCACTGCAAACGCCCCCACGCGCGCCACCAGCTCGTCCTTTCAGTACGGTCGCCGGTGGCGAACATCATCAGCCCCACGGCACCGAACGACAGCCAGAACCCCGCCGACAAGACGGCGAGCGGATCGATGAGCAGTACCACCAGCAGCGCGGCGGCCAGGATCCGGGCGGGGGTCGTGAACACCCGCAGCCACAGGGTCACCGCGACCACCGCGAGCATCCACACCGTGCGTTGCGCCGGCACCGCGAACCCGGCGATCAGGGCATAGCCGAGCGCCGCCGCAAGGCCGCCGAGGGTCGCGGCATCGCGCGCCGCGCACCAGAGCGGCAACCGCTTGCTGCGCCGCCACGCCCAATTCACCAGCGCGAACACGAGCCCGGACACCATGGTCACGTGCAGGCCTGAAATGCTCATCAGATGGTTGACGCCGGTGCGCGTGAAAACGCGCCACTGCGCCGCCGGTATCGCTTGCTGATCGCCGATCGCCAGCGCGACCAGCACACCGGCATAGGGCCGATCGCCCAGCACGACCAGCATGCGATCACGCGCCTCCATGCGCAGCCGCTCCACCAGTAATAGCGGACCGAACACGGTCGCCGCGACGCGTTCGCGCGGTCCGGCGCCATACACGTAGCCCGTGGCCCGGATGCCGCGCTCGAACAACCAGGCTTCGCTGTCGAAGGTGTGCGGGTTGTACGTGCCGTGTGGCTGCTTCAGCCGGACCGTGAGGCGCCAGCGTTCGCCGGGCCGGACCGGCGAGGTCGATCCGATGGCACCGGTGGCGGCCTCGGTGTCGAACCAGGATAGCGCTACATGCGCCGGCAGGTGCCACTGGGGGTCGAGCGTGCGCTCGATGGTGAAGCCGAAGCGCCATCCGCGCTCGGTGCGTTCCGGCAAGGAACTCACCACCCCTTCGACCCGGATCTCGCGCCCTTCGGCGGCTGCGGGCAGCGCATCGGCCAGCCGCAGCGTGGCATGCGCGGCGGCCCAGTAGAAGCCCAGACCGGCGCACGCCGGCAAGACCAGCAGCGTGGCCGCCCATCGCCAACCCGCGGGCCGGGCATTGCGCCAGAACCAGGCGAGCGCGAACGCGGCCAGGACCACGAACACCCCCGCCAGCGGCGGTAGCCGTGCCTGCTGCTGCAACCACCAGCAGCCGATGGCGAATGCGACGACTGCGGCGCTCATCGCTCAGCCCTCACAGTGCTGCCCGAGGACGCTGGCCCCCTTCGAGGGGGTGGCGAGCGCAGCAAGCCTGGGGGTGGGCGTCAAACTCCAGCCTCCGACCGACGTGCCGTGCGCAGGCATCATCGGTCGCATTCCACAGCCCCTACTTGCCGATGTCGATCAGCTCGACTTCGAACACCAGAGTGGCATTGGGCGGAATCACCCCGCCGGCGCCGCGCTCGCCATAAGCGATCTCCGGCGGGCACACCAGCTTGGCCTTGCCACCGACCTTCATCTTCTGCACGCCCTCGGTCCAGCACTTGATCACGTTGCCGAGCGGAAACTCGAGCGGCTGACCGCGCTTGTAGCTGCTGTCGAATTCGGTGCCGTTGGTGAGCGTGCCGCGGTAGTGCACCTTGACCTTGTCGGAGGCCTTGGGCGACGCACCGGCGCCGTCCTTGAGCGACAGGTAGATCAGGCCGCTGTCGGTCTTCACGGCGCCCTTTTCCTTGGCGGCCTTGTCGAGGAATTCGCGGCCGGAAGCGGTAGCCTTTTCGGTTGTCTTGGCCTGAGCAGCTTCGGCGAGCTTCTGGATCCGCGGGCGGTAGGCCTCGGGGTCGACCTGCGGCTTCTGCCCGGACAGCACGTCCGCGATGCCCTTCTGCACCAGCCTGGTCTGGGTCTCATTGAGACTGAACACCTGGAGTTCGCGGGCG
>JANMWG010000323.1:0-9546 GCA_031393885.1 Betaproteobacteria bacterium | reverse complement strand
CGTTCGGCCGCAACGGTCGCAAGGCGGGCGAGTTCCACTGGATTCACAACCTCGCGCTCGATTCGAAGGGCAACGTCTACACCACCGAAGTCGACACCGGAAAGCGCGCACAGAAGTTCGTGCATGTGGGCCCGTAGAATGATTTGGGGTCAGGTCTTGCACGACCACATCAAGTCGGTTTATGCACGAGTCACGGTAGCCGATGTTGTCATGCAAGACCTGACCCCATGATCCCCACATCGCGTTCTACCCGTCGTGCAACACGGTGTTCATCGGCGACGACGATGTCGCCGACAGCCCGATCCGCATCTTTCATGGGGCGGCGGACGACTATGTGCCGGTGGCGCCGTGCCGCGCCTACGTCGAGAGACTGAGGCAGCATGGCAAGGATGCCGCTCTTACCGCATATCCCGATGCCAACCACGTGTTCGACTACCCGTTCTTCAAGGTCCCGCAAAAGCTGCCGCAGGCGCAGACCACGCGTCGATGCCAGCTCGAGGAATCGCCGGACGGCATCATCCTCAACCGCGAGACCGGACGGGCCTTCGGCTACGATGACGCGTGCGTCGAGCGCGGCACCACCATCGGCTATCAGCCCCAGGCGGCCGCCGAGGCGTTGGCTGCGGTCAGGGCGTTCGTGACCGTTGCATTGAAGCTCGAATGACCCGGCATCGGCCTGGTGCCGCCCGCCCTCGCCAGGCACCACGGCAAAGCCGTCTATCATTCGATTGGAGAAATCCCCAGTCCTGATTGACGAGGCGCCCATGGAGTCGAACCCGGTGCGATATCCCGATCCTGCCGTCCAGATTATCGATCCGAGCTTCGAGCAGTATCGGATCCGCACCGCGGCCGTGGAACGCCTCGCCACCGGGTTCCGCTGGGCCGAGGGGCCGGTGTGGTTCGGCGATGGCCGCTACTTGCTGTGGAGCGACATCCCCAACAACCGGATCATGCGGTGGGACGAAGAGACGGGCGTCGTCAGCGTGTTCCGCAAACCGTCGGACCACGCGAACGGCAACACCCGCGATCGGCAGGGCCGCTTGGTTACCTGCGAGCACGGCACCCGGCGTGTGACGCGCACCGAACACGACGGCAGCATCACCGTGCTGGCGGACAGCTTCGACGGCAAGCCGCTCAACTCGCCCAATGACGTGATCGTGAAGTCGGATGATTCCATCTGGTTCACCGATCCGGAGTTCGGCATCCTCGGCAACTATGAAGGGCACAAGGCCAGGATGGAGCTTCCCACCAATGTCTATCGCGTGGACGGCAGGACTGGCGGCGTCACCGTGGTGGTCGGTGACATTCCCCGGCCCAACGGGTTGTGCTTTTCGCCGGACGAGTCGAAGCTCTACATCGTGGTGAGCGGCAAGTCGCCGCGCGAGATCGCCGTCTACGACGTGGCCGACGGCAAGACGCTGGTCAACGGTCGCGTGTTCGGGAACACCGGCCCCGGTGTTCCCGATGGCTTCCGCTGCGACACCGACGGCAATCTCTGGTGTGGTTTCGGCGGTGGCGAAGGCCACGATGGCGTCGCCGTCTTCAACCCCGCTGGCCGGCTCATCGGCCGCATCCTGCTGCCCGAGCGTTGTGCCAACCTGTGTTTCGGCGGGTTGAAGCGCAACCGCCTGTTTCTCGCGAGCAGCCAGTCGTTGTATTCCATCTACGTCAATGCACAGGGTGCAACGCTCAGTTGAGCGGTGCCGCGGCGCTCCAGCACGAGGACACTCATGAGGCTTACCTCCAGGCCGGTACTGCGCGGGTTGCTGGTTCTCGGGTGCACGTTGGCGCAACAGGTGTCGGCCCAGGCGCCCCAGCTGGCCGGTGTGATCTTCGAGAATGTCCGCATCTTCGACGGCACCACCGACCAACTGTCGGCGCCGTCGAATGTATTGGTGGTCTGCAAGGTCATCAAGGCTATTTTCGGCCGATCCCATTGCCGACAACGCCGATACCGTGCGGCTGCGCGCACGCGAGCAACTGGCCCTGGGCGCCTCCCAGATCAAGCTCATGGCGGGCGGTGGTGTCGCCTCGAGCTACGACCCGCTCGATGTCACGCAATATACCGTCCCCGAACTGCGCGCCGCGGTCGAAGCGGCGGAAAACTGGGGCACCTATGTGACCGTGCACGCCTACACGCCGCGAGCGGCACGGCAGGTGATCGAGGCGGGCGTCAGGTGCATCGATCATGGCCAGATGCTCGACGAACCCACCGCACAGCTGATAGCCGAGAAAGGCATCTGGTGGAGTCTGCAGCCTTTTCTCGATGACGGGAATTCGTCGTTTCCGGAAGGCTCGCCGAATCGGGTCAAACAGATCGAGATGTTCGGCGGCACCGACAATGCCTACGCTCTCGCCCGCAAGTTCAACATCAAGACCGCGTGGGGCACCGACACGTTGTTCGACGCGAAAGCCGCCGCAACACAGGGCGCCCAGTTGGCGAAGATGACACGTTGGTATTCGCCGGTCGAGGTGTTGAAGATGGCAACCGCCGCCAACGGCCAGTTGCTGGCACTGTCGGGCTTGCGCAGCCCCTATCCGGGCAAGCTGGGCGTGGTGAAGGAAGGCGCCTTGGCCGATCTGCTGCTGGTGGATGGCGATCCGTTGACCAACATCAAGCTGGTCGAAGATCCGGCGAAGAACTTCCTGGCGATCATGAAAGACGGAAAGATCTACAAGAACCTGCTGCGATGAGACGCCGCATGCCGGCCGTGACGTGAACGCGCAGTTGAATGGCTTCACCGAGATCGCCGACTTTACTTCGCATTCGCTGGGTCTTCCGGTTCGAGTGGCAAGACGGTTCGGTGACGCAAATGGAAGAGATCGCGTACCAGCGCTGGGAGGGTGAGCGCGTCGCCGAAGAGACGTTCTTCCATGATCCGGCGCAGAAGGTGCCGAAGAAGCTCCAGGACTGATCGCGGCGTTGCTGCAGTGGGTCGTCATCGTCGGGCGATAGCACGGAGGTGAATATGGTCGTTCGTGTCGTCAGGCTTGGAAGCGGGCGAAGCGTGGGCGAAGGCATCCGCATCGGCACGGTGCGCCGGCCACCGCGCGGCGTGCCGAAGAGCGAGTTCGCGGCGCGGAACTGGTACGACGTCTGGTTTCCGAACCTTGCCCCCAGTGCCGCCACGGTGAAGCTGGCGCTCGCCGCCTCGACGCCAGGCGAGTGGGGAGTGTTCGTGAAAAAGTACCGCGCCGAGATGTCAACACCCGACGCCAGTCATTCGCTCGAGCTGCTCGCCGTGCTGTCGCATCACAGCGATTTCTCCGTCGGGTGCTATTGCAAAGACGAGGCACGCTGCCATCGCTCGGTGCTGCGAGCGCTACTCATCGAGAAAGGCGCAAGGGTCGCGCCGGAAATGTCGGATGCAAAGGGAGCCCGGAATGTCTGAACACAAGGCAGAGATTCTCTGGACGCGCGGCGTGCAGGACTTTCTCGATCATCGCTACAGCCGACGCCACATGATCCGGTTCGATGGTGGCGCAGAGCTGGCGGGATCGTCGTCGCCGCATGTGGTGCCGGCTCCGTATTCCGACGCGGCGGCGGTCGACCCCGAGGAAGCGTTCGTCGCCTCCATCGCCAGTTGCCACATGCTCTGGTTTCTGTCGATCGCCGCCAAGCGCAGGTTTCGCGTGGATCGTTACGTCGATGACGCCTCCGGCATCATGGCGCCGAATGGCGACGGCAAGCTCTTCGTGTCGGTGGTGACGCTCAGACCCGAGGTGGTGTTCTCGGGAGAGCGGGTGCCAACGCATGACGAGATCGAGCAGATGCATCACGTGGCTCACGAGGAATGCTTCATCGCCAACTCCGTGAAGACCGAAATTCGTTGCGAGCCGGTGCTGTCCTAGCGCTGGCCGCATCTGGCTTCCCCGCAACAACCGGACTCGAAAGGCGAACCGTGGCCACACTGATCCGCACCAAGAACAACCCCTGGCAACTCAAGACCGCGCCCGGAACCTCGGCGTACACGATGCACGTCGATGAAAAGGACGGAAAGCAGGTTCTCGTCTGCACAGTCGGCAGTACCGTGCTGCTCTATGACGCCCGCTGCATCGACGATCTGCATGCCATGCTCGAGGCTGCCGGCGATTGGGTCGACCTCGGCGGGACGGACGAACAGAAGCCCGCGAAGGAAGGCACAGTCGAAGCCTGGGGTCGCGCCGAAAGCAACCCGATGGGCGGGTGGTATGGTCTGAAGAAAGGGTTGCGCGGGCGCTTCGGGGTCTATGTGCCGCCCCTGATGGAAGCCCTCGGACTATGCGAGCTCGAACACAATCCGAAGAACAATCGCATGCGAGCGAAGTAGGCATGGCGTTCAGCCGCATGCCGCCTTGCCTCTGGCATTTCCGCGAGAACCGGTTGTGCCCGCCCTGAACGTTCCACTCGCATGGGCTGCATCGCTCGGTGTTGCGGTGGCCGCGTGTCCCGGAGGTTCGGCCTCGACCAGTGCTTCGCGAAGTCGCTCGGCGTACGAGGTGCGAATGCATCGGGCACGATAAAGTCGATGGGGCCCAGCCATCCACGGCGTGCGTGGTTCGCTGGCGAAACGGGTCATGGCATCAGCCGGATGCCGGCGCGGCGAAGCTCGCATCCGTGGACGGGCTTGATGCATGTGCTCCGACTATCGACCTCCGGACCTCCTGAATGCCGTCTTGCGTCATCGACCATCTCGTCGTCACCGCACCTACCCTCGACAGCGGAGCGGCATTCGTGCGCCGCGCTCTGGGAGTCGAGATGCAGGTCGGCGGCGAACACCCCCGGATGGGCACGCACAACCTGCTGCTTCGTCTGGGTGATTCGGTCTTTCTCGAAGTCCTCTCGCCAAACCCGGATGCGCCACCGCCATCGAGACCCCGATGGTTCGGTCTCGATGCGCTGCGGCCTGACTCACCCCCCGGCTTCGCTGTGCTTCGCCTTTCCCCTCCAGTGGGCCAGTGCCTTTGCGGAGTGAGGCCGGACACAGACAGTCCCTGCGGACTGTCTGTGCCTGCCGAACGCCAGCGGACTCCGGTCGCTGGCCGGCCCGGCGGGCACTGAGGTGGCGGTAGACAGCGCCACGACAGTCGGGTCCGACTGTTCGTGGGTGTCATCCAACCTCGACGTTCGCGGGCTTACACTGGGCATCGGGAAATTACCGTCCGGTTTTTTCGACTCGAGAAGGAAACGCCATGAACACGTTAGCCATTGCCAACAAGCTGGTCGCCCTTTGCCGGGAAGGCAAGAATGCGGAGTCGTTGTCCACCCTTTACGCCGCCGACGCCGTCAGCGTCGAGGCCATGGCGATGCCGGGCACCCAGCAGGAATCAAAGGGCCTCCCCGCGATCCAGGCCAAGAGCGAATGGTGGGTCAACAACCACGAGGTGCATTCCGCAGCCATCACCGGTCCGTGGCCGAACGGCAACCGGTTCGTGGTCGGCTTTGCCTACGACGTGACCAACAAGCCGTCTGGCCAGCGGATGCAGATGGAGGAGGTTGGCCTCTACACCGTGCAGGACGGCAAGATCGTGCGCGAGGAGTTCTTCTACGGCACCGGCGAGTAACCCGCGACGCTGAAGCGCCCGGCGTGCTGCTGCTGGACACGCCGCAGTTTCCGGCGCAGTGGCGGCCCACCGCGGTGGGCGCGCTCGAAGCACTCGGCATCCTGCGCGAGGGAAAGCAGATCGACTGGAGCTTCCTCAGCCCGTAGGCTCACCTTGTGGGCGTGTTACCCGGTGCGCGGTGAACGCGGCTTTGCCTACACTCTTCCGCGCGGCAATCCGAACCGCTTTCGACCCGGGTATCGCCGTGTCCGGCCTCGACATGGCGATCTGGGATGCGCTCGCCAAAGCCGCCAACATGCCGCTCGCGGCATTTCTCGGCGGGACGGTCGGCCCGGTGCCGGCCCACAACAGCAACGGACTGTGGCTCACGCCGGTGGCAGATCATGCCGCCGAAGCGGCGGCGCTGGTGGCCGAGGGCGGATTCACCGGGCTGAAGCTGCGCCTCGGCCGCGACAAGCTCGCGGATGATCTGGTCGCCATCGCCATCGCCATCGCCATCGCCATCGCCGCGGTGCGCGAGGCGGCCGGCGCGGACGTGAAACTCATGTGCGACTTCAACCAGGGGTTGACCCTGGGCGATGCGCTGGTGCGCTGCCATGCGCTCGACGATCAGGGGCTCTACTGGTTCGAGGAGCCCACCACCTACGACAACATTCCCGGCTTCACCCAGCTCACGCGCGAGCTCGACACCCCGGTTCAGCTCGGCGAGAACTGCTATGGCCCGCGCATGCTGTACCAGGCGGTGCAGGCGGGCGCAGGCGATTACGTGATGCCCGACCTCATGCGCATCGGCGGGGTGAGCGGATGGCTGCGCGCGGCCGCCATCACCGGTGCCGCGGGGATTCCGATGTCGACGCATCTTTACCCCGAGATGTCGGCGCACCTGATGCGCGTCACCGACACGGCGCACTGGCTCGAATGGCAGGACTGGGCCGACCCGATCCTGGCCGAGCCGTTCAAGCTCGACAACGGCCACCTCGTGGTGCCCGACAAGCCGGGCCAGGGCATCGAATGGGACGAGCAGGCGGTGGCGAGATTCGCGCTGTGAGAGTGGCGTCGGACCGGCGCTGGCAGTCGGGTAGCCGACCCGGCCGGACCGGCGCGGTCGGCGCATGATCCGTCGCGAACGCGTCACCGCAACCCTCGATGGCGAGTTCGTCGTCTTCCTCATCGGCAGGCGCATCAACAAACCATTGATGGTGCACCGCTGGCTGCCGGTGGTGAAAGCGATGTCGCGCATGCTCAACGAACTCCATCGCCAGCCCGGGCTCGCTGGCAGGAGCGTCTGGTGCGCGCGAGTCGGCGTCCGCTCGGCTGGATGCGAACAAGGCCGAGCCGTGAGCATCGCGTTCGAGCGGGTTACCATTGTCCGCGCCCGGCAGGCCCTGCCTGGAGCACACGCCAGCTTTGGCGAACCTTCGACCGACAATTGCATTCACCTTCGCCGCCCGACCCAACTCCCGGCCTGATCAAACCCGCTGCCGCCGCTGCGGCACCGGTCTGGGTTCCCATGATCGGCCCGCCGTGCTCCGACAACACCACCACCGAGTTCGCGCGCACGCGTGCCGAGATGAAGGCGCTCGAGACGGTCGTGCAGCTGCGCCGCGAACGGCCGCGCCGCATGCGCCATAGGATTCCCGCGCACGTGTGGCCACTCGTGAAGTCCTACAGGCTCGAACCGACCAAGGAAGAAACACCATGAATGCGCGTTCGGCGATTTTGCCGGTTCCCGTTGTCGCGGCGGACGCCACGCCGGCCAAGCCCGGCCTGGGCAACCTCGGTTTTCTGTGGCAATTCGTCGCGCCCCACCGTAACCGGATGGTGGTCGCCTTGATTGCGCTCATCGTGGCCGCGGCTTGCTTCCTGGTCATCGGCCAAGGGCTCAAGCGCGTGGTCGATCACGGCTTCGCGCAGGGCGATGCATCGGCGTTGAATAACGCGCTCTTCCTGTTGTTCGGCGTGATCGTCCTGATGGCCGGGGCCACCTGGGTGCGCTTCTACACCGTGTCGTGGCTGGGCGAGCGCGTGATCGCCGACCTGCGGCGCGCGGTGTTCTCGAAGCTGCTCGATCAGTCGCCGGCGTTCTACGAGCAGGCGCGCACCGGCGAACTGGTCTCGCGCCTCACCGCCGACACCGCGCTGCTCGAACAGGTGGTCGGTTCCAGCGCCTCGATGGCTACGCGCAATGCGCTGCTCGGCATCGGCTGCCTGGTCATGCTGGCGCTCACCAGCCTGAAGCTCACCGGCCTGGTGCTGTTGGTGATCCCGGTGGTGATCGGGCCGATCGTGATGTTCGGCCGTCGCGTGCGCAAGCTGTCGCGCGCCAGCCAGGATCGCGTGGCCGACCTCGGCACCTACGTCGACGAGGCGCTGCACGAGATTCGCACCGTGCAGGCCTATGGCCACGAGAGCGAGGATCGCCGTGCTTTCGGCAGCCGCATCGAGGCCACGTTCAACACCGCTCGGCAACGCATCCGGGTGCGGGCGACCTTGGTCTCGGCGGTGATCGTGCTGGTGTTCAGCGCCATCGGCATCATCCTGTGGATCGGCGGCCATGACGTGCTGGCGGGGCGGCTCAGCGCCGGCGAACTGTCGGCATTCGTGTTCTATGCCGCGATGGTGGCCAGCGCGGCGGGGGCCATCAGCGAGGTGATCGGCGACCTGCAGCGTGGCGCTGGAGCAGCCGAGCGACTGATCGAGATCCTGCGGGCGGAATCGGCGATCGTCGCGCCGGTACCGGCGACGCCGCTACCCACGCCCGCGAGCGGCAGGGTCGAGTTCGAAGCGGTGACCTTCTTCTATCCGGCGCGCCCGGCCATTCCCGCGATCGACCGGTTGTCGTTGACGGTCGCACCCGGCGAAACGGTCGCCCTGGTCGGGCCATCGGGCGCGGGCAAGACCACGTTGTTCCAGTTGCTGCTGCGCTTCTACGATCCGGCGTCGGGCTGCATCCGTCTCGACGGCGTGGATCTCATGCGCGCAGACCCCGCGGCGATCCGCGCACGCATCGCGCTGGTGCCGCAGGAGCCCGCGCTGTTCGCGGCGAGCGTGCGCGACAACGTCCGTTATGGCCGGCCGGCCGCCACCGATGCCGAGATCGCCGCGGCCTGCGAAGCGGCCTTCGCCACCGAGTTCATCGACCGGCTACCGCAACGCTACGACACCTATCTCGGCGAGCGCGGCATCCGCTTGTCCGGCGGGCAGCGCCAACGGCTCGCGATCGCGCGGGCGGTGCTGGCCGATCGCCCGGTGCTGCTGCTCGACGAAGCCACCAGTGCGCTCGATGCCGAATCGGAGCGGCTGGTGCAGATCGCGCTGGAGCACCTGATGCAAGGCCGGACCACGCTGGTGATCGCGCATCGTCTGGCCACGGTGCGCAACGCCGATCGCATCGCGGTGATCGAGGGCGGCACACTGGTGGGCACCGGCACCCACGACGAGTTGCTCGCGTCCAACGCCTTGTACGCGCGGCTCGCGGCGCTTCAGTTCGGGCTCTGAAAAAAAAGCCCCGTGCCGACTGGACACGGGGAGCGAACGGCAACCGAAGCGCCCGGCCGCCCCGAAGGGCGCTGCCCCCCCAACGAGGGGTAGCGAACGCCGCGAGCTTGGGGGGTAGTTGCCTTTGGTTGCGGGGGGGATAACCGGTTGATCCTCAGTCGTCGGGGCAGGTCCTCGTGAGGTTGTCCAGGCGCTTGATGCGGGTGAGCGGCGCCGGTGCCAGCGGCGTGCCGCCGGGTGCCGGCAGCAGCGTCGGCTTCAGGTACTCGGTCACCGCATCGATGTCCTGCGCGCCACCGAGCCGGTGGGTGCCGTTTTTCAACACGGCGAACTTGTCGCCGCCATCGGCCAGGAAGTTATTGACCGTGACGCGATAGCTGCTCAGCGGATCGACCACGACACCGTTGATCTTGATGCTGGCCGGATCGACGCGGTTGCACGTGCCCGGAATGCTGTGGGTCCAGGCGTATTCGAACCCGGCCGACGGATGCAGCACGCGGTTGA
>JANMWG010000308.1:0-10639 GCA_031393885.1 Betaproteobacteria bacterium | reverse complement strand
GCGCCTGCGCGAGGGCAGGGTGTGCGACGTCCATGGCGACCTGCATTTGGGTAACGTGGCTTGCACCGACGGCCACACCACGGTGTTCGACTGCATCGACTTCAACGCCGCCTTCCGCTGGATCGACGTGATGAGCGAGATCGCGTTCATGGCGATGGACCTGCACAGCCACGGCATGCCGCTGCTCGCCGCGCCGGTGCTCGACGGCGGCTATTCCGTGGTGCTCGACGCCACCTTTCTGCAGCGTGCGCAGCGTGATCTGGCGCGACGTGGCGCGAGGCCGCGATCTCGTTCCACTGCTCGATGATCCGCACCTCGGGCCGATGGGCGTCGTGGCTGAGGATGCTCAACAAGGCTGTGTGCAGCAGGAAGTGCTGGCCGTCGATCAGCGGCGGGCCGATCCACCGCACCGCCAGCGCGGTGGAAAAGTGCCGCTGCGAGCCGTGGCGCTCCCCGGCGGTCGCTTCAGGCACTCATCGGCGGTCCGGCCCCACCAGGGTCCGCTCGACGTCGTCGAGGGCATCGCGCACCTCGGCGAGGATCATGCGGTCCGACAGGTGCCGGTCGATCTCGGAGCCGTCCAGGTCGAACATCGACCGGTAGGTTTCGACCAGTTCGGTGACGTCCGAACTCAGTTGTTCGCGATGCACAGCCATATCTTGTTTCTCGATCGTTGGCATGTCGTGTCTCCATGTGTCGATGGCCTGCCGCCCTCGGCCGGCACTTTCGCCGACGCGAATGTCGGCCTTCCACGCAGCCGGGTCTGTGCGCTGGGAAACACAGCTCGTTGCCGAGCGCGTGCGGCAACGCACAGACATGCGGGGCATATCGCACCCAGAGTCACTGCCAGCCCATCACGCGCCGTTCGCGGCTGTTGCCGCGTGCCAGCGCTGAAGACCCGTTCATACGCCGATCCGACCGGATCGGCACTCCCGAAAAGGCAATGCCATGCTGCGCGACGTCAACGACCTGAAGGAATACGCCATCGGCGCCACCGACGGCCACATCGGCGTGGTGAAAGACCTGCTGTTCGACGACGATCGCTGGGTGATCCGTTACCTAGTGGTCGAGGCCGGCTCCTGGCTGGCGAGCCGCCGGGTCCTGATCTCGCCCATGTCCATCCACGATTCGAGCTGGCTCGCACGCATCCTGCCGGTGTCGATCACCAAGGAGCAGGTCCGGAACAGTCCGGACATCGATACCAACCGGCCGGTGTCGCGGCAGCACGAACTGGAATATCTCGGGTTCTACGGCTATCCGAACTACTGGGGCAGCTATGGCATGTGGGGCGAGGGCCTGTACCCCTATGGGCTGGTCCCGGGTTATGCCGGCTTCGGCGCCACCGACGACATCGAAGGCAAGGAGGAGGCGCAGGCCTACGCCGCCGCCGAACGAGCCCGCCACCGCAACGAGAATCCGCACCTGCGCAGTTGCAACGAGGTCATCGGCTACCACGTGCACGCCACCGACGGCGACATCGGCCACGTGGCGGAAATACTCGTGGACGAACGGACCTGGGCCGTGCGCTACCTGGTCGTAGACACCAGCAACTGGTGGGTCGGGCACAAGGTGCTGATCGCCCCGCAATGGATCACCGGGATGAGCTGGTCGGACCAGAGCGTATCGGTCGACCTCTCCCGCGACAGGGTGAAAGCGGCACCCGCCTACGAGTCGGCCGGTGCGTTGAACCGGCAGCGCGAACTCGGCCTGTACGAACACTACGGGCGTACCGGCTACTGGACCAGCGGCGTCCTGGAGGACATCGACCCCTGACGTTGGCCTCGCTTCAAGGTGAAAAGGCCAACGTCCATGACCGGACGATGGCCTTTCGATGTGATGCTGCCGCGGTGACTACTTGTCGCCGGCGCCGCGGGTGACCGCTTCCATCACGCGGTCGAGATTGAAGCTGCCGGGCTTCTGGCGCGGTGGAAACTCGCGGAAGCTCTGCAGCCACTGGGCCACGTAGCCTGCCGCCGGCGCGATCATGAACATGCGGTCGGAGAACCACTGCTTGTAGCCGAAACCTTCGTATTCGGCCCGCTCGAACGGATCCGAGCGCAGATTGGCGAGTATCGGGGCGCGCAACGCCTCGAAAGGCTTCAGCCATACGTCGAGGCCGTGGGCGTTCTGCACCAGCAACGTGACCTTCATGTTCTCGTAGCGCAGGGCGGCAACGCTGCCGTCGTCGGTCCAGTACAGGAATTCCTTGCGCGGCCATGCGGCCTCGCCCTTGAATGCGGGCAGGTGATCGTAGCCGTCGAGGTGAACGTTGTAGGTGTTGTCGCCGACCGTCGCTCCCTTTCAGGAGCGATTCCTTGACCGTGGTGTCGCCGGCAGCGGCGAGCAGGGTGGGGAGCATGTCTTCGTGTGCCCGGCTGTCGTTGATCACGGTGCCGGGTTTGATGACGCCAGGCCACTTGATCAGGGTGGGCACGCGATAGCCGCCTTCCCAGTTGGTGTTTTTCTCGCCGCGGAACATGGTGGTGCCGCCATCGGGCCAGCTCATCGAGCTCGGCGCCGTTGTCGGTGGAGGACATCACGATCGTGTTGTCCTCGAGGCCCAGTTCTTCGAGCTTGGCGAGGATCTCGCCGACATGCCCGTCGTGCTCGACCATGCCGTCGCGGTAGACGCCCAGGCCGGTCTTGCCGACGGATTCCTTCTTGAGATGCGTGAAGATGAGCATCCGGGTGGAGTTCCACCACAGGAAAAACGGCTTGTCCGCCTGCTTGGCGCGCTCCATGAAGTCGATCGCCTTGGCATTGACCTCTTCGTCGATCGTCTCCATGCGTTTTCGGGTCAGCGGGCCGGTGTCGGTGATGCGACCGTCGGCAGTGACGTGAGCGGTAGCCCGATCCTCGGCAACCCCGCTTTCGAACGGTGGCAGGCGCGCAAACTCGCGTCGCCAAAACCCGTGAAGCCGCGCGCATTGGCGAGGACCTTCGGCGGGTGTGCATGGTCAACGCGCAGCAGTTGCAAAGCGTGGCCGAGCGGGTGCGAGGGGGTCGATGATTCGTCGAAACGGGTACAGAAATCTGTATCATCACTGCATGAAGACAACGCTCGACATCAACGACCAGCTGCTTGCCGACGCCAAGACGCTCGCGGCGCAGCAACGCACGACCCTCACCCGGCTGATCGAAGAAGGGCTGATGTTGCGCCTGCGTGCGCACGCAGCGGGCGAATCGGGCGCAAAGCTGCGGTTGCCGGTGTTCAAGGGGCGTGGTGGCCTGGTGCAGGGCGTCGACCCGCTCAGCAACAAGGCGCTGCTCTGCGCATTGGGCGATGACGCCTGACGTGAACGTGCTGGTTGCCGCGTCCCGCGGCGACCACCCGCACCATGCCGTCGCGCGCGCCTGGCTCGAGCAATCGCTTGCCGCGTCCGCTTCGGGCGCAGCGTTCACGGTCATGCCTATGGTGCTGGCGAGCTTTCTGCGGCTGGTGACTAGCCCGAAGATCTTCAAGCGGCCGACACCGGCCGACCAGGCCGTGGCGTTCGTCGATGCCCTGTTTTCAGTTTCCGGCGTGCAGTTGGCGTCATTGGGCGCCGAGTGGCCTCGATTTCGACAGCTATGCGTGGACCGGCAACTCGGCGGAAACGATGTGCCCGATGCATGGCTGGCGGCGGCCACGCTGCACTACGGCGAACACCTGGTCAGCTTCGATCGCGGATTCACGAAGCTCGTCGGCCGATCACAGTTCACCTTGCTCGAACCGGCCCTGTCGTAGCAGGGGGATACGCTCATGTCGGTTGCGAACAGGCAAGCAGCGAACGACCCGGAGGGTTCCGAGATGGAGTTCGCGGCATGGCCCGATGAATGGTTGCGAGCGCTGAGCGACGCGTCGCTCGGGCAGGCCAGCAGCGCGGACCTCGTTCAGCGCGGAAAGATCCACGCCACCGGCGGCGCGGTGGAAGTGGTGGAGGAACATCCGATGCCGGAACCGGCCTTGCAGGCCGAAGTGACGGACACGGAGATCCACACCACCGAGGTCTGGATCGAGGACGACACCATCGCGGGCAATTGCGACTGCGCGAGCGCCGAGGACGGCCGGTTCTGCGAACACCAGGTGGCAGTTGCCCTGGTCTGGCGCGATCGACTCACCGGTCATGCGGCACGCGTCGCCCTGCCGGCTGGCAATTCGGCGCGGAGCGGCGCCGAGCCTGTCCGCACGTTCGGGGGCGAACGCCAAGCCCTCCATGACTTCCTGCACGCGCAGGAGGCGTCCACATTGGCCGAAAAGCTGCTCGAATTCGTCGACCGCGATCAAAGCGTCTCGCGCGAGCTGCAGCAGTGGCGCAAGGCCAGCGAGATGGGCAACGATCCCGCTCACCTCGAGCCACTGATCAGCGAGCTGCTGGCGCCGGGGCAGGACTACATCGCCTGGAACGAGACCCCCAGCTACGTGCGGCGCGCCGAAAGCGTGCTGCCCCTGCTTCAACGGGCCAGGACACGCGATGCCGATGCGGCGGCGCCCTTGTGCCTGGGCGCCCTGCGTCGGGTCTGGGATGTGCTGCAGCAGGCGGATGATTCCAACGACGACATCGGCGGTCTGTGTCGCGCGCTCGCGGCTGAGTGGGTGCTGTCGCTCGAGGCGGCGGGGCCACAGCCGGCCAGCTTCGGTGACGTGTACCTGCAGGTGCAGCTCGACGACCCCTTCGGCTGCATCGACGCCGTTGCCGCGGAGGCCGCCATCGGCGAGCCCGCGCTGGCGCGCTGCCGGCGCGCCGTCGAGGAGCGCTGGCGACGGGCCAAGGATGCCGTCGCCGTTCTGAAAGCGGAGCACGCCACGAAGGTGGACCAGCGAAAGGGGTGGATACCGGCCTATGACGAAACGTCCGAGCGCGAACTGCGCCTGTGGACGCTCGAGAGCCTGCATCTGGCCCAGTTGGAAAGCGCGAACCAGGTGGACGACGCGCTGGCGGTGTTACGCGAAGACTTGTCCGAGGCGGGCAGGCACAGCCGAGTGGTCACCTTTCTGGAGAAGCACGGCCGTTTCCGCGAGGCTTTGGCCCAGGCCGAGCAGAGCCGCAAGGCATTCCCCGATGACTGGCGCCTGGACGAGGCCCTCTTGCGGTGCTACGAGCGCGAGGGGTTGACCGCCGAAGCGCTGGCGCTACGGCGTGAGCAGTTCGAGCAACGCCCCGGCGTGGAGTCCTATCACCTGGTGCTGAAGGCGGGCCTCGCGGCCGGCCATGACATGGGGGCGTTGCGGCAGTCACTGATCGACCATCTCGTGGCCCGCGAGGTGCAGATCATGACCCGACCGCCGTATTCCGCCCGATACGGTTCGCCTCCGACTGCCACGCCGCCGGTCGAGCGCGATGTTTCGCTGCGCGCCGAGGTGCTGGGTTCCGAGGGTCGATGGATCGAAGCCTGCACGCTGGTCCAGCCGCCGGCGATCTGCCGCGAAGGGGTGCTGACCAACATTGCCAGGCACCTCCCCGCAGCCGAAGACGCCCAGGCAAGGGCGCTGTTATTGCGCGTGTTCGGCAATGCGATGCAAACGGCCAAAAGCCCGTATCGGGACGTGCTGGTTCTGGTGGAGGAGATCGGTCGGCGCATGGATGCGGCGCGACGCACCGCCTGGCTCGCGCAGTTGCGGATCGATTTCAAGGCCAAGCGGGACTTCATTCGGAACTTGCCCGAGCGTTGAGTCTCGACGCCGGCGACATCGCCGTGCACGACCACGCCGAACGCGCGGCCGGCGACGTGCTTCGAGGAGTCCCAGCCCGCTTGTTCGATGCGTTTGGCTTCGGCCACGTGCTTGCCGTGGGTCGTGGTCGGGTCGGGGTTGCCGCCGTCGGCCTGGTCCAGCGCGTCGGCTTCGACCCCCGCGCGCTGCACCACGCGCTGCGCGATTCCAGCGCCTGCCACGCAATCTCTTCGAATCGCGCAATCGCGGCGTGCTCGTCCGCGTACCCCGGGTCGTAGAACCGCACCTGACAGCGCTTGTGGAATTGCTCGCGCGTGAGTGGCGCCCGGCGCACCTGTCCCTTGCGAATCTTCGTCACGGCGGCGCCTATAGCACCCGCATGAAGGCCACGAGGTCCCGCTTCTCCTGGGCACTCAGCTTCAATTCCAGGACGAGGTTGAAGAACTCGACAGTGTCGTCGAGCGTCAGCAAACGGTCGTCGTGCAGGTACGGCGGCGAGTCCTTGATGCCGCGCAGCGGAAAGGTCTTGATCGGTCCGTCGGCCGACGCCTTGCGACCGTTGATCGTGACCGCCTGGAAGAATCGTTCCACTTTCAGGTTGTGCATGAGATTGTCGGTGTAGTACGGCGGCGTGTGGCAGGTTGCGCACTGCCCCTTCCCGGAGAAGATCTCCTGGCCGCGTATCTCGCTCTCGTTGGCTTTGGCGGAATTGAGCTTACCGAAGACATTAAGCTTCGGCGCGGGCGGGAAGTCGAGCAACGCCTGAAACTCCGCCATGAAATGCACCTGGCTGCCGCGTTCGAGGACGTTGGTGCCTTTACGTGCCGCGTCGGCCGGGATGCCGTCGAAGTAGGCGGCACGCTGTTCGAACTCGGTGAAATCCTCCACGGTTTTCAGGGCACGCTGGGACCCGAACAACCGCTGGATATTCACACCTCGGAGCGATGGCGTGTCGATCCGATGGCGATGTTCGTTGGGCCGAATATCGCCCACCGTGTGGGTGGAGGCGTTCGTATGGCCGTTGGCGTGGCAGTCGAAGCAGGCAACACCCTGATGGGCCTTCAGGCTGCGGCGGTCTTCGGTGGCGTTGAACTGCTGCTGGGGAAACGGCGTGACCAGCAACCGCAATCCTTCGAGTTGCTTGGGATTGAGGATGTCCTTGAACAATTCGTTGAAGTTGTCGAGCGTGACCAGTTTCCCTTGCGAGACGTCGCCCAGATCCGGCCTCGTCGTCAGATAGATCGGTGCCGGGAACTCGGGCAGGAAATGATCCGGCAAGTCGAAATCGAGGTCGAAGCGAGTCAGATCCCGATCGGTCTGCTTCTTCGTTTCCTCGATGAGGAATTTGGGGAAGATCATTCCTCCCGCTTCGTGGTGAGGATGCGGCAAGGGCAAAAAGCCTGCGGGCCAGAGGTTCTTGCTCTTCGTTTCCTCGGGCGACAGGGCGGCGAGCTTCTCCCACGTCATGCCATCGGGCAACTTCACGCGCACGCCGTCTTGCACCGGCTTGCCGCGCGCCATGGCCGTTCCTTTGGCGGGTCGGTCAGCGAGGTCATAGCGCTCCGCGAGCAACGCCTGTTGGCGCTTCGCGAACTTCGGTTTTTCCGCTTGAAGGCGCTTGACCAGGGTGGTGAAGTCTTCTTCGGCGGCGGAAATCGCCGAACCGCAGACCAGCAACGCGACGGCAAACGCAGTCAACGACAGGACCAATGGATTCCGGGTCGGGCTCTTCATGGCATTGCACCTTTTTCGAGTTGGTGGTTGCACTGGTTCGAGTGCGGCGGTCATCGGTGGATCTCCAGCGAACGCATCATGTCTTCAGCCAACACGAAGTGGCAGGTGAGCTCGAGCGGGCTGCCGGGGACGGTCCCCGTCCGCCACAATCGCATTTTGCGGGCAACCTGCCGGTGGCTCCGTTAGCTGGCGCACAGACCGGCGCAAATCGGGGACTTGTAAGAAGCCATCGGTTTGCGGCGAGGAGTTTGGCGGAAGCACCGTCGAGCGCCCCAGGGCAGCCACCCCCCGAGTCAACGCACAACGACATGACACTCCATGCAGTGACGCCCGCAGCGGTGCTCCCGACCCTGGCCCAGCAGAAGGCCGACTACCGCCGAGGGCGCGCCGCCGCCGGGCAAGGTGTCGACCGATGTGCCCGTGACGGCTGATCCGGCTGAACACCAAGCGAAGCACGCTGAAACTCGCGTACTTGGAACCATCAGGCTGAAACGCCCGTCGGCAGCCCTGACGCCTCGGCGCTGGTCAGCCGGTGCCGGGACTCAGCATTGACGATCCGCACCTTGCGCAGCTGCAACGCGGTGGTGGGCTATCACCTCCACGCCACCGATGGCGAGATCGGGCATGTGGCGGGCATGCTCGTCGACGAAGCGACTTGGGCCATCCACCAGGTCGGCCATGCGGCCCGGCGCGCGATCGGGTCACCACGCGTCACCGGTGTCGACGTGAGCTGGGCCGACGGCATGAACAGCGCCGGCGTCAACAGGTTTTGCGAGCCTTGCGTCGTTACGCCGACGAGAATGCCGCCACTGCTGTTGATCCGCACCACCGGATCGAGGTGATCCTTAAAATGGCTGAGCGGACGCACGACGTCCGCGCCCTGGCCCGCAGCGCGCTCCTTGTTTCGTTTACCAAGCCTCGAAGTCTGCAAACTTGCGGGCATCGGTCAGTCGCTTCCCGGCCCCAGCATGGCGGCTGGGCGCACCCACGCATCGAAGTCCGCCGCGCTGACACCGCCGGTCGTCGTCGCGGCGTCGCGCAGGCTCGTGCCGTTGGCGAGGGCATGCTTGGCGATGGCGGCCGCACGGTCGTAGCCGATGTGCGGCGCGAGTGCGGTCACCAGCATCAGCGAGCGGTCGAGCAGTTCGGTGGTGCGCTTGGTGTCGGCCTCGATGCCCTCGACGCAATGGGCCGAGAAGCTCGCCATCGCATCGGTGAGCAGCGTCAGGCTGTCGAGCACGTCATACGCAATCAGCGGCTTGTAGACGTTGAGCTCGAAATGGCCCTGGCTCGCGGCAATGCCGATCGCTACGTCGTGCCCCATGACTTGGGCGCACACCATCGTCAGCGCCTCGACCTGGGTGGGGTTCACCTTGCCCGGCATGATCGAGCTGCCGGGCTCGTTGGCCGGCAAACGCAGTTCGCCGATGCCGGCGCGCGGGCCGCTGCCCATCAGGCGAATGTCGCCCGCGATCTTCGTCAGCGCCACGCACAGCGTCCGCAGCGACCCGTGCAGGCTGACGAGCGCTTCGTGCCCGGCCATCGCCGCGAAGAGATTCGGCGCCACGACGAAGGGCTCGCCCAGCCGCGTGGCCAGCACCTGTGCGACCCGCTTGCCGAATTCCGGGTGGGTGTTCATGCCGGTGCCCACCGCCGTGCCGCCGATGGCCAGCGCGTGCACGGCGGGCAGGGTGCTGCGCAATGCACTTTCTGCCAGGGCCAGTTGGGCTTCATAGCCGCCGAACTCCTGCCCCAGGGTGACCGGCGTGGCGTCCTGCAGGTGGGTGCGACCGATCTTGATGATGTCCGCAAACTCGCTCGCCTTGCCCCGCAGTGCCGACCGCAGCTGCGCCAGCGACGTCAACAGCGGCTGCGTCGTCAACACCACCGCGACGTGCATCGCCGTCGGAAAGACATCGTTCGACGACTGCCCCCGGTTCACGTCGTCGTTCGGATGAATCCTGCGCTCACCGCCGAGCGTGCCGCCCAGCGCCATCGACGCAAGGTTCGCCACCACCTCGTTGACGTTCATGTTGCTCTGCGTGCCCGAGCCGGTCTGCCACACGGACAGCGGAAACTCCGCATCGAATTCCCCGGCCGCCACACGCGCGGCCGCAGCCGAGATCGCCGTGGCCTTTTCCGGGTCGAAGAGGCCGAGGTCGAGATTGACTTCGGCCGCTGCCCGCTTGACCTGCGCCAGCGCGTGGATCACCTCCAGCGGCATGCGTTGCCGGCCGATCGCGAAAAAGCGCCGGCTGCGCTCGGTCTGCGCGCCCCAGAGCGCGCTCGCCGGCACCTCGATGGAGCCGAAGCTGTCGGTTTCGGTGCGGGTGGAAGGAGTGCTCATGGCTTTTACCTCGCCTCGATGAGGTTGTCGTTGCCTGCGGTCCGGTGGTCAGCTCAAACGAGCTTGACGCCCGGCAGCTTGCGCATGGCGCGGTCGAAGGTGGCGGTGAACGCGCAGCCGCGTTGACCATGCTTGGCGACGATCAGGCCATCAGAGAAACCGCAGGCACTCTCCTCGAACAGGTTGATCGCCCTGACAACTGCCTCACGGTCCTCGAACGCGAACGCGGTTTCGTCCAGAAGGCTGCGGACCGCCATCAATTGCGCGGGCTTGTCCTGGGCGAATGCGGATCGCAGTGTCCATATCGCTTCCGCCAGCACGACATCAGTCACGAGCAAGGACGCCGGCGTGCTGCCGTGTTCGGCCAACAGGGCGTCGATGCGCTTGTTCTGCGCCGGGACATCGTTGAGCCACAGGCGCAGCAGGATGTTGGTGTCGATCCCGATCATCGGCCGGTCGGTTTGGCTCGGCCCGTGAGTGGGGCATGTTTGGCTCGCAGGTGCCTGGAGACTGCTTCATCCATCTGCTCGACGGTCAACGGCTCGGGATGTGGCGATTTCAGGAGGCCGCGGATTCGGCGAGCATCGGGCTTGACCGCCCTGGCCGTGATCGTGTTGTCCGGCAGAACCTGAAAATCCAGCATCGAGCCCGCGTCGAGTCCGAGCCGATCGCGAATTTCCTTGGGCAGGGTGATCTGGCCTTTGCTGGTGAGGGTGGCGAACATGGTGCGAGTCCTGGGGCGAGGTTGAATTCCTTACATTGTACGACCGTAAGGAAATCTGCGTCGATTGCTGCGACCAGTGACGATTCCTGGATCGGTTCAGGCGAGGGCGAATCGCGCCACCTGCATTCATTCGCGCTGACCGCCCTTGACGGATCGGCTTGGAGCGCATCGCAGTCGGACG
>JANMWG010000306.1:0-2456 GCA_031393885.1 Betaproteobacteria bacterium | reverse complement strand
GCGCCTGCGCGAGGGCAGGGTGTGCGACGTCCATGGCGACCTGCATTTGGGTAACGTGGCTTGCACCGACGGCCACACCACGGTGTTCGACTGCATCGACTTCAACGCCGCCTTCCGCTGGATCGACGTGATGAGCGAGATTGCGTTCATGGCGATGGACCTGCACAGCCACGGCATGCCGCTGCTCGCGCACCGGTTCGTCGACGCCTACCTCGCGTGCACGGGCGACTACGGCGGCGTGCGCGTGCTGCGCTACTACGTGGTGCATCGGGCGCTGGTGCGCGCCAAGGTAGGTGCGTTGCGTGCGGTGCAGGTGCAGGTGCAGGTGCAGCTTCGGGGATTGGGTCATGCCGTCTCCATCGCGCCATTGTAGTCACCCCTCAGTGCCGCGGCATTGCACCTTGTCCGATGCAGCAACGCCTGCTGGGCCGCGACACGGTTCGCCGGGTCGCCCGCCCAGTTCGCCAGCGCCGGCGCATCCAGCGATCGGTTCCTTGTTTCGAGTGCCGCGCCTGTGTGCGGCAGCGCACAGACGCGCAGAGGTGGCCGCTTCCACAATCGACCGCAGCCCGTCACGCGTCGCTCGCGTTTGCCGTCACGCATTAGCGCTGAAGACTCGTCCGTTCGCCGATTTTCACAGCTCGGCATTCCCGAAAGATCAACCCATGCTACGCAACATGAAAGACCTGGAGGACTACGCCATCGGCGCCACTGATGGCCACGTCGGCCACGTGAAGGACCTCTATTTCGATGACGATCGCTGGGTGATCCGCTATCTGGTAGTCGACGCCGGCACTTGGCTGTCGAGCCGCAAGGTGCTGATCTCGCCCATGTCCATCCGCGCGCCCAACTGGTTGGCGGGAATCCTCCCGGTCGGGATCACCAAGGAGCAAGTCAGGAACAGCCCGGATATCGACACCGACCGGCCGGTGTCGCGGCAACACGAAATGAAATACCTCGGCTACTACGGTTATCCGAACTACTGGGGCGGCGTGGGCATATGGGGCGAAGGCCTGTATCCGTACCGGATGGTGCCGAGCTACGGCGGTTTCGGGTCGGACGACGCCGAGCGCAGGCAGGAGCAGGAGGCTTACGCCATTGCCGAGCGAGCCCGTCGCCGCAATGACGATCCGCACCTGCGCAGTTACAACGCGGTCGTGGGCTATCACCTCCACGCCACCGACGGCGAGATCGGCCATGTGGCGGGGATGCTCGTGGACGAAGAGACCTGGGCCATCCGTTACCTCATCGTCGACACCAGCAACTGGTGGCTCGGGCACAAGGTGCTGATCGCCCCGCAATGGATCACGTGGGTGCGGTGGTCGGTTCAGAGCGTTTCGGTGGATCTGACGCGCGACCGGGTGAAGGCGGCGCCGCCTTACGATTCGACCGCCCTGTTGAACCGGCAGCGGGAACTCGGACTGTACGAACACTACGGGCGCACCGGCTACTGGTCGAGCGGCGTCCTGGAGGATATCGAAATCTGACGGGCATCCGCGGGCATCAGGGAGCGGCTCGCGGATGCCGCACAATCCGCCGATGACGACGTCACGGGCGCAATCCAGGCCGCGGCGAACTGGTCATCGACTACCTGTTTCGCTACCGGCCGCAGTGGAGCACCGAGGCGGCGGTGGGCAAAACGGTGGTGAGCACGCAGTTGATCGACCGCGTGGTGGCGCGGCTCGGGCGCAAGCTCGTGGAAGTGCCGGTCGGATTCAAATGGTTCTCGCCAGGGTTGCTCGATGGCAGCCTGGGCTTCGGTGGCGAAGAAAGCGCCGGGGCAGATCGTCCGGACCGAACTGGCGGGCGAAAAGATCGAGAGCATCCTCGACAAGGCACCGGCCAACGGTGCGCCGATCGGCGGGACCAACGCGGCGCCGTTGTAGCGGGTGACTGAACGGATGTGGGCTTATGCGATCCACACGTCGAGGTGCTGCACGGTTCCTGGTCACGGTGGCCGATGCCCAGGGGCTGAGCTACTACGGCAACGCCTCCCTCATGCAGCGACTTCACCTGGGAGCCGAGGCACTCGCCGCCGCGCGCGGGCAGCTCATCGGGCTGGAACTCATCGCCTACCAGGCGCCGCTGTACCAGGTGCTGGCGATCTCGGTGCCCGCTGCCGTGCGGGCGGCATCAACCTCACCGGCAGCGACATCGCCGGCACCGCCGCGCGACAGCATCGGCCCGATCAGCGTTGCGCAATTTCTCGGTCAACTGGAGAGCCCCCGCCGTGGTCGACTATGAGACCTTCTGCAAGATCCGCGACCACCTGGGCCGCCAGCGGCTGAGCGTCGCGCAGACCTCGCGTGCGCTCGGACTGCACCCGCGCACGGTGGCCAAGTGGGCCGATGTCGATCAGTTCAGGCCGCGTACCGGTGCGCCGCGCGCCAGCAAGCTCGATGCCTTCAAGCCCCAGATCGTGCGCTGGCTCGACGCCCACCCGTACAGCGCGCAGC
>JANMWG010000224.1:0-1522 GCA_031393885.1 Betaproteobacteria bacterium | reverse complement strand
AATCCGAAGCTCGCGCTCGCGCTCAGCGTTCTCGTCCCGCCGGTGCTTTGGATCGCCGTGCGACCGTTGCTGCGGAGACGAAACGGAGGCGATTCGTGAGCGCGCCCCGGTGGCTCAACCGCACCGTGCTCGGCATCGGGCTGGCGAGCTTGTTCAGCGATTGGTCGCACGAGACTGCGACCACGCTGATGCCTACCTTTTTGGGAGCGATAATGATCGCGGCTGGCAAAGCGAGCGGCGATGGGACGTTGAAGATTGTCGAGGCCGACCCCGCATCCGGCATCGCCTACACCCTGGACTTCAACCACGGGATGCAGGTTTTCGCAGGAGCGCTTCGTTACACGAATACATCTGACGGTCTGCGTGTGACGTGGACGCTCGACGCGGACCTCGGAATGAATCCGCTCAAACGCTGGGCCGGACTTGGGATGGGGTCATTGATGAGCGGCGACATGGAACACGGTCTTGCGAAACTCAAGGTTTATGTGGAGGAAAAGCGATGACCCGATTCGCGGTCATCCGACGGGTGCTGGCGACAATGCTGCTCGCGCTGTGGTGGGGCGGGTTCACCTTCTACGCGGGGCGTGTGGTATTCATCGGGCATGAAGTGCTTCGCAGCAAAGTTCGCCAGGGTTTCATCACGGAGCGCGTGACGACAGAACTCAACTGGCTCGGACTCGTCATGCTTGGCGTGGTTGGCTGGGAACTGTTTGCCTCCGCGCCGTTCTCTCGTCGTCGCGTCGCGTGGATTGCCTGGGCGGTGACTTTACTCGCGACCCTCGCGCTGTTCATTCTGCACGCCAAGCTCGCCGCGATGCTCGATTTCACCGCTCGCCAAGTGACCGATGACAACATTTTCTATGACTGGCATCGCATTTATCTCTGCGCAGCAACGGTGCAGTGGCTAGCGGGCGGAGCGTTGCTGCTGGTGTTCCATCATCCTTTATGTCTCAAGAAACCAAATTAAGCCGACGCTGGCTGAACCGCACCGTCCTCGGCATTCGGCTGGCAAGTCTGTTTGTGCAACGAGTGAGAGCAGGCGTCGAAAGGCGAATGCTCATCCCTCTGTGCCTTTGGGGCAAATTTACGTTCTCAGAACGACGGAGGCGTTGTTGATGCCACCCCGATCAATGATGAAGCGCGTGTTGCCTCGAACGGTCGTGGCGGTTGGGCTGGTAAGCTTCTTGAACGAGCTGGCTTCGCAAATGGCCGCTCCGCTCATCCCAATCTTGATGGCGACAGTGCTTGGGGCTGGGCCAGTCGCGCTCGGATTAGTGGAGGGCGCTGCCGACGCGGTCGCAAGTTTCCTCCAGCTTTGGTCGGGACGGTATTCGGATCGTCTGGGCGGCAAGCGCAAAGGGCTGACGCTGGCCGGTTATGGTTTGTCCACGATTGCGAGGCCTTTGCTTGGCTTCGCCATCAACTGGCCGATTGTGCTGGTGTTACGCAGCCTGGATCGTGCGGGCAAAGGTGTTCGCGGTGCGCCGCGTGATGCGCTCGTGGCCGATGCCACGCCGCCCGA
>JANMWG010000222.1:0-2568 GCA_031393885.1 Betaproteobacteria bacterium | reverse complement strand
TGGAGTGGGCTTTGAAGCTGCATGCGTCGGACAACCCGGCACCCGTCATCAACTACACGGTTCGCCTGCTGGGCCGAACGGGCTACGAGCGTGTCACGCTGGTATCGAGTCCGGAACACCTCGACGACGACGTGAAAACATTCAAGGCGACGTTGGGCGGTTTCGATTTCAACGCGGGCGAGAAGTACTCGGAGTTCAAGCAGGGCGACCGCGTGGCCGAGTTCGGTCTGGCGGCGCTGGTGGCCGGCGGCGCCGCAGCCGTGATAGCAAAGACCGGATTCTGGAAGGTGATTCTCGCGACGCTGGCCGCTTCCTGGAAGCTGATCATGGTCGGCGGGATCGCCGTGCTGGCAACGCTGGGCAAGGTCTTCAAGAAAAACCGCCCGCAGTGAGGCTTGGCGCCGAGGCGTTGCTGATGATGCTCGCCGTGGCGCTGTATGGGTACGACTCGTTCCTGTTGCTTTCCAGGAACGAAGCCGTGCTCGTACGCGGCTGGCGCAACCGCTGGCGAGCCGGATTCGGCGCCAACGGCTTGAAGCTCGGCGCGCGCGAGCCCTACCTGCCGAATCCGTTCACGCCTCACTGGCCGCTGTTTCGGCTCGCGTGGGCATTGGAAGGCGATCCGCCTGGAACACGCGTGGCCAGGCCGCTGCAGGTACCGGACGAGATCGCACTGCTGCGGCCTTTCGTGCTCGGTTCGGCGCTGCTCATCTTCGTGCTGTTGCCGATCGGGCTTTTCCTGCCGGTAGGCAGGGCGTTCATGGTCGGCATCGTCGCCGCCTTGTACTTGAACATTCTCGTCGCGCTCGGATTGGTGTTCCGGTGGCAACACCGACTGCATCTCTCGTCGAAGCAATTTGCCGGGTTGGCATTCGAACTCCTGGTGTGCCCGCCGTTCTCGGTCAACCTGGTACGCAGACTGTGCGCGAAGATCCGGGTCGACGAGTCGTTCACGGCGGCCACGGCACGGCTGGTTCCTGGAGAATGGCTTGCCGCCGTGAATGCCCAGTGCCTGATCAGGCTGGAAGAGCAGATGGATTTCGAACCGGAAGGCAGTGCCCGCATGTCATCGCTCGAGGCTGCAAAGGCGCGGTTCACGCAGGCGATTCGGCAATGAGCGGGTCGGAGATCATCACCATCGTGGTGGGTCTCGTCGTCGGCTACTGGGTGATCTCCTTCTTCCTCGGCAAGCGAGGGATCGCGCCGAGCGCTTCCGGGGCAGACCAAAGCGGGTCGGATCGCGGCGACGCGCCGGACGTGGAAAACGCAGTGCCCGACGCTGATTCTGCGTCATCGCCTCGGCCCGACCTGAGCACCTGGCATCAGGTACTCGAGGTGTCGGCCGCTGCATCGGAAGCGGAAATCCGGGCGGCCTACCGCCGGTTGATGAGCCAATACCACCCGGACAAAGTCGCATCGCTGGGCGCTGAACTCCGGGCGCTGGCAGAGCGCAAGTCGAAAGAGATCAACCTGGCCTATCGCGATGCCATGAAGTGTTTCGGGATCGACCCATGAAGCTGCTGCTCGTGCTCCTGACCGCAGGCAAGCTCGGCAAAGTGCTGCTCACGGGCGGCACCATGCTCCTGTCCGTCTTCGTCTACGCGATCACTTTCGGCTGGCGCTACGCGGTCGGGTTCGTGGGCTTGATCTTCGTCCACGAGATGGGCCATTTCGTCGCCGCCCGAAAATGCGGCCTTGCGGTGGGCGCACCCGTTTTCATTCCTTTCGTTGGCGCGTGGATCGCGCTCAAGGACGCCAACATGGATCCGGAGACCGAGGCCTATGTGGGCCTGGCCGGCCCGTTGCTCGGCAGCGTCGCGGCGCTCGGGTGCTACCTGCTTGCCCGCCACAATGGCGAGCCGTTGTTGATGGCGATCGCGTATGGCGGATTCTTCCTCAATCTGTTCAACCTCATCCCGTTGTCGCCGTTCGATGGCGGTCGTATCGTGGCCGTGATCTCGCCCCGGTTGTGGCTCCTGGGAGTGCCGATCCTGCTCGGCCTCTTCCTGTGGAAGCCCAGTCCGATACTGATCCTGATGGCGCTGCTGGCGGCGCCGCGCGTCTGGTCCGTGATCAACGGGTCGGCAGGATCGCTTCAACACACGGTGAAGCCCGGCGCAAGACTGAAATATGGAGCCCAGTACCTCGGGCTCGTTGCCGGCTTGGCCCTGCTGGCGTTCGATGCGCACGAGCGGGTGGCGGGGTAGGGCGCAGTGGCTTACCTGGTATGGTTTACTTGGTTGACATTGTTGTTGGCCGTCGGTACGGTGTGTTGCAGTTTCTGGGAGTCCACTCATGTCCACCGTCACCCCAAAGACCCGACAGCAAGCCAAGCGACCACCTGCCGCGGCAGCGCGAGCGTTCTGGGAGTCCGCACAGCAGCTTGCAAGCGCTGCCGAAAAAGTGGTGGATGCGCCGCGCTCCGCGCTTGTGGAAGGCGGCGAGAAGTTTCGCAGTCGTGAGACGGGACCTGGTGAACTGGCTGCGGAACTGGGCTACCTGAGCGACAAGATCGACGAGATCCGCGGAAGACTGGCTGCGACCGATCGGCGACTGATATCGCAGACC
>JANMWG010000182.1:0-8311 GCA_031393885.1 Betaproteobacteria bacterium | reverse complement strand
CACCAGCGTCGGATCCTTGTGGGTGGCCGCCTTGCGCCCGCCACCACTGCGCCGCGTCGCTCCCGCTGGGGCCAATGGCACCGCCGCCAGGAACTCGTTGGCGCTGCCGCCGAGTTCTCGCATCCCGGCCATGATGGTGTTGCGCGCCACCCCCGTGGCTGCCGCAACCCGCGCTACCCCACCGCGCCCCAGCACCTTCGCCTCGGCGGCAGCGAAGGCCCGCCGCTGGCGTTCATCCAGGCGCTCGCTCATGAGCTTCCAGCGCTGCGCGATCAGCGATTCCGATTGCATGAACACCAGCATGGCAAGTCACGTTCAATTGATCACGTTATTTATTAACGATATATAAGCTCGGGGGAAGAACGCCGCGTGGTTACCGGTTACGTTACAAATGCTCGCCATAGCCCGAGCTATGTCTGCGCTTTGCGCCTAGATCGGACACCTTCTGACGCGCTGCTCGGACACGCTCGAAAAACTCTCAGCCTCTGAGCGCATCGGAGCGAACGGGTGGCCATTGGGTTTGAGCCGGATACCGGGCGCGAGCCGCCGCCACGGAAAATCGGCCGGATCGGCGAGCATCGGGCCCGGGGCCTTGCACACCAGGATGCGTTCGGCAATCGGCGCGAAGTCGGCGCGGAAATGCACCGAGCTCTTGTTCACCAGGATCGCCTCGGTGGTGGGCTCGATGCCGGCGAAGCGATACATCTGCTGATCGGCGAGCTGCGGCTTTTCGCAGGCAATCACCACGCGGATGCCGCCGATCCGCAGGCAGGCTGCCGGTCCGATCGCCATGCGTGCGCCGCGATAGAACGGCCCGGTGCAGGTGAAGCGCCCGTCGTGCAGGCCTTCGACCGTGAATGTCGCCGCGAACGGCGCATCGCCGGCGATGCCCGACTTGCCGCCGAGCCCGATCGTGAGTTCGGCGCCGACACCCACGGTGTGTGCCGCGCGCGCGGCGGCGGGGTCCACCATCAGTCCGATGGCTGCGCGCTGCGCACCGGCGGTCACCAGCGCTCGCAACATGCCGGTGGTGTCGGAGTTGCCGCCGGCGCCGGGGTTGTCCTGGGTGTCGGCGATGACCACCGGCCGCGTGGCGCGCTGCGCGATCGACATCGCGAGCCGGACGCCGTCGTCGGGTGTGAACACCTCCATCTCGAAATCGGACTCGGCCTCCGTCACCAGCGCCGCGATCCGGTCGGCCGCGCGATCCACTGCCACGACGTCGGTGCCTAGGGCGAAGACCGCCGGCCCGCAACCCGGAAAATCAGCCGCGGGAAACCCGGGCGTGAACGACACGCTCGCAACGCCATTGCCTTCGAGCGTTGCCAGTTCGCGATACAGAGTCTGCATCGGTTCGAGCATCGTGCTCTGGGCACCGAGCGGGATCAGGAACGGGATGCGTCGCACCGCGCAATAGGGGCGCGGGCTGCCGCCGAAACGGCTGCGCAGCAGATGCGCGGCGCGGGCGCCGGTGTCGGCCATGTCGACATGCGGATAGGTGCGATAGGCCACCATGGCATCGGCATGGCGCACCATGCCCGCCGTGAGATTGGTGTGCAGGTCGAGGCTGGCGATCAGCGGAACAGCCGGACCGATCAGTGCGCGCACGCGCGCCAGCAGTTCGCCTTCACCGTCGTCCAGATGCTCGGTAACCATCGCACCGTGCAGGTCGAGGTAGACCGCGTCGACCGGCATGGCCGCGCGCAGCCGCGCCAGGATCAGGCCGGCGATGCGCTCGAAGGCATCTTCGGTGACGTGAGCCGAAGGGCTGGCGGCCGCCCACGCGAGCGGTACCAGCATGTGCCCGTCGGGACGCATGGCGTCGATGAAGCCGGTGATCGGCAGGTTGATACCGGCCACGCCGTCGAACAGCGCGGCGCCTTCCAGCAGCGGCGGCCAGCCGCCGCCGCGCACGAACTGGTCGAAGGTGGCCTTGCTGGGAGCGAAGGTGTTGGTTTCGTGCTGGAAGCCGCCAACGGCGATTTTCATGGGGGGTGTGCTGGGTTGATCCGGGTGCCGTGGCCGGCCACCCTGACATCAACCGCGAGCGCCGACCCGTGACCGCCGATTGTCGGCGGCGCGGCGATCCATCGCAAGGGCACCGGGCATTGCCGCCCGATGCCCGCTACGTCAGCCCTCGGAACCCGTGAAGATCGCCTTCTTGACGATGGCGTGGACGCCCCAGTTGCCATCGACGACCTGCGTGACGCCGAAGTCGACCGCCACCGACATGAGCGACACCGCCTCGTCTTCGGTCAGGTGCTGCGTGGTCATGAGGAAGTGGCGCATCTTGCGGAAGGCATCCTTGAGCGCCAGGTCGACCGACGACTTGTCGTAGATCTCAGACTGCGCCTTGGCGCCGAGATCGGCCAGATAGTTGGGGAAGCTGAAGCCGTGGACCAGGAAATCGGTCTGGGTTTCCAGCAACGGGAACCCGAGGCCTTCCAGTGGAGTGCCGCCCAGCGCCGCTTTCTTGTGCAGGAGCAGCTGGAACGTGCCGGTGAGCGAACACTCGATGGCGGTGCCGCACAATTCGGAGTCGCCCTGCGACGCATGCGGATCGCCCACCGAGAACAGGGCGCCCGGTACGGCCACCGGGTAGTAGAGCGTGGCGCCCTTGCCGATACGCCAGTTGTCGATGTTGCCGCCGGTGTAGCTGGGCGGGATCGAATCGACCATGTCGGCTTCGCTCGGGGCCAGCCCCATGACGCCGAAGTGCGGCCGGATCGGCACCCGGACGTTCTTCAGGATTCCCCAGTTTTCCTTGATGGTCGAGTGATCGACCGGAACACCGGGGTAGTCGATGATCTTGTGCACCACGCCATACGGATCGGTCTGCGGGGTCCAGCGGAAGTTGTACAGCGCCTTGGCCCAGTCCCGCTCGCCGGTCGCGTCGATTTCGTAGATGGTGATGACTTCGCGCTTCTTCGGCTCCTCGATCAACTCGTTGAAGTGGAAACCCCACCACGCCGCCGCGTTGCTGCCGAAGCTCTTGCCGGGGTACTTGGCGTTGGCGCTCGGCCGCGGCTGCACATCGAGAATGCGCACCTCGAGAATGTCGCCTGGTTCCGCGCCGGCAACTGCAACCGGCCCGGTGCAGATGTGGACGCCGAGCCCTTCGCCCGCGCCGCGCCCGAACAGCGATGCGTCCATCGGGCCGGCACCGCGCCGGTCCACGCCCTTGCGCGTCTTGTCCCAGAAATAGACGCTCTCTGCACCTGGGTCGCCCTTGACCATGCGCTCCGCATCGTCGTTGGCATGATGGGTCAGCGTTTCGATGGTGACGAAATCGCCCGACTGGACTTCCACGGTGGGCTTCAGGTTCTTGCTGAAGTAGCCCCAGTGCACCGTGTCTGAGGTGGCGGGAATCTGATAGTGAGACAGCGTGGTGCGCGCGGTGCCGGTGGCGGCATTTGCCAGGGCAGAGGCGCCGAGCGACCCGAGCGCCGCAACGGTTCCACCGCCAATCGCCCCGCGCAGGAAGCCGCGACGGTTGGCATCGGGAGGTTGCGCCGACGGCATGTCGAGCGAAACGGTTGCCTTGGCCAGCGCCTGGCTGTGGTCGTGATCGGGGTCGTTGCAGGTGCAGGGTTCGCTCATGGCTCTCTCGGGTCGTTATTGGTGACCGGTGCAAAAGCATGTTTCGCTTTCGGCGTTGACCAATTTACAAGAATGGAACCAACGGATTGGCTTCGTCGCCGGTTCGTCCACTTCCATAGGAGACCTGCCGTGAATCCGGTGCGCTGCGTGCGATGGCTCGCCTTCAGGCCCGCACTGTCGTGGGGCGCAATCGCTTCCGAATGCGTCGTCACGGGGCATGTGCACCACGGGCGAGGTGCAGAGTGCCGACCGGTGCGCGCGGGTTTGCTAGACTCGCCGCATCGCAACAACATGGATTCTCGCCATGCTCAAAGGCAAATCAGCCGTCGTCACCGGTTCCACCAGCGGCATCGGCCTCGGCATCGCACGCGCGCTCGCCGCGCAGGGTTGCAATGTCATGCTCAACGGTTTCGGCAACACCAGCGAAATCAAGGCCGCGCGCAAGCACCTGGAGCAGGAGTTCGGCGTGAAGGTGCTGTACTCGGGTGCCGACATGAGCCGGCCGTCCGAGATCCAGACCATGATGTCCGAGGCCGAGCATCAACTCGGCGGCGTCGACATCCTGGTCAACAACGCCGGCATCCAGCATGTGGCGCCGGTGGACGAGTTTCCGCTCGACCGCTGGGACCAGATCATCGCCATCAACCTGTCGTCCAACTTCCACACCATTCGCGCCGCGTTGCCGGGCATGAAGCAGCGCGGTTGGGGGCGCATCGTCAACATCGCCTCGGCCCACGGGCTGGTCGCGTCGCCGTTCAAGTCGGCCTACGTCGCCGCCAAGCACGGCGTGCTCGGATTGACCAAGACGGTGGCGCTCGAAACCGCCAGGTTGCCGATCACGTGCAACGCCATCTGTCCGGGCTACGTGCTCACGCCGCTGGTCGAGAAACAGATCGAGGACCAGGCCAAGGTGCACGGCATCCCGCGCGCGGAGGTGATCGACAAGGTCATGCTGGAGCGGCAGCCATCGAAGGAATTCGTCAAGATCGACGACGTCGCCGCGCTCGCGTTGTTCCTGTGCACCGACGCTGCGGCCAGCATCACGGGGGCCTCGATGTCGATCGATGGTGGCTGGGTCGCGCAGTGACCCGTCCGGTCCTGAACATCGACGAGGTCGATGCTGCCCCTTCGTTCAAGATCGACGCCCACCCCAGGCTGCGCGCCGGCTTCCCCCCAGGGGGTGCGCGTTCCTTGGGAAACCCTGCGGGCAACGTGAGCCTCGCCTCCGCTATGGCTTCTTGGTCTCGGCCGCCTTGGTCAGCCGGTCGAGCGCGTCCGGCACCAGCCGCTCGATGAAACCGGCCGCGAACGACCAGACCAGCAATTTTCCGAGAGTTTGCAACCCCGGCCCTGGCAATCCGACCAGGGTTCCGGCCGTGCATGCCGCGACGTCGGTGGCGACCACCGGAAACGTCGGGAAGGCGGTCTTCGCCAGATCGGCACTGAACACCACGGCCGTGAGCCCGCTCTGGAAGAAGAGCATCAGTACCAGCGAGAAGATCACGCCGAACAACAGGCTGAAGGTGATGCCGATCTTGCCGTAGGCCAGCGCGGTCAGCTCCTTGAAAGAGCTCTCGGCGCCGCCGCCGTGTTGATCGCTGTCGTTGCGCATGCGCCGCATGATGCTGGTGAAGGCGCCGAGCAGGCCGAAGAACATCACCACCAGCGGCAGCTTGGTGTTGCAGCCCGCCGCCGAAAAATGGAACAGCAGCAGCGTCAGCAGAGCGATGCCGAGAAAGGTGCCGAACAGCGCGATCTGCTGGCTCAGGAATAGCTCCTCCCGCATCTGGTTCTGCGCGTAGCTCCACTGGATGTCGTTCAGCACCGCCGCCAACCGGCTGCGCAGCCAGGTCTCTATGCCCTCGCGTTCTCGTGCCGGCGTGGCTTCGTCGGACCATTTTTGCCACAGTTCCGAGAGCTTCTCGGCCGACACTTCCTGGTCGTGCTGGCGTTTCAGAAACTCGAACTTCTCGTCGACCAGGCTGCGAAACCGCTCCAGTAGCATCGGCGCCCGTGCATGCAGTGCGGGAAAATCCTGCAGTTGCAGGACTGCCTTCTCCACCATGAACACCTGGCGCATGTAGCTCTGCAGCCAGATGCGACGGACGATCGGATCGGCGGCTGCCGGCTTCTGTTCGTGTTCATCGACGGCGGCCGGCATACCGCCGATGGTCTGTAGTGGTTGCGCCTGCCGAACCGCATCGCCATCGGCGTCGTCGTCATGCGCCGCCAGTAGCGCCGCATGACAGCGTTCGATATCGGCGAATGCGGCGAGCCGGGTGCGCCGCAGTTCGAGCGAAAACGATGCGTACTCCGACAGCACGTTGGCGAGGTAGCCGGCATCCTTGCGCCGTATGTACGGGTAGAGCAGCCGGTGCTTGGTGCGGGTGAACCGGTCGACGAACTGTTCGAACATGCTGTCCCCCTTCGCAAGGTGGTGTCGCGTGCGGCCGAAGCCGTGGCTACATCATCCACCCCGCAGTATCCGACATTCGGACGGCATGCGATTAGGAGTACTGCACTCTTCCAAGCGAAGGGGCAGCATCCACAGGGCTCCCCGGGGACGCTGCGCCCCCCTGGGGAAAGGCGAAGCCCAGCGTAGCCTGGGGGACTACCACCACGCCACGCTCACGGCGTCGAATCCGCGCCTGGTGTATTGCTGCCTCACCGGCTACGGCCGGACCGTGCCATACGCGCCGACTGCGCTTCCGCCTTGGCTGTACGCCCTGGCGATGTGGCCGCGGTACCGGAGCCGGAGACGGTAGCCATGTTCCTCGCCGGTCTGGCGGGCCTGCTGGCGATACGCCGGCGACCAGTGGGGGCTTAGTCACGTCGAGGGCTTCGGCCCTTTTGGCGGTCCGGGGGCGACCGCCCCCGGACGTTCGTTTTCTCGGGGATGTCCGGATGGCGCGTTACGAGCGCCTGCCGATCTTTACGGCGGCGGTTGATCTGACAGGTAGTGTCGAGAAGCGGGTGGCGCAGTAGGCGCCACCACCTCACCCGGCCAGGAGCGGCATGGCTGCCGGCTGGGGGGGCTCAACCCGGTTCTGATTCGGCGGCGGCCGCCGTGCGCCGTCGCGCCCGCTCAGCCTCCTCTTCGATGACGGCGTCGATGTCCTGCAACAGCGCGTCTACGTCGGGCGGCGTATGGTCGTGCACGAATCGGCCGGTGAGCGGCACGTCCGGGGTGAGGGCGCCGGCGGCGTAGAGCGCCCAGATCTCGTTGCCGTAGTCGGTGTCCAGCACCTCCGGCGCGAATTGTGCGAAGTAGGTGGTGAGATTGTTCACGTCGCGCACCAGCATCGACTTCGCGTGGTTGTTGCTGGCGGCGTTGATCGCCTGCGGCAAGTCGATGATCACCGGGCCGTCGGCATTGACCAGCACGTTGTATTCGGACAGGTCGCCGTGGACGATGCCGGCGCACAGCATAAGCACCACCTGGCGGACCAGCCCGGCGTGGTACTCGCGGGCCAGTGCCGGGGTCAGCACCAGATTCTCGAGCCGCGGCGCAGCGTTGCCGTCGGAATCGGTCACCAGTTCCATCAACAGCACGCCTTCGTGGAAGTTGTACGGCTTCGGCACGCGTACGCCGGCGCGGGCGAGCAGAAACAGTGCGTCCACCTCCGCATGTTGCCAGGCCGCTTCCTGTTCGCGGCGCCCGTAGTTCGAGCCCCGTTCCATCGCCCGCGCCTGCCGGCTGTTCCTGACCTTGCGGCCTTCGGTATAGGCCACGCTCTGGCGGAAGCCGCGCTTGTCGGCGTCCTTGTAGACCTTTGCGCACCGCACCTCGCCGTCGCAGATGACGACGAACACCATCGCCTCCTTGCCGCTCTTCAATTGCCGGACGACCTGATCGACGAAGCCGTGTTCGACCAGCGGTTGCAGGCGCGGTGGAATCTTCATCGGTCAGCCGACGGCGTAGCCATAGCGCAGGTTGCTGCGCTCTCCGCCCTCGGCGAGGTACTCGCGTTTGCGCCGTGCGATGCCGTCGTCGAGATCGGCGTAGGCCTTCGGGTCGATGCCGTAGAGCCGCGCCGAATTCAGACCCAGGATCGCGTTCTTCACCGCGCCGGTTGCCTCGCCGAGCGGCGCGAAGCCATGGCCGCGCTGCATGTCCTCGGGAATCTCCAGGCGGCGCAGCGCTTCGAGCTGCCACTGCGGCGAACCGGTCCAGACAGCATCCGACCCCCACACCACGTGGTCCGCGCCCAGGCCGCGGACCAGCGTGCCCACGATGCCGGCCGCGAGCTTCGGCTGCGCCACGCTGGTGGTGGCGAACACCTGGCCCAGATCGCCGTAGACATTGGTCACGCCGAACTGCTCCGGAATCTCGGCCAGATCGGTCACCCAGTCGATGCGGCCGGTGGTCTCGAATTGTGCGAGCGCCTCCGCCGGCGTGCCGCCGCCCGGAAACCGATAGCCCGAGTGATAGATGATGAAATTGAGCATCGGCCAGTCGCGCGCGGCCTGGCCCACATCGCTCACGTCGCAGAAGTTGCGAAGGTGCGGGTACTGAAGCTCCACCGACGGTGGGAACAGGCCCTTGTGTACGCAGACGTTGCGGATGCCGACCTGCCACAGCCGTTCGTAGAAGGGGTAGAGCCGCTTCTCGTCGTCCATGCGCCACGGCTTGGCCATGTCCTTGTGCGTGTTGTCGCCGATGGTGTAACCCTTGAACGAATCCGGCTTGTCCTCCGCGATGGCGCGGTCG
>JANMWG010000125.1:0-6885 GCA_031393885.1 Betaproteobacteria bacterium | reverse complement strand
ACGAAATCGATGTGCTGGCGCAGTGCATAGAGCTGATCGGCGTACGACAGCGGCGGGTGCAGGCCATTGACGGCTTTCTCGATCCAGTCGAGCCGTTCGCTGTAGTCCTTCACCTCGCCGGCCGTGAGGCCGCTCTGGGCTTCGGTCTCGATGAACATCAGCTCGCCGTACCAGCGGTAGATGCGCGACCGCACCCGCCAGCGATACAGCGGCGGCACGATGCGAAACAGCGGAAACAGCACCGCCACCAGCGGAATCATCAGCACGAACATGCGGTCGAGAAAGTTGGCGAGCCAGAACGGCAGATAGCGCTGGAGCAACGGGCGCCCCGATTTGTAGAATCGGGTGGCATCGGGCGAGATCGGAAAATCGAAGCGGCGCTCTGACGGGAACTCGCCATCGCGGTTGAACAAGGTGCCACCGCTGTGCACCTCGCTCGCCGCGAGCAGCAGCAGCATCTGGATCGCCGGGTGCAGATCGTCGCGCACCACCAGTTCGGCGGTGGCCGCCAGCATGGTGACGGTGGCCGGCGGAATGTTCGCGTCCATGTTGATCACGCCCTCGGGCAGCGTGACCTTGGTGAGATATTGCAGGCGTCGCACGTACGCTTCGGCGCGGGCGAAATTCATCAGCGACAAGGTGGGCGCGTGCGTGAGCGCCCGCACGATGCCGGCGTCGGGCGGCGCGATGATGAAGAGGCAGTCGATGGCGCCGCCGAGCAGCGCCTCGGCACCATCCATGCCGGTGACGTGAACCCCGCCGATCGCCTCGCTGTTCAGGCCGTTGTCCTCGAGGATGCCGAGCACGAGTTTCTGGGTGCCGCTGCCGGGCGGACCGATGCCCAGGCGCCTGCCGCGCAACTGCGGGATCCGCTCGAGCTTTTCCTTGGCCTGGCAGAACACCCACAGCGGTTCATACGACACGCTGCCCAGCGACTGCAGCGCGGGCGCATCCTCGGCCGAACCGATGCCGCTCTGGATGAGCGCGATGTCCACGCCGGAAGCGGGATTCTTGAGCAGCTCGTAGTTGTCGACCGAGCCGCGGGTCGGGCGCAGCTCGAGCGTGATGCCCTCGCGCGCCAGGATCTTCTGGTAGCGCTGGCCGTATTCGTCGTAGCCGCCGGCCTTGACGCCGGTGGCCATGACAACATGGGTCGGCGGCGCCGGTTTGATGAACCGGGCCGCGATCCAGATACCGACTACGGCAACCAGCAGCGCCGGGCCTGCGATCAGCGCGATGTCGCGATACGACAGTTCAGAGAGGCGGGGCAAGCGAAGTCTCCTGGAGGAATGCGGGCGGTCCGCTGGCCGCCGCCGGGGTGCCGGTCGGTGGTGTGTCACCGTATTCGAGCTGGTGCTGCACGAAGTCGATGTGCTGGCGCAGCGAGTAGAGCTGGTTGGCGTACGACAGCGGGGTGGTGATCTCGTTGACCTCCGTCTCGATCCAGTCGAGCCGTTCGCGGAAATCGCGGGTCTCGCCGCTGGTGAGCGTGCGCCGCATCTCGTTCTCGATGAACATCAGTTCGCCGTACCAGCGATAGATGCGGCGGCGCATGCGCCAGGCGTAGAGCGGCGGCAGCAACCGCACCAGCGGAAACAGGATCGCGACCGCCGGTATCAGGAACACCAGCGCGCGGTCGATCAGATTGGCCACCCAGAACGGCAGGTAGCGATGCAGGAACGGCCGTCCGGACGCATACAGGCGCGGCGCGTCGGCGGCGATCGGAAAGTCGAGCCGGTGCAGCGTGGGAAATTCACCGTCGCCGTTGAACAGTCCGCTGTCGCGATGCACGTCGCGCGCGGCGTTGATCAGCAGCATCTGGATGGCCGGATGCAGGTCGTCGCGCACCAGCAACTGGGTCTGGGCCGTAAGCAGCGTGACCGGGTGCGGCGGACGATTGCCGGCGAGGTCGTTGCCGCCCTCTGGCAAGACCACCTTGCCGAGAAAAGGCAGATGCTTGGTGTAGGCATCGGCGCGCCGCGAGAAGTCGACGAGCTGTGCGCCATCGGCGTAGATCAGCGCCTTGAGAATGCCGGCTTCGGGCGCCTCCAGCAGAAAGGCACAGTCGGCCGCGCCGCCGAGCAGGGCTTCCGCCGCCTCGACACCGCCGACCTCGAGCGGCGTGAAGTCATCGTCGCCGATGCCGTTGGCGGCCAGCAGCTCGCGCACCATGCGCCGCATGCCTGCACCCTTGGCGCCGATGGCGACGGTCTTGCCCTTCAGACCAGGCAGGTCGTCGAGCGTGTTCTTGCCCTTGCAGAAAACCCACAAGGCTTCATAGCCGACCACGCCCAGCGACACCAGATGCGGGGCCTCCTCGACGGTGCCGATGCCGCCACGGACGAAACCGATGTCGACGCCACCCGCCGGGTCCTTGAGCAGCCGGTAGTTCTCGCGCGCACCCGCGGTTTCACGGGTCTCGAGACGGATGCCCGAACGCGCCAGGACCTTGCGGTACTCGTCGCCGAATCCCGCGTAGGTGGTGGCCGCGGGACCGGTTGCCATCACGATCTTCGACGGCGGGGTTGGCGTGACGTACTTCGCCGCGATCCAGACCGCGAGCCCGAGGCCGATGACGATGGGCACCCCCACCGTCAGCACGCCACGCCACGGGATGGTCTTCAACCGGCTGATCGGCTGGAAGGCGAGCTTGCGGACGCGCTCAAACTGCCTTCGGACCATCGACGCCCCGCAGGAAATCGAAGTCGCAGCCGTGCTGCGCCTGGAGCACGTGATTGGCATAAAGGTGCCGGTAGCCGCGCGTTGGCTTCGGATGCGGGCGCCAGCCGGCGCGACGCCGATCGAGTTCGGCAGTGTCGACCAGCAGGTCGATGCGGCGCTGCGCGACGCTCAGGCGCAGCCGATCGCCGTTGCGCACCAGCGCCAGCGGCCCGGCGGACGCGGCATCGGGCGACACGTGCAGCACCACGGTGCCATAGGCCGTGCCGCTCATGCGCGCGTCGGAGATGCGCACCATGTCTTTCACGCCCGCCTGCGCGAGCTTCTTCGGGATCGGCAGGTAGCCGGCTTCGGGCATGCCCGACGGGCTTACCGGCCCGGCGTTCTGCAGCACCAGGAAATCATCGGCGGTCACGTCGAGCGCCGGATCGTCGATGCGCGCGGCGAGGTCTTCGAGCGAGTCGAACACCACCGCCCTGCCCTCGCGCTCGAACAGGCGCGAGTCGGCGGCCGAGCGCTTGAGGATCGCGCCATCGGGCGCGAGCGAACCGAATAGCGCGACCAACCAGCCGACCGGATCGAACGGTTGGTCGCGCGAGCGGATCACGGCGCGATCGACGAACACCGGCTCGCGGATGCGCGCGCCGATGGTTTCGCCGGTGACGGTCATGCAGTCGTGGTGCAGCAGATCGCGCAGTTCCCACAGCAGGGCATCCATGCCGCCGGCCGCGTGAAAATCGGCCATGTAGTAAGCCCCGGTCGGCTTGAGATCGACCAGCACCGGGGTTTCATCGGACATCTCGTTGAGCCGGTGCAGCGAGATGTCGATACCGCGGCGGCCGGCGATCGCGGTGAGATGGATGATGGCGTTGGTGGAACCGCCGATCGCGAGCAGCACGCGGAGCGCGTTTTCCACCGAGCGGGGGGTGATGATCTCCGACGGTCGCGGCCCCTTGCCGATCATCGCGACCGCGCGCCGCCCCGAGGCTTCCGCCGCGCGGATGCGATCGGCGTGCACCGCGGGAATAGCCGCGGTGTTGGGCAGGCTCATGCCGAGCGCCTCGGCGATGCAGGCCATGGTGCTCGCGGTGCCCATCACCGCGCAGGTTCCCGCCGTGGTGGCGAGATTGCCTTCGATGGTGTCGATGCCTTCGTCGTCGACCTCGCCGACCCGGTACTTGGCCCAGAAGCGGCGGCAATCGGTGCAGGCGCCGAGGCGCTCGCCGCGAAACGACAACGCCAGCATCGGCCCGGTGACGAGCTGGATGGCGGGCATGTCGGCCGACGCCGCGCCCATCAATTGCGCCGGGACGGTCTTGTCGCACCCGCCCACCAGCACCACGGCGTCCATCGGCTGGCTGCCGATCATCTCTTCGGTGTCCATCGCCATCAGGTTGCGAAACATCAGGCTGGTGGGGCTCAGGAACACCTCGCCGAGCGAGATGGTGGGAAAGTCGAGCGGCAGTCCGCCGGCGGCAAGCACCCCGCGCTTCACCGCCTCGACCAGCTCGGGCACGCCGCGATGGCAGTTGTTGAAGCCGCTGTCGGTGCGCGCGATGCCGACGATGGGCCGTTCCATCAGCTCGCGCGACAACCCCGTGGACTGCACGAACGAGCGCCGCAGGTAGAGCGCGAAGCGCTGGTCGCCGTAGTTGGTGAGGTTGCGGCGGTAGCCGTGGTCGTCGTCTGCCATTGTCGTTGGGTAACCCCGATGGGCGAAAGCGTGCGTTAGAGTATCTGCAACGGGGCAACCGAACGCCCATCGACTCGCGGCCCGGCCAACGCCGGCCTGGTGTTCGACGCCAGCCCTGGTGTTGGATGCCAGCCCTGGTGTTCGATGCCAGCGTCGCCCCCGCGCACATTGTGATGACCGGAGAAACCATGAGCAAGCCGTTCCGTCTGACTGCCTTTCTGGCCGGGGTCGCTTCGCTGGCGCTCGCCGCCACCGCGAACGCCGACCCCGGCGCCGAACACGAGCATCCGCGCCCACCGCCACCGGGCGTCGTCAGCCTCCAGGCGCAGGCATCGGTCGAAGTCGACAACGACACCATGCGCGCCACGCTGTTTGCCGAGGCGGAAGACGCCAGCCCCGCGCGCCTGTCCGATGTCGTCAACCGCACCGTCAACGAAGCGCTGCGCATCGCCCAGGCCGACACCCGCGTCAAGGTCAAGACCGGCGGCTACCAGACCTATCCGGTCTACGACAAGACCCGCATCGTGCGCTGGCGCGCGCGCTCGGAGCTGCATTTCGAGAGTGCCGACTTCAAGGCGCTGTCGGATCTCATCGGCCGCTTGCAGGGCTCGATGAAACTCGCAGGCGTCGATTTTTCGGTGTCGCCGGCGGCGCACAAGCGCATCGAGGACGAACTCACCGCTGCGGCGATCGCGGATTTCCAGCGCCGCGCCCAGTTGATCGCGCAAGGATTCGGCGCCAGCGGCTACCGCGTCAAGGAGGCCAGCGTGAGCGGCGAAGGCGCGATGCCGCCGATGCCGCGGCCGATGATGATGCGCGCGGCGCCGATGGCCGATGCCGTCCAGGCGCCGAACGTCGAAGCCGGCACCAGCCGCCTGGCGGTGAGCGTGAACGGGGCTATCGTGCTCGAAGGAAAGTAGGCAAGCGTCGGCCGGTTCGCCGGACGTGTAACATTTCAGTGTGATTCCTTCGATTGTCGGCCGCGGATGATCGCGACGGATTCACCGCCGCGCCATTTGCGTCCGCGGCGATCCCACCGGAGGAGATCATCTTGCTCGACCTGCATCCGCTGCATCCACTCATCGGTGCCGAAGTGCGCGGCATCGATGTCCGCGATATCGACTCCGTCACCTTCACCGCGCTGCGCGCCGCGTTCGAGACCCACTCGCTGCTGTTGCTGCGCGGCCAGGATATCGACGATGACGAACAGGTGGCCTTCGGGCGCCGTTTCGGTCCGCTCGAACCCACCAAGATCGGCACGCTGGGCGCCGGCTCTGAACTGGTGATCCTCACCAACATTGCCGCCGACGGCACGATCCTGCCGGAGACGCACCGGCAGGCGCTCAACACGCTGGCCAATCGCCTGTGGCACAGCGATTCGTCGTTCAAGCGCATCCCGGCGCTGGCCTCGATCCTGTCGGGACGCACCGTGCCCGCGGTCGGCGGCGAGACCGAATACATCAGCATGCGGGCGGTGTGGCGCGAACTGCCACCGGCGATGCAGCAACGCATCGACGGGCTGGTTGCCATTCACGATTACGCCTGGTCGCGCGGCAAGGTCGACCCTGAACTCGCCTCGGAGGCGGAACGTCAGGCGCTCCCGCCGGTGCGGCAGGTGGTCGTCCGCACGCATCCCGCCACCGGCGAAAAAAGTCTCTATCTCGGCTCGCATGCCTCGTCGATCGAAGGCATGGACATCGCGTCGGGCCGGGCCCTCATCGACGAACTGATCGCGTTCGCCTCGCAGCCGCGCTTCGTCTACACCCATGCGTGGCAGCGCAACGACCTGCTGATCTGGGACAACCGCTCCACTGTCCATCGCGGACGCCCGTTCGCACCGGCAGCCGCCCGCCACCTGGTCCGCGCCACGGTCGCCGGCGACGCCCCGACGGTCGCGCAGTGACGCCGCCCGCGGGCGGCGACGAGCACTGGGATTACGTTGTCGTCGGGGCCGGCATGATCGCGGAGCGTGGCGCCGACGCGGTGCTGGTTGCCGCTGATCGTCTATCGCGGCGAACACTTCAAGTCAGACCGTCAAGGCATTCGCGGGCTCGTCTTCCAGAAAGACCGGGGCCAGCTGGACTTCAGTTTCAACGCCACGCAGCCCCGAGCGCGCAAGCTGCGCCTGTTGCGCCGCACGGGGCGGATGCTGTAGTGTTTCATTCGAAGCTTGTCGCGCACCCGGTTGAGCAGGCGCGGCGGGGGCGGGTACGGCACAACGGGGTCGGGCTCGGCAGCGACGAGATGCAGGGGGGCGCTCCATGAACTGTGTTTATAACCCGTATATTTGTCCGGAGTTAGGCGTCAATAGACGCAAAGCTCTGCGTCCTTTAAGTCCGACTATTCGTTGAACTAAACCGCTTCGCGGTAGTGTCTCCGTTTCACCAGTCGGGGAAGCAATCCGATAGTCCTGACCTTGGCGTTACCAAGTAGCGCCCCATCTTTCCGATACGCCTGTGTCATCTTGATCGTGCGGGAATGTTCCCGCGTTTCGATCAGGAGAGCAACCATGG
>JANMWG010000098.1:0-7426 GCA_031393885.1 Betaproteobacteria bacterium | reverse complement strand
GGTCGACAAGGCCACGGGTGCAGCAGCCACTCACACCCTCACCACCACGCCATCGGCTGCCGGCTTCACCACCTCCGCCAGCGGCGACAGCGTCTACTACGATGCCTACACCGGCAACCTGGGGCTGGGTATTCTTGCGGCGGGGAGTCCAAGACCCTCACCTACTCGATCCTTGGCAACGCCTATTACGACAACAACGGCGATGACGTCAGCTTCTACGGATACGGTGGCAGCGCCGTGGTGGGCAACTCTGATCCGTTCGATTTCGTCGGCTCCTCGCCCGACGAACCCAGCGCATTCTCGGTGAAGATCGTCAGCATACCGGCGCAAGCCGTGCCTGAGCCGGGTACCTGGGCGCTGATGGGTGCCGGTCTTGCGGGGGTGTGGGGCGCATCGCGAATGCGCCGGCGACGCGCCGGCTCGGCCTGATCGCCAGCACCGTCGCAGCACACGAAGCCCCTCGGTCGAGGGGCTTTTTTTCATTCTGCCCGCGGTGGCACGCTGCGCTCAAGCAGCCCCCGCCAGCCACCCCGGTTCGACTTCCGGCAATGGAATCGAGGCCAGCAGCGACGCGGTGTAAGGGTGCTTCGGCGCCGCGAAGATCTCGGCGCACGGCCCCGCCTCCACCACCTTGCCCCGATGCAGCACCAGCACCCGGTCACAAAGCACGCGCACCACCGACAGGTCGTGGCTGATGAACACCAGGGCGCACTGTTCGCGCAATGCGCGCAGCAGCGCCAGGATGTGGGCCTGGGTCGAGACGTCCAGGCCCGACACGATCTCGTCGGCGACGATGAGACGCGGGCCGAGCGCGATGGCGCGCGCGATGCCCACCCGCTGGCGCTGGCCGCCGGACAATTCGTGCGGATAGCGGCTCGCGAACGACGCCGGCAACTGCACCCGCTCCAGCAAGGCTTTCGCCTGCTGCCGGCCGTCGGCGCGCGATCCGACCCGCTCGAAGGCGAGCAGCGGCTGCGCGAGGATGTCCTCGATGCGATGCCGCGGATTGAGCGACGACAGCGGGTCCTGGAATACGAACTGCATCCGCGCCCGCAGCGGCCGCAACCGCTCTTCCGGCAGATCGGTGATGTCGGTGCCTTCGAACCGCAGCCGTCCGCCGGTCGGCCGGTACAGCCGCAGCAAGGTGCGGCCGAGCGAGGTCTTGCCCGAGCCGGATTCGCCGACGATGCCGAGCGACTCGCCGGGTTCGACGGCGAGATCGATGCCATCGAGAATCGTGGTCATCGGCGCGGCGCCGAACGACGGCGCGGCCGCGCGATCGGGTAACGCCAGCGATACGCGTTCGGCTTCGAGAAGCGCCATTCAGGGGTTGTGATTCATCGCGAGCCGCGCCGTGTGTCGAGCGCCTGCGCCTCGGCAACCAGGAGCTGCGACAGCGCCTCCGGAATCGGCGCCGGGATCTCGTCCGGACGATCGTGGCGCGGCGTCGCGGCGAACAGGGCACGGGTATAGGCATGCGCCGGATCGCGAAACAGATCGGCGGTGGCACCCGCTTCCAGGATGCGCCCGCCATGCATCACCGCCACCTCGTCGCAGATCTTGGCGACCACACCCAGATCGTGCGTGATGAACAGCACGGCGGTGTCGTGCGCCGCCTGGAGCTCCTTCAGCAGCCGCAGGATCTGCCGCTGCACCGTCACGTCGAGCGCGGTGGTCGGTTCGTCGGCGATGACCAGGCGCGGACGGCAGGCGAACGCAATGGCGATCAGGATGCGTTGTCGCATGCCGCCGGACAGCTCGTGCGGAAACTGCCGCAGCACGCGGTCGGGCTCGCGGATATGCACGCGGTCGAGCAATTCGAGCGCCCGGGCGCGCGCGGCGCCGTGGTGCAGCCCGAGATGCTGGCGCAGCACATCGGTGATCTGCGGTTCGATCCGCGCCACCGGATTGAGTGCGGTCATCGGATTCTGCGGTACCAGGGCGATATCGCGCCCGAGCAACGCGGCGTGATCGTCGCCGCCGAGCGCGATGAGATCGCGCCCGTCGAACACGACCTTGCCGCCGGTGACCCGCGCGCCTTCCGGCTCGAGACCGAGGATGACCCGCCCCACCATGCTCTTGCCCGCGCCCGATTCGCCCACCAGGCCGACGATGCGACCGGCACCGACTTGCAGCGACACGCCGCGCAGCACCGGGGTGCCGCCGATGGCGAGGTGCAGGTCGCGAATGTCGAGCAGCGCGCTCATGGGCGCCCCTGCCGCACCAGCGGGTCGAGCCGTTCGCGCAGCCCGTCGCCGAGCGCATTGGTCGCTATCACCGCAACGATGATGCAGCCCATGGGCAGCGCCATCAGCCACCACGCCTGGCGCACGTACTGCCGCCCCTCCTGGATCATGCTGCCCCAGGTGGCGGTGTCGTTGGCGGCCGAGAGCCCCGCGAACGACAGGACCGCTTCGACCACGATGGCGATGCCCATCTCGAGCGACAGCAGGGTCACGAACAGCGGCACCACGTTGGGCACGATCTCGAACACGAGGATGCGCATCGGCCGCAGGCCGATGGTGGTGGCGGAGGCAACATAGTCCTGCGACGCCTGCACCATGACCTCGGCGCGGATCACGCGGCAGAAACGGGTCCAGTCGATGACGACGATCGCGATCACCACGGTGTGCAGGCCGGCGCCCAGCACCGCGGCGAGCACGATCGACAGCAGCACCGGCGGAAACGCCATCCAGACTTCCACCAGCCGCGACACGACGATGTCGGTCCAGCCACCGAAATAGCCCGACAGCAGGCCGAGCGCGGTGCCGAGCAGGGCCGCCAGCGTCGCGGCAACCACCGCCACCGTGATCGCGGCACGGGCACCGAAGACCAGTCGCGACAGCACGTCGCGGCCGAGGCTGTCGGTGCCGAGCGGAAACTCGCGCGCGCCACCACTCCATGCCGGTGGCTGGAAGGTGTTGAGCAGATCCTGCTCGACCGGGTCGTGCGGCGCGATCCAGGGCGCCGCGAGCGCGAGCGCCACCAGCACGGCGATCACGACGCCGCCGAACCACAACCGCGCCGCGGCGTTCATCGCGAACGGACCCGCGGATCGAGCAGCACGTAGGTGGCATCGACCGCGAGGTTGATGCCGATGAACAGCAGCGCGAAGCACAGCACCAAGCCCTGGATCAGCGGCAGGTCGCGCTGGATCACCGCGCCGATGGCGAGATTGCCGATGCCCGGGTAGGAGAAGATGGTCTCGATCAGCACCGTGCCGCCGACCAGAAAGGTGAACTGCACGCCGGTGAGCGTGACCGCGGGAATGAGCGCGTTGCGCAGCGCCACGGAGCGGATGATGCGACCGCGCGAATAGCCCTTGACCCGCGCCAGCATCACATAGTCCTGGTTCATGACCTCGTTGATCGACGACTTCACCACGCGCGCGAGCGCCGCCGCGAGCGGCAGGGCGAGCGCCACGGCGGGCAGGATCATGTGGCGGCACAGATCGGCGACGATGTCGAAGCGCGCCGTCAGCAGCGCCTCGAACAGGTAGAACTGGCTGCGCGGGTCGAACTCGAGCCGCGGGTCGAGGCGCCCGGACACCGGCAGCACCGGCCACAGCACGCCCAGCACCAGGATGAACAGCAAACCCCACAGGAAATCCGGAATGGCCAGACCGAGGCCGGCCACGACGTCGACTACCGACTCGGGCCAGCGGTGGCGCCAGTGGGCCGCGGCCACGCCGAGCAACAGGCCGACGGCCACCGCGATCACGATCGCGACCAGACACAGTTCCAAGGTCGCGGGTAGCCGCCCCAGGACCAGCCGGGTCACGTCTTGCCGCAGGCTGATCGACACGCCGAAGCGACCGTGGCCCAGCTCCGCAAGCCAGATCCCGAACTGCGTGACGATCGGCCGGTCCAGCCCGTAAAGCGCGCGCAGGTTGGCGATGTCCTCGGCCCGCGCGCCGGGCGGAATCATCATCGCGATCGGATCGCCGGGCACCACGCGCAGCAGCACGAACACGACCACCGCAACGCCGAACAGCGTCGGGATCGCCCACAGCACCCGTCGCAGCAGGAACGCGCCGGCCACGCTCAGCCTCCCGCCTGCGAACGGCGAAGCGCCGGCAGCGAAGAAATCGTAGCGGTCGGCGCGACGGTGCTCAGCCCGGTTTCACGTTCTGCGGCAGCACGAAACCGGCGATGTGCGGCGTGAACTTCAGCCCCTTGCGATACACCACCGGCTGCACGTATTGCAGCAGCGGGATCACCAGACCCTTCTCGGCGATGTAGCGATCGGTGGCCTGGTAGCCGGCGATGCGCTTGGCTTCGTTCTTCTCACCCCACAGCGGCCCGATCATGTCGTCGACGTCCTTGGTCTTCCACGCCGAGTGCGGGGAAAAGCTGAACATCGCGAAGCCGGTGGAGGTGGACGGGTCACCGATCGAATTGCCCCAGTTGTAGAACGCGGCCGGCGCCAGCTCGTGACGGGCGCGCAGGTCGTAGTGCTTGGCGATCTCGTATTGCTCGATGGTGGCCTCGACCCCGACCTTGCGCCACATGCCGACGATCGCCGACACCATCTCGTAGTCTTTCGGCTTGAAGCCGCGCGTGGTCTGGATGGTGAACTTCACCGGCTTGGCCGCGGAGTAGCCGGCCTTCGCCAGCATCGCCTTGGCGGCTTCCGGGTCGTACTTGACCTTGATCGACTTGTCGAAGGCGGCATATTGCGGCGCCTGCAGGGTGTCGAGCGGAACGCCATAGCCGAGCAGTAGTTTGTCGACGATAGCTTTCTTGTCGATGGCGGCGCAAAGCGCGAGCCGCACGTTCTCGTCGAGCATCGGTTCCTTGTTGGTGATGAAGATCATGCCGATGTCGGAAACCGGCGAGGCGTTGCCGCCCATACCGGCCTTGGTGAGACGGTTGTACTCCTCGTACGGAATCTCGAGCGTGAGATCGGAACCGCCGCTCTCGACCTCGGCCACGCGCGACGAGGCGTCGGGCACGAACTTGAAGATCACGGTCTCGAAGGCCGGCTTCGGCCCCCAGTACTTCGGGAACGCCTTCAGGCGAACATAGGCGTTGCGCTCGAACTTCTCGACCATGTAGGGGCCGCTGCCGATCGGCTTGTCTTCCCAGCCCTGAGCGCCGGTGGCGGTGTAGGCGGCCCTGGGCATCACGTAGCCGGTGAGGAATGCCATCCACTTGAACAGCGTGGGCTCGAACTCTTTCACGTCGGCGGTGATCTTCTGGCCGTCGATCTTGAAGTTGGCGATCTTGCCCCAGACGAACTGGATCGGATTGCCGGTCTTGGGGTCGCCGGCGCGCTCCAGCGACCAGACCACGTCTTCGGGGGTGACGGGCGAACCATCGTGCCAGAACGCCCCCTTGCGCACTTCCATCTCGACCTTGGTCTGATCCTTGTTCCAGCCCCATTTGGTGAGGATGCCGGGGCGAAACGACAGATCGGGGTTCTGGTCGATGTAGCTGTCGAAGACCGACTTGTACACCGACTGGATCGTGGGGTTCACCGCCGAGACCCCGACGGTGGGATCCCACGACGGCAGCGCGACGTTGTAGGCGATGGTGAGCGTCTTGTTGTCGGCCGCGATGGAGTCGGCGGCGGCCAGCAGCGACACCGGCAAGCCGGCCGCCGTGGCGAGCGCGGTCGAGGCGCGAATGAACTGACGGCGGTTTTGGGTCTTCATCGAGTCTCCTATGGGGGTGACGGCAGACGGCAAACGGCAGCCTACGGCGGGAAACGCGGTGTGGCGCAATGCGATGACGTGTGGATGAAACCGCGCCGGTAGTGGCGACGCTGAATCTATTGGTCGCGCTTGCGCATTGTCAAGCAGCCGTTGACTTGTCCAAGAGGCGCAATGTAAAACCACGGCGTCGTGTCGGCGGCAGCAGGTGCCAGGCACCCTGGACACCATCCCATCGGACACCATCGGACACTATCGGACACTATCGGACACCATCGGACACCATCGGCCGCATAGCCACCGCCACGAAATCGCGGCGCCGCCATGGAGGACGACTGTCGCCGCACCCCACCTTCGAGGACGAACATCATGGCCGGTAGCTGGATCGAGATCACCGCCGCCGACGGCGGCAAGTTCAAGGCGTATGTCGCCGTGCCCAAGGCCGGCAACGGCCCCGGCATCGTGCTGTGCCAGGAAATCTTCGGGCTCAACGGCTTCGTTCGCGAAGTGGCCGACCTCTACGCCGAGGAAGGCTACACGGTGCTCGCCCCCGACCTGTTCTGGCGCATCCAGCCCGGCATCGAACTCGGCTATACCGAAGCCGACTGGAAAAAGGCGTTCGAATACTTCCAGGCTTTCGACACCGACAAGGGCATGCAGGACATCACCGCCACCGTGAAGGCCATGCGCGCCATGCCGCAGGTCAAGGGCAAGGTGGGTGCGCTCGGCTTCTGTCTCGGCGGGCGGCTGGCCTATCTCGCGGCCGCACGAAGCGGGGTCGACTGCGCGGTCGGCTACTACGGCGTCACCATCGACCAGTATCTCGGCGAAGCCGGCAACATCAAGGTGCCGATGGCGCTGCACTTCGCCGGCGAAGACAAGTACGCGCCGCCCGAGGCGGTGGAAAAGATCAGGGCCGCCTTCGCGGGCAACAACCTCGTGACGATCTACGGCTATCCCGGCGTCGACCATGCATTCGCGCGCACCGGCGGCATGCACTACGACAAGCCCTCCGCGCTGATGGCGCACCACCGCAGCATCGCCGTGTTCCGCCGCACCATGGGGCCGCACTATGATTTTTCGGCGCTATGGGACAAGCACTGCGAATACGAATTCGGTACCCGCGACGTCGACGCGACCATGGCGACCATGGTGGCGCAGCCGTACGTCAATCACGTCCCGACCATGACCGGCGGCGTCGGCTTTCAGCACCTGCGCCGCTTCTACAAGAACCACTTCATCCCCAAGACGCCGAAGGACACCCGCCTGGTGCCGATCTCGCGCACCATCGGCGAGGGCATCGTGGTCGACGAGATGCTGTTCTGCTTCACCCACGACATCGAGGTCGACTGGATGCTTCCCGGCATCCCGCCCACCGGCAAGTACGTCGAGATCCCGCTGGTGGCGATCGTCAAGTTCCGCGGCGACAAGCTCTACAACGAGCACATCTACTGGGACCAGGCGAGCGTGCTGGTGCAGATCGGCAAGCTCGACCCGAAAGGCCTGCCGGTCGCCGGCGTCGAAACGTCGCGCAAGCTCGTGGACGAGACCCTGCCGTCGAACACGCTGATGGCGCGGTGGGCGGAGAGCGCGGGGGACAAGGGCTGAATTGACGTCCCCCCCAAGGCTTGCTTCGCTCGATACCCCATGGGGCCAGTTCGCTTGCGGGGTGAGGCCGGACACAGACAGTCCCTGCGGACTGTCTGTGTCTGCCGAACGCCAGCGGACTCCGACCGCTGGCGGCCCGGCGCTCACTGACCGCCCCTGCTACCG
>JANMWG010000084.1:0-2170 GCA_031393885.1 Betaproteobacteria bacterium | reverse complement strand
GAGCCAACGGCGCCAAGCGCGCCGCATCAAGTACCGCCTGATTCATCTCGAGATGACGCTATCGCGACTCGCTGAAGGCGATTTCGTGTGGCAATTTCGTGAGAGTCTGTGAAGGACAGCAGCGGCCAGTTCCTGCCGTTCGAGCCAGCCAAGTCAACGGCAGAATCAGACTGGTTGCTGTCGCTCGGATTTGGCCGGCGAATGTCGGTGGACGCCGATACCTGACGTTGCCCAGGTCCTCGGGCGGCTGTCCGCTCTGCCTCCGAACTTGACGTTCGGCGGCGGCGGGGCGCGTAGGCGGGTCAGCGAGTCGGTAACGACGTTCGGCCAACGACTGCTCCCACTGGCGGCGAACGGTCGCTGCCGACCCCGAGCCGCCGGTCAAGCTTTGTGAGAGCGGTCGTTCGACGCGGTTGAGGGGGACTGATTTCCGAGTCGTTGTGCCATGGCTCGAGCGAACAGAAAGGTCAATTCTCATCAATCAAGCGGATGCATTTGTGAGGCACCTACAAGACGATCATCATCCTTGGATGTGCTGCAAGACCATTCGACTTCCAGCGGAGCAATGCGGAGGTGTTCAGTTGCGGCGCCCGGTCGCGAGCGCCCTGCCGCAGCATCGCTGCTGACCCTGTAAGACCGTACATGGTTCACCTTAGGGGGAGGGACATTGACTTGGACGGCCGTTAGCGCAAGGATCGGCGCGACGGAGAAAGTCGACCGGATGGCTCTCCTCTGCCAGAGCCGTCGGCACGAAGCGTTGGCCTGTTTGCCTTTCGCCAGTTCAGCAGAGCAATCGGAAGGGCCATCATGCAGATGAATATGTGGCACGGTCAGACCTCGCCTATCAGTGGACAGCTCAACGTCATCCCGAGAGCGAATACGGCATTCGCTGATGCTGCAGATGCCACGGCCAAACGTACCGGTCTGGCAACCTCCGCTCGACCAACGAGTCCCCGAAAAGCCGGCGCAAGCTGCCAGCGCCCGCTCGCTTCCCCGCCGTGCCGCGGATGCCGCTTCGCATCGCACGCAACGACCTCGTCCGCGCGAGGTCGACCGAATGCAAACTGTCTGCCTTATCTGCCCCGCCGGTACCTGACGCAGTCGGCACCCGCAATCCCCGCCAAGCGCAAGATCCCTCCTTCTCAACGGCACGGAATCAGTTGCACCTTGAGGTCTTTTTCGGACCCGCTCGCCGGCAATATTGATTGCGCCCAGGGAGGGCCCGCATGAATATCATTGTTTTGACCCCCGTCCGGGTGTTGGGCGACGGCCTCGCCGCCTGCGTCGGCCTGCATCCCGACATGTTCATCTGCGCCGTCGTCAGTGACCTCACTGCACTTCGCAAGTCGCTTGCCGAGACTGCGGTGGACTTGGTCCTGATCGACGTCACGCAGGGGGTGGACCTGTACGACATCCGTTCGATCGCGATGGAGCGCCCGGACGTCGCGCTCGTCGCGCTCGGGCTTCCAGAACAACGACAGGCGGTGATCCGATGCGGGAGAGCCGGCTTCACCGGCTACGTCGCTCGCGACGCCACGGTCGATGCGCTTTGCAATTCGCTGGCCGACGTCGTGCAGGGCCGGCTCGCCTGTCCGGCCGAGATCTCAGGCGGATTGCTTCGCGCCCTGTTTCGCGCCGAGCGCCTGCCGGACGAATCGGAACCCGCCTCTTCGCTGACGCATCGGGAAGGCGAAGTCCTGCAACTGATCGGGGGGGGTCTGACCAACAAGGAGATCGCTCGCGAACTCGTGTTGAGCGTGGCCACAGTCAAGCACCATGTTCACAGCATCCTCGGGAAGCTGAAACTGCCCCGACGCGCACAGGCCATGCGACGCGTGCGCGACGCGCCATGGCTTGCGCCGGCCGATCCGACGGCACGAAAACGGACGGTTTAGCAAGGCTCAGCGCTCTGTACTGGAGGCTGCTAACGCCGATGGTATCGGGCCGGAAGCATTGGCGAGCAACTCGGCGTGTCACAGCCGACGATCCGCAGCTCCCCCGAAGCGCGACTCCATCAGCGTTCGCGCGGTCGAATCCAGCGGCTGCCCGCTGCCGTGGGTGCGCCGCGCCAGCCCGGCATAGTCGACGCCGGTGTGTGCGCGATCGGCCTTGCGATGGATCATTTCGCTGGCCGTCGTGCTGGAGGTCTTGCACGCGCCTGCACAGGCGC
>JANMWG010000061.1:0-3741 GCA_031393885.1 Betaproteobacteria bacterium | reverse complement strand
GCCAGGCCCGCGAGCGCAGGAACGCCTTGGCGCAATGGAAATAGACCTGCGTCACGTGAACCCGCATGACCAGCAGCGCCTTCTGCCCGCGCTCGGTGAAGCGTTCGCACAGGTCCGGGTCATCAGTCAGTTCGGCACGGCCATGCACCCGCAGGGTTTCACCGGTGGGCGGCACCAGGAAGATCAGCCCGACCGATGGATTCGCGAGCGCGTTCTGCAGCGACACGATCAGCCGGTTGCCCTTGCGCTCCGGGATCAGCAGCGTATTCGCGTCGGCTACCCGCACGAATCCCGGGCCATCGCCTTTCGGCGACACCGTCGGGTGTCCCTTCGCATCGGCCGTGGCCAGGAACGCCAGCGGCGAACGGCCGATGAAGTCGATCGCGCGCGCATTGAGGTGGTCGCGCATCTTCAGCGCCACCGCCTGGTTGGGTTCGCCGATGAGTTCGCGCAGGCGCTCGGGATTGTCAATGATTGCCATCGAAGGGGCAGCGCCCACAGGGTCCCCCGAGGACGCTGCGCCCCCTGGAGGGGGAAGCCGGAGCGCAGCGCAGGCTGGGGGTGGGCGTCATGCTATTTCGTCTGCTCATCGACCTTGCGGTCGAGGGCTTCCTTCTGCGCCTTCAGGGTGTCGTCAACGTGGTCGGCCGCGTTCAATGTTTTCACGGCGGGCTGGATGGCCGCAGGCATGCTGTCCACGTTCTTGACGCGATCGTCCGATGACGCCGCAGCGGCCGGTGCTGGTGCGGCGGCCGGTGGTTCCGACTTGCCGCAGGCGCCCAGCGCGAGCACAGCGACGATCGTGAGGCAGCGGGCCGTGGCCATCATTTCATCGTCGGCATGACGAACTCGGCGCCGGCGCGGATACCCGTGGGCCAGCGACTGGTGACGGTCTTCATGCGGGTGTAGAAACGCACGCCCTCGGCGCCATACACATTGTGATCGCCGAACAGCGACCGCTTCCAGCCACCGAAGCTGTGGAACGCCATCGGCACCGGAATCGGCACGTTGATGCCGACCATGCCGATCTGGACGCGCTGCGCGAATTCGCGCGCCGCGTCGCCATCGCGGGTGAAGATGGACACGCCATTGCCGTATTCGTGGCCATGGATCAGATCGAGCGCCGCATCGAAATCGGGCACGCGCACGATAGCCAGCACCGGGCCGAAGATCTCGTCGCGATAGATGCTCATCGGCGGTTGCACGTGATCGAACAGGCTGCCGCCGATGAAGAAACCGTCTTCGCAGCCTTCCACCTTGGTGCCGCGGCCATCCACCACCAGCGTGGCGCCTTCGGCTACACCCTTGCCGACGTAACCGCTCACCTTGTCGAGATGCTGGCGTGTCACCAGCGGGCCCATCTCGGCGGCAAGGTCGGTACCGTTGGCGATGCGCAGGGTACGCACGCGCTCTGCCAGTCGCGCCACGAGTTCATCGGCGATGTCGCCGACCGCAACGCCCACCGAGATCGCCATGCAGCGTTCGCCGGCCGAACCGTAGGCCGCGCCGATCAGGGCGTCGACCGCCTGCTCGAGGTCGGCGTCGGGCATCACCACCAGATGGTTCTTTGCCCCGCCGAGCGCCTGCACCCGTTTGCCGTGCGCGGCGGCGGTCTTGTAGATGGTCTCCGCGATCGGCGTCGAGCCGACAAAGCTGATCGCCTGCACGGTCGGATGGGCGAGCAGCGCATCGACCGCGACCTTGTCACCGTGGACCACGTTGAACACGCCATCGGGCAGTCCGGCTTCGCGCAGCAGGCGGGCGAGCAGCACGCCGGCCGACGGATCGCGCTCGGACGGCTTCAGGATGAAGGTGTTGCCGCAGGCGATGGCCAGCGGCGCCATCCACAGCGGCACCATCACCGGGAAGTTGAACGGTGTGATGCCGGCGCACACGCCGAGCGGTTGGCGCAGCGACCACGAGTCGATGCCGGTGCCGATCTGCTCGGTGTATTCGCCCTTGAGCAACTGCGGGATGCCGCACGCGAACTCGACCACCTCGATGCCACGGGTCACCTCGCCGCGGGCGTCGGTGAACACCTTGCCGTGTTCGGCGGTGATGGTCATCGCGAGCTCGTCGTGATGCTGGTCGAGCAACTGCTTGAACGCGAACATCACACGCGCGCGCTTCAGCGGCGGCGTGGCGGCCCAGGCCGGAAACGCCGCTGCCGCGGCATCGACGGCTGTCGCCACGTCGGCTTCATTCGCCAGCCCGACCTTGCCGGTGACCTTGCCGGTGGCGGGGTTGAAGACATCCGCGTGGCGACCGCTCGTGCCGGCGACTTCACGGCCACCGATGACGTGCGGAATGCTGCGGATCTGGAGCGGGGCGTCGAGGGGTTTGTTCATGGGAGACTTTCTGGTGGTGAGGTCAGGCAGGGACGGCGTCGAGCGGGAACATCGGGCGGCGCACCTTGCGAAAATCGAAGATGGCGTTATCGGACGATCCGACCCCGACGCCATCGCACAGCACGGCGGCCTTGGCGATCGGCAGGAACACCGGCCGGAAATACATGCGCGACTTGAGCAGCAAGAAGCGCTTGCGCGCCGGATCGATGCCGACGCTGGTGAATACGCCGCGGTCCCACGGCTCCTGGTTGCGTTCGGTGATGACGATTTCGGCGGCGCCGGTGTCGAGCACCACGGTGCGGCCCATGAAGCAGCGCACGCCGGTGAGTTGCGGCCCGGTGATGGTGTACTCGCCATCGGTGACGGCCCGGACCACGCCGGTGAGCGCGAGCGGTTCGCCGCGGCGGCCGATCTGCGGCATGTCCATCTTGCCGCCGAGCCGGACATCGACGGTTGCGCCGACGCCTGCACGGATGCACTGGTCGACGGTCTGCGGATCGCGGATCGGACCGACGCCGATACTGGCGAGACCCTGGGCCAGCGCTTCACGCAGCACATGCATGGTGTCCTGGGTGGCGCCGGAGGCGCAGTTGTCGGCGTGGTCGCAGAGCAGCACCGGGCCTGCGCCGGGCTGATCGGCAAGCATCCGGGCGCGCGCGATGGCCGCGACCAGCGGCGTGCCCTGATAGATGAACGCGTCGCGATCGCGCCACGCGCCGTCGAGCATGGCTTCGCAAACCGCACGGGCGCGCGCGGTGTCGCCATCGGCCACCACCACGGCGCTGATGCCGGCGTCACGGATGTCGGCGGCGGGAAACCCGCCGAACGCGGTTGCCGCCAGCAGACCCTCGCGCTCGGCCGCACGCGCGGCGTCGACGAAAGCCTTCATCGGCTGCTCGTCGGTGTTCATGCACAACGTCTGCGCGAGCAGCGGGCGCTGGCCGAATGCCATCACCGGCCTCACCTTGCCATCGAGCATCCGCATCAGGATCGAACCGGCAAGCGCCCCCGATTGGTACATGTCGACGTGCGGATAGGTCTTGTAGCCGGTGAGAATGTCGCAGTGGCGAACCAGCGATTCGCTGACGTTGGCATGCAGGTCGAGCGAGACGGCGATCGGCGTGCGCGGCGCGATGCGGCGCACTCTTTCCAGCAAAGCGCCTTCGCCGTCGTCGGTGCGATCGGCCACCACCATCGCGCCGTGCAGATCGAGCATGACGGCATCGCAACCGCCCGCGACGGCGTCGCAGATGCGCTCGCAGAAACCATCCCAGGCCTCGCCGTCGACCGGGCCGCTGGGCGAGGCGTAACCAGCGATCGGCGTGACGATCTGCGCGCCGGCGTCGAGCGCCACGTCGATGAACCCGCCGATGGCCATGCGCGTGCCGCGCAT
>JANMWG010000051.1:0-7017 GCA_031393885.1 Betaproteobacteria bacterium | reverse complement strand
CCCGAGGTCATGAAGTTGAAGGAGGTTCGGGTAGACGCGCCAGGGCCGAACCAGGTGCGCCTTCAGCACACCTGCATCGGTGTCAACTTTCATGACGTGTATGTCCGCTCGGGCTTGTACAAGACGCTGCAACTGCCCGGGACTCCCGGCATCGAGGCCGCCGGGGTTGTAAGCGAATGCGGGCCGGACGTGACGCGCTGGAAGGTGGGCGACCGGGTCGCCTACGTCACGGGTGCCTATGGCGTCTACGCCTCGGAGCGCCTGATCGACGAGGCGCAACTGTTGCGCGTCCCGGCCGGCGTGACCGATGAGGTCGCCGCATCCGCCCTGCTGCGCGGGCTCACGGTCGAGATGCTGCTGCGGCGAGTGCATCACGTGACATCGGGTTCCTGGATACTCGTGCAGGCTGCCGCCGGCGGCGTCGGCCAGCTACTGTGCCAATGGGCGTCGCACATCGGCGCGACGACCATCGGCACCGTGATCGACGACGCACAAGCCGCCGTGGCCACTGCCGCCGGGTGCCATCACACCATCAATTCCAAGAGCGAAGACGTGGTCCAGCGCGTTCGGGAACTCACGCAGGGCCAAGGCGTCGCGGTCGCGTACGACGGCGTGGGCAAGGACACGTTCGCGGGGTCGCTCGCCGCGCTCGACTTCTGCGGTCATCTGGTCAACTTCGGCCAGGCTTCGGGTGCCGTGCCGCCGTTCGAGATGTCGGCACTGGCTGCACGATCCAGCTCCATCTCACGCCCGATCGTGTTCCATTACGTGCGCGAGGCCGCGCAGCGGGAGGAGATGGCGGCCAACGTCTTTCAGGCGCTGGAAGGCGGCTGGCTCAAGGTCAGGCCGGCACGCACCTTTGCGCTGGCCGACGCCGCGGAGAGCCATCGGGTGATCGAGTCGGCGGGGGCCACGGTACCGCTGATCCTGGTGCCATAGGGCGGTTCGGTTCACCTGCCGAACCCCGCCCTACCCCACCTTCGCCGCCACCGCCTCCACGTCCAGCAGGTACGCCGGCCGCACCAGTTGTGGCACCACCAGCAGCATCGATGCCGGGTGGGCTTCGCCGAGATACTTGCTGCGCACGGCGACATACGGCTTGATGTCGTCGGCGCGCAGCAGGTAGTGCGTGACCTTGTTCAGTTGCCGGCCTTGACCACGCCGTAGAGTTCGAGCGCGATCAAGCGCGCCTGGGCGTGATCGACCACGGGCGCAGGATAGTCCCGGCCGATCACGACGCCGACCGCCTGCTGCTGTGCAGGCGTCATGGTCCAGGGGGCGTGGATGTACCTGGCCGGCACCTTTTCCAACTCGGGAACGTAGCGCCGGATGAACCTGCCGTCAGCATCGAACTTCTCCGACTGGGTCACCGGATTGAAGATGCGGAAGTAAGGCTGGGCGTCGCAGCCGGTGGACGCCGCCCACTGCCAGCCGCCATTGTTGGCGGAAAGGTCGAAGTCGTTGAGGTGCGTGGCGAAATAGGCCTCGCCTCGCCGCCAGTGCACATGCAGGTCCTTTACCAAAAACGAGGCGGCCACCATCCGCAACCGGTTGTGCATGTAGCCCGAGGCGTTGATCTGTCGCATCGCGGCGTCCACCAACGGGTAGCCGGTGCGGCCCTCGCACCACGCGACGAACAGGTCGTCGCGGTCGGGGAACACCAGCGCATCGTATTCGGGCTTGAAGCTGTGCTCCACCACTCGCGGGTGATGCCAGAGGATCTGGAAATAGAAGTCGCGCCAGATCAATTCGGAGAGCCAGGTGGCGGCACCGGCGCTGGTGCGTGCCAGCGCCGCGCGCGCCATCTCGCGGATCGAGATGGTGCCGAAACGCAGGTGCACCGACAGGTAGGAAGGCCCCGGCACGCCCGGAAAGTCGCGCCGCTCGCGATAGTCGTCGATGCGCTCGAGGAAATCGTCGAACAGCCGTCGCGCGCCACTTGCCCCGGTCGGCAGCTTGAGGGTGGTGAGGTTGGTCGGCTCGAAACCCAACTCCTGCAACGTCGGCATCGGACCGGGCGACGCCCGCTCGAATCGAGCGCGATGCGACTCGACCGGATACTCCTTCAAGTAGAACGGATCGGCCGCACGCGCCAGCCACGCATTCTGGTACGGCGTGAACACCGAGAACGGCTTGCCGGCCTGGGTCAGCACCTCGTTCTTCTCGAACACGCACTGGTCCTTGAAGGTGTGGAAGGCGCGGTCCTGCTCGCGAAGTTCCCGCTCCACGACGGTGTCGCGCTCGATGGCCGCCGGTTCGTAGTCGTGATTGGCGTAGACCGCATTGGCGCCGATCTCAGCGGCGAGCTGCGGCACCAGGCGCCGCGCGGAGCCATGCAACACCGTCAGGCCACCGCCCAGGGCTTCGAGACTCGCGCGCAGTTCCGCCACCGCGTGCCAGATGAACTCGACCCGGCGATCGGCGCGGTTCTCTAGCGCGTCGAGGATGTCGGTGTCGAACACGAACACGCATCGCACCGCCCGCGCCTCGTTCAGCGCGTGATGAAGTGCCGCGTGGTCCGTAGCGCGCAGGTCGCGGCGAAACCAGACCAGCGCCCGATCCACTATCAGCCTCAGCGCCAGCCGGGCCGACCCAATGGCGCTGCCCACCCATTGGGGGGTAGCGACCGAAGGCAGCTTTGGAGGGTCGTCATCAGCTCACGCGTGAACGCAGGAAGCGCATCACGCCACCGATGAGCGGCAGCTTGGCGTACAGCTCCTCCGCGGTGTCCCAGTAGTCGCGGTGATAGGCGATACGGCCATCCTCGGCAAATCCGAGATGGCTCACGCCATGAACCGTCCGGACCACGTCGGGCTGGTAGCGCCGGATGCGGAAATGAAAATCCCATTCGAGCATTGCCTGCCCGTCGCTTGCGATGCGGTTGACCACAGCGAAGCGCGGATCGATCAGCGGCACGTACATGCGCCGGAAAATATCCTCGATCGCGTGCAGGCCACGCACCTCGTTGAACGGGTCCTTGAAGAACGCATCGTCCGTGTACACGAGACCGAGGTGGACGACCGACTCGGGGCTCATGGTGTCGAAATAGCGAACGATATCGTCGAGCGTCACAGGCCGGTGACCTTGTGGATGAGGTAGAAGTACCAGCGATAGGGCACACATCGCAGCAGCTTGAACCAACGGGTGAAGCGCTTGGGAAAATGGGTCTCGAACTCGCCACGCTCGAGGCCACGGAGCGTGCTCCGCGCGGCTTCCTCCGCCGAGATCAGCGCGGGCATCTTGAATTCGTTCTGATCGGTCAGCGGTGTCTTCACGAATCCGGGATTGATGACGTGGACGCCGATGCCCTTCGGCGCGAGATCGAGATATAAGCCTTCGGCCAGATTGATCAGCGCGGCCTTGCTCGGGCCGTAGATCAGCGCCTGCGGCAGCCCACGAAAGCCGGCCACGCTGGAGAAGATGGCGATGTGGCCGCCGCCGGCCGCGATGAACGCCGGCACCACCGGCTCGAGCACGTTGTAGACGCCGTTGACGTTGACGTCGAACAGCGCCTTCGCTTTCTCGGTGTCGAGATCGAAGGCGCGCATCGGGGTGTAGTTGCCGGCCACGATGAGCACGAGGTCGAATCCGCCCCACGCTTGCGTCGCCGATGCATGGGCCGCGACGACCGTGTCGACGACGGTCACGTCGAGCGGCAGCACCATCACGTTTCCGGCGGATGCCTTGGCCGCCATCGCATCGAGCGGCTCGCGTTTGCGTGCGGACAGCGCGACGCGTGCGCCGCGCGAGATGAGTTCCTGCGCGATGGCCGCGCCGATGCCGGTGGAGGCGCCGACAACCCAGACGCGCAGTCCTTTCCAGGTGGTGATCGGAGGGTTCATTGCCATGTTCGTGGCCGCTGACCGGGTCAGTCCCGTTTCCTGAAACTGATGAACACCGAGGCGACGTCGAAGCCGAGCTTGGTGATGCTGGAGCGGTTCAGCAGCGCCTTGTCGTCGATGAGGTACATCCAGTCGTCGACGTCCAGATGCAGGGTGCGGGTGCCGCTGTACGGAAAATCGAGCACGTACCGCATGCGAAACGCGTTGCCCGAGGTCTGCCCGATGGCTTCGCCGACCACGTCGGCGGCGGTGCCGACATAGCGCGCGTCGGACTTGCGGAAGGTCCAAACGCGTTTCTGGGTGTGGCCGTCGGAATAGGTGAAGGTCTCGTCGAGCGTGCCGGTGTCGGCCTGCCAGGTGGCGCGGATGACGACGGTAAAGCGCTGCGAGATCGAGCCGTCGCGATTGCGCACCACACCCCAGGCGTCGATCACGCCGTTGAAGTAGGTGCTGACGTCGAGCGCCGGCTTCTCGGCGGCGAAATCCTCGACCTTCACGGAGGAACAGCCGGCCAGCAGCACGAGAACGAACGACAACAGCAAGCGGCGAATCATGGGTGGGATGCTCCGGGGACGGCGGATGGGGTCCAGTCGCGGCGTTCGACCGGCGCGAGCCAGAGCACGATGACCGCGACGATCTTGAGCAGGCAGGGCACGGCAGCGTAGATGAGAGACAGGCGGCCCATGGGCGATTGCTCGGTGCCGGGACGGTAGCCCAGAAGCCCGAGCACGGGCAACGCGATGCCGGCGGCGAGGGCGAGATTGAGCTTTTCGGTGAGTTGCCAGAGTCCGAAGTAGGCGCCCTCCGGACGCTGCGCCGGCGTGGCGTCGTCGCGGTCGATGATGTCGGCCAGGATCGACGGCGGCAGCGCCAGCTCGGCGCCGTAGGCAATGCCCGACACCGCGCAGACGATGCCGAACTCCAGTGCGTCGCCGGCACCGAGCAGGTAGGCGCCGATGAACGCGACCACGCTCATGCCCATGCCGAACAGCCACGCGATCTTCTTGCCGACGCGCCGCGAGGCGGCGACCCACAGCGGCATGCCGAGCGCGCCGAAGACGAAGTAGAGCCCGAGAAAGATCGCGTTGAGCTGCGGTTGCTGCAATACGTCCTGCACATAGAACAGGATCAGCGTGTTGGGGATGGCGGAGGCGACACCACTGATCGCGAACACGCCGAGCAGCCATCGGAAACCCGGGTTGCGCAGCGGGCGCAGCAGCGACGTGCGCAGGCCGGGCCGGTGGGTCGACGCGGTCACCGCCACCGGCGGCGATCCGAACAGCATCAGGCCAGCGCCCGCCAGCAGGATCGGCACGTAGAGCAGGCTGAACAATCGCAGCCCCTCCCCGGTGCCGTGCTTGCCGGCCAGCAGATCGGGTAACGCCGCGGCGATCAGGACGCCGATGACGCCGAGCGCGCCGCGTGTCGCGGTGACCCGCGTGCGCTGATGGTAGTCGGTGGAGAGCGCCGCACCGATGGCGAAATAGCTGATCGTCGCCATGCTGAAACCGAGGTAGACGACGACCAGACTCCCGGCGAGCCACAGGCCCAGGGCACTACCCGTGGCGGCGGGCGGGTTGAACACCGCCAGCACGCCGAGCGCCAGCAGCGGCACGGCAGCCAGCACGTATCGATTGCGGCCGCCGCTGGCCGAGGCCGACCGGTCGCTCAGCCAGCCGAGCAGCGGATCCTGGATCGCATCGAGCAGGCGCGCGCCGAGCAGAATCGCGCCGACCGCTGCCAGCGAAAGGCCGAGATCGTCGGCGTAGTACTTGGGAACATGAACGTAGATCGGCAGCGCCGCCATCGCGAGCGGCAGCGCGAGCGCCGAATACGCGGCGAGGCGCGCCCGGGTCAGCGCGCCACCGGTCATTTGCGACCCAGCAGGGCGGCGCGCAGCTTGGGTTCGCGGGTGCGGGGGTCGAGCCAGATGGAGAAAAACACGCGCGCGAACTCGGGATCGCGGATCACGCCGGTGGAACGTCCGAGGTGAAAGAACTCGGCGCCCGCGCCTGGCCGGAAAACACCGGAGAGCCGGTCGCCGCTTTTGACATCGGGAAACACGCGCAGCATCTCGGTGCGCCAGGCTTCGATGCGACCGGCATCGCCCAGACCCATGCGCTTCATCTCGTCCGCGCTGGTGTCGGCGATCCGGCGGCCGGCGAAATCGCGGGCGTAGCGCAGGTCGAGCACGAATGCACTTTCCCATTGCCAGTCGGCGCCGCTGACCCACAGCGTCGCATCGTAGAGATGCAACCCGAACCAGCGCATGCGGCCTTCGCCCAGCAGGCGCAGGTCGGGGCTGGCGGCGGTGATCACCGCCGGCAGCGGCGCGACGTTGGCCGACGCGAGCGGCATCGACAGCAGCGCGAGCAGCAGGGCGGCGATGGCTCTAGACACGCTTGAACTCCACTTGCATCACATCGATAGTGCCGGCGCGGAAGCCGGCTTCGCCGTACGCCAGGTAGAAGTTCCAGAGGCGGACGAACCGTTCGTCAAAGCCGAGACCGGCAAGTTCCGTCACCCGGTTGTTGAAGGTCTGACGCCACCGCCCGAGGGTTTCGGCGTAGTCGTAGCGAAAGGCAAATCCTTCGCCGGAAGTCAGGCCCTGCTGGAAGGCGCGTTCGCGGAACACCCGCGGCGACGGCAGCATGCCGCCGGGAAACACGTATTGCTGGATGAAATCGGTGCCGGTGCGGTAACGCTCGAATAGCTCGTCGGCGATCACGATGGTCTGGATCAGCGCGCGGCCGCCATGGCGCAGGCGATCGCGCACGCTGCGGAAATATTGCGGCCAGTAGCGCTCGCCCACGGCCTCGAACATCTCGATCGACACGATGAAGTCGTATTCGCCGGTCAGGTCGCGATAGTCGCGTAGCTCGAACGTGGCGCGATCGTCGAGCCCGGCCCGCCGCAGGCGTTCTTGCGCGAACGTGAGTTGTTCGGTGGAGAGCGTGATGCCATGAACCTTGCAACCCCGGGTCCGGACGGCGTGTTCGGCGAAGCCGCCCCAGCCGCAACCGATCTCGAGGATTCGCTGGCCGGGCGCGACATCGAGCACTTCGAGGATGCGTTCGTACTTGCGGATCTGGGCCTGCTCCAGGGTGACATCGGGGCGGCCCTCGAACAGGGCCGACGAGTACGTCATCGTGGGGTCGAGCCAGTGCGCATAGAA
>JANMWG010000546.1:0-1687 GCA_031393885.1 Betaproteobacteria bacterium | reverse complement strand
GTCGTTCGCGGCCCAGTGACACGGCTTGAGATCGGGACGCCCGACGACGTCGCACACCTCTTCCCAGAACTTGGTCTCGAGCGCACCCACGGCCATGTGTTTGGCGTCGGCGGTGCGATAGATGTTGTAGCAGGCCTCGCGGCCGGAGAGCAGGTCGCGCCCGCGGGGCCGGGGCGTGCCCTCGGTGGCAACGGCAGCCAACGCCTGCACGTTGTGGACGAGCACGCCTTCGGTCATGGCCACATCCACATGGCGGCCTTCGCCGGTACGCGCGGCATCGAACAGCGCCGCCAGGATACCCATGGCCGGGACGACCGCCCCGCCCAGGATGTCGGCCACCTGGAAGTTGGGGATGATCGGGTCGCCGTCCGCCGGACCGGTCTGGTCGGTGAAGCCGGCGTAGCCGCAATAGTTGAGGTCGTGGCCGGCCAGCAGTCGATACGGCCCGGTCTGCCCGTAGCCGGAGATCGAGCAATAGACGATCGCCGGATTCACGGCACGCGCGGCTTCGTATCCCACGCCGAGACGATCGACGACACCGGGCCGGAAACTCTCGACGACCACGTGCGCGGTGCGCACAAGGTCCAGAAAAGTTGCCACGCCGGCCGCCTGTTTCAGGTCGAGCCTGAGGCCGCGCTTGTTGCGGTTGATCGCCAGGAACACCGGCGCCAAAGTGCCGAGCGCCGTGCCCATGGTGCGGGCGTAGTCACCAACGCCGGTATCTTCGATCTTGATCACGTCGGCGCCGAGATCGGCGAGGTGCAGCGTGCACATCGGCCCTGGCAACAGGCGGGTCAGGTCGAGAACGCGCACCCCTGCAAGCGGTTTTTGCATCAGCGCCCGCCGGGCCGCCCCAAGGGCGATGGCCCCCTGGGGGGTGGCGACCGTAGGAAGCCTGGGGGGGACGTACTCAATCGGCCCCGACCCTGCCGGCGAGATAGAAGGACCGCGCTGCCGAATCGAAGTGCAGCACATCGACCTGCGCGGGCACGTAGCAACCATGAAACCGCGTGATCAATCCCTGCGCCATGTCGAGATCGGTCACGACGAGAACTCTTCGCTCCGGCCCTTCCCAGAGGGTGAGCCAGAGCAGTTCAGCCGTGGCGCGGTCCTGCCCGGGTGAGCTGGACTGCTCCTGCAGCGCCCGGTCGCGCCAGGGTGCCGCGACGATGGCGCCGATGACCCGTGCCGGATCGAACAGCGAAAACGGATGGCGCGCCGCGCGACCACCGACGATCGGGCTCGCGGGTTGCGCAATGCAATCGAACACCGCGTTGAAGGCATCGCGGACCGTGCTCTCGAGATGCCGGTCGACGTCGGCGCCGATGAACTCGCCATCGTGGTGCACAACGCCGCCGGCGACCATGACGCCTTGCCGCGCGCTCATCCCGCTTGACCCTCGACCTTCTTCGCAGCTAGTGGTGCCGCGGCGATGTGGAAGGTCGGCCATCGGCGCTTCACGATCGGACCGTCGACGGCGTACATGTGGCAACTGTCGATGAGTCCCGGGCGCCGGCCGTCCGACCCGGCCGGCTGCACCCGCTCACGCGCGGCATAGACGGTCTGGAAGGCGGTGGTGGCCACGGGTCCGAGCAGTTCGACCAGATGGGTGCAGCCGCGCACACCACCGAGCAGCTCACGCACCTTGAGCGTCCAGCCGCTGCGGATCGACAGGCCCTCGAGCTGC
>JANMWG010000353.1:0-6048 GCA_031393885.1 Betaproteobacteria bacterium | reverse complement strand
GCGCATATCGGGAATATGCCAGGAGAAATCGGCGAGATATGGACCGCTCTCCCGCCGTTGCAGCCGAATCATCCTGAGTCCGACAGGCTGCGCTCGATCGCTGCGATCGCCTCGGCGGCGATGCCCTCGCCGCGGCCGGTGAAGCCCAAGCGCTCGGTGGTCTTGGCCTTGACGTTGACCTGGTCGCCACGAATGCCCAGATCGGCGGCGACGTTGGCCACCATGGCCGGTATGTGCGGTGCCATGCGCGGCGCCTGGGCAATGATGGTGGCGTCTACGTTGACGATGGCGAAGCCGGCAGCAGCGAGCATCGAGCCGGTCTCGCGCAGCAGCACGCGGCTGTCGACATCCTTCCAGCGCGGATCGGTGTCGGCGAAATGCCGCCCTATATCGCCCAGCGCAGCGGCCCCCAGCAACGCATCGATGATAGCGTGCAGCAGCACGTCGGCATCGGAGTGCCCGAGCAGACCGGTCGGATGCGGGATGGCGACGCCCCCGATGATCAGCGGGCGCCCGGCCACCAGGGCATGGACGTCGAATCCCTGCCCGACTCTCACGCGCCCGGCTCGCTCGGCACTTTCGGTGCTTCGTGCGCGTAGGAGCGCAGGATCAGCTCGGCCAGTTGCAGATCGCTCGGGTACGTGACCTTCAGGTTGGTCACGTCGCTTTCCACCAGATAGGGCTCGTGGCCGGATTGCTCCATTGCCGAGGCTTCATCGGTGACTGTGCCCAGATTGGCCTTCTCGAGTGCCATTCGCAGCAGCCGGTAGCGGAACATCTGCGGGGTCTGCGCCTGCCACAGCGCGCTTCTGTCGACGGTGGCCGAGACCCGCCGCGTGTCGGCGGCCGATTTGATGGTGTCGGCCACCGGCAGCGCCAGCAGGCCGCCGACATCGTCGTCGACGACACTATCGATGAGGCGATCGAGCAGCTTGCGGGTGAGACAGGGCCGCGCCGCGTCGTGCACCAGGATCCAGTCGTGGTCGTGGACCTGGGACTCAATGGCGCGCAGGCCGTTCAGCACGGTTTCGGCCCGGGTGGCCCCGCCGATGCGAAGCGCCGTGAGCCGGGTACCGAAGCGCCCCCAGTCGAACTGGTCGAAATGCGCGTCCAACGGCGACAGCACGACGAAGATCGACGCGATGCGGTGGTTCTCGGCCATCGCCAGCACCGGATAGAACAGCAGCGGCTGGCCGGCCACCGGCAGGTATTGCTTAGGGGTGGATTCGCCGATACGGGAGCCGGTGCCCGATGCGGGGATCAGGGCAAAAAGACGCGGCCTGGATTCTGGCTGACTCAAGATGACGACATTATTGTCCGGCGACCGGACCGGCGGCAACGCGTACGACAGGCCGGGTCGGCCCGGCGAGCCCCGGTCCCGCCGTTATAATCCGCGCCTCGTTCGCCGGCACCGCCTCATGCTGCTCCCGCTTCGCCCTCCTGCCGCCAACCAGCGCTCACGCCTTTCCGCTCTCGCCGGCTCCGCCGATGCGCTCGCCCTGGCCGAGTTCACGTCAGCGCACCGCCCGCTGGTGGTGATCACCGCCACCGCGCTCGACGGCCAGCGCCTGCTCGACGAGATGCGCTGGTTCTCGCCCGGCCTCGATGTCCACCTGTTGCCCGACTGGGAGACCCTGCCCTACGACAGCTTATCGCCGCACCAGGACCTCGTGTCCGAGCGTCTCGAAACGCTCTACCTGATGATGCAGAACGTGTGCGACGCCGTGATCGTGCCAGTCACCACGGCGCTGCTGCGCCTGCCGCCGCGCGAGTTTCTGGCGGCGTACACGTTCTTTCTGGCGCAGGGCGACAGGCTCGACCCCGACGGCTTCCGCCGCCAGCTCGCCATGGCCGGTTACACCCACGTCACGCAGGTGGTGGCGCCGGGCGAATACAGCTATCGCGGCGGGTTGATCGACCTGTTTCCCATGGGATCGGCCCTGCCCTACCGCATCGATCTGTTCGACGACGAGATCGAATCGATCCGCACCTTCGATGTCGACACCCAGCGCAGCATCTACAAGGTCAAGGACGTGCGTCTGCTCCCGGCGCGCGAGTTTCCGATGGACGAGGACGGCCGCACCCGTTTCCGGCAGCGGTTTCGCGACGTGTTCGAGGGCGACCCGTCGAAGCGGCGGCTGTACAAGGACGTGAGCAACGGCGTCGCGCCGGCCGGCATCGAGTATTACCTGCCGCTGTTCTTCGACCAGACCGCCATCCTCACCGACTACCTCGCCCCCGAGGCAACCATCGTGCTGCACGGCGACGTACCGGACGCGATCCGCGCGTTCTGGCGCGACACCCAGTCACGCTACGATCTGCTGCGCGGCGACGCCAACCAGCCGCTGCTGCCGCCGAACGCGATCTATCTGCGCGAGGACGAATTCTTCGGCGCACTCAAGCCGCATGCGCGCATGGAGTTGCCGCGCGAACAAGTCGCCACCGATGAAGCGGCGGCCGTGTCGCTGCCGCTGGTTGCGGTGGACCGTCGCGCGGCCGATCCGCTCGGCGCCCTGAAGCGCTTCCTCGCGCAATTCGACGGCCGCGTGCTGCTGATTGCCGAAAGCCTGGGCCGGCGCGAGACCATGTTCGAGTTCCTGCGCGAATACGGCGTCGAGGCCAGGCTGCTCGATAATTTCGCCGACTTCGCCAATGGCACCGACCGGCTGGCGCTGTGCGTGGCGCCGCTGTACGAGGGCTTCGCGGTGACGGGCGGGCAGGTTGCCCTGATCACCGAAACCGAACTGTATGCGACCGCCGCGCGCGGCCGCCGTGGTCGCGACAAAGAACGCCGCACCTCGGCCGAGAACGTCCTGCGCGATCTGTCCGAGGTCAAGATCGGCGATCCGGTCGTGCACGAGCAGCACGGCATCGGCCGCTACCTGGGCCTGATGAGCATGGACCTGGGCGAGGGGCCCACCGAGTTCCTGACGCTGGAATACGACGGCGGCGACAAGCTCTACGTGCCGGTGTCGCAGCTCCAGTTGATCAGCCGCTACGCTGGCGTCGCACCCGAGAACGCGCCGCTGCACAAGCTCGGCAGCGGCGACTGGCAGAAGGCACGCCGGCGCGCGGCGAAGCAGGTTCGCGACACCGCCGCCGAGTTGCTGCACCTGTATGCCCAGCGGGCCGCGCGCAAGGGCCACGCCTTCCAGTTGCAGCAGCACGACTACGAGGCGTTCTGCGCTGGCTTCCCGTTCGAGGAAACCCCCGACCAGCGCAGCGCCATCGAGGCGGTCATCCAGGATCTGCAATCGGGCCAGCCGATGGACCGGCTGATCTGCGGCGACGTCGGTTTCGGCAAGACCGAGGTGGCGCTGCGCGCGGCGTTCGTGGCGGTCGCCGACGGCAAGCAGGTCGCGGTGCTGGTGCCCACCACCTTGCTGGCGGAACAGCACTTCCAGAATTTCTCCGACCGCTTCGCCGACCAGCCGGTGAAGCTCGCCGAGTTGTCGCGCTTCCGCTCCGCCAAGGAGGCCGGCGCGGCGGTGAAGGGGCTGGAGACCGGCAACATCGACATCGTCATCGGCACCCACAAGCTGTTGTCGTCGGACGTGAAGTTCAAGAACTTAGGCCTGGTCATCATCGATGAGGAGCATCGCTTCGGGGTGCGCCAGAAAGAACGCTTCAAACAATTGCGGGCCGAGGTCGACGTACTGACGCTCACTGCCACGCCGATCCCGCGCACGCTCGCGATGTCGCTCGAAGGCCTGCGCGAATTCTCGGTGATCGCCACCGCGCCGCAGAAGCGGCTGTCGATCAAGACCTTTGTGTCGCGCTTCTCCGACGGCCTGGTGCGCGAAGCCGTCTTGCGCGAGCTGAAGCGCGGCGGCCAGGTGTATTTCCTGCACAACGAAGTCGAGACGATCGGCAACTGGGAAGCGAAGCTCAATGCCCTGCTGCCCGAAGCGCGTATCAAGGTCGCGCACGGGCAGATGGGCGAGCGCGACCTCGAAAAGGCGATGCGCGACTTCTATGCGGCGCGGTTCAACGTGCTCCTGTGCACCACCATCATCGAGACCGGCATCGACATTCCCACCGCCAACACCATCATCATCAACCGCGCCGACCGCTTCGGCCTGGCCCAGTTGCACCAGTTGCGCGGCCGCGTCGGCCGCTCGCACCATCAGGCCTACGCCTACCTGCTGACGCCGGACGAGGAAGCCATCACCTCGCAGGCGAAGAAGCGGCTGGAGGCGATCCAGATGATGGGGGAGCTCGGTTCCGGCTTCTACCTCGCCATGCACGACCTGGAGATTCGCGGCGCCGGCCAGGTGCTCGGCGACTCGCAGAGCGGCGAGATGATGCAGATCGGCTTCAGCCTCTATGTCGACCTGCTCAACCACGCAGTGAAGTCGTTGAAGAAGGGCCTGGAACCCGATCTCGAAGGCCCGCTGCACGCCGGCGTGGAAATCAACCTGCACACCCCTGCACTGCTGCCCGCGGACTACTGCGCCGACGTGCACGAGCGGTTGGTCATCTACAAGCGCCTCGCCGGCTGCGAGACCCTCGAAGCGCTCGAGCACATGATGGAAGAACTGGTGGATCGCTTCGGCCGGCCCCCGGACGCGGCGAAGGCGCTGGTCGACACCCACCGCTTGCGCATCCTCGCCGAGCCGCTGGGTGTGAATCGCATCGACGCGGCGGCCGAAGGCATCCTCATCGCCTTCAAGCCGAATCCGCCGATCGATCCGGCGCGCATCATCCAGCTGGTGCAAACCCGCAAGGGCTGGAAGCTGGCCGGCCCCGAGAAGCTGCGCATCGACAGCAAGCTCGCCGAAGCGCCGATGCGGGTGGTGCGGGTGAAGGAGTTGCTGAAGGAACTGGCCGAGCCGGTGAAGACGCCGGCGTAGAGACGCCCACCCCCAGGCTGCGCTGCGCTTCGCCTTCCCCCTCAGGAGGGGGCGCCCCGTTCCTCGCGGGGTGAGGCCGGACACGGACAGTCCCTGCGGACTGTCTGTGCCTGCAGAACGACTGCGGCCTCCGGCCGCTGGCACCCTGCGGACGGGGCCCCTCCGCTTTGGAGTTCCCTTCGTTCAGCACCCCCAGGCTGCGCTGCCCTGCGGATGCCTGATGGCTGGATTGTGATCACACCACCGTCGGATCCGCGATGTACGGCGTGACGGTGAACTGATCCTCGACCGGACCCTTCGCTTCGAACACGACGGCGAGCCACTTGACCCGGTCGTCCATCAGCATCGCGTCGGCGACCTGACCGACGTCGCTGCGCGGAACACCCTTCTGGGGTGACGGTGGTTGCAGTGCCATGGTGGTTCTCCTTGCGGGATCAGGGTTGCACGACCAGCGCTTCGCGGGCGCGCTGCCGCAGGTCGGCCTTGTCACCGGTCAGCAGGTCGGCGATAGCGGTGCCGCCGTTGCTCTCGAGCCAGGTCGCGAGCGCCGCCTTGTTGGCGGGGTCGGCCTTGAGCCACGTCCGCAGGCTGCGGCAATCCGGATCGCAACCGGTGTACTGGATCGGCACGCCGGTGAATTGCGGCCGGTTCTCGAGCTGCGAGAAGGTTGCCACCGGCGGGCCGATGCGGCCACCCGCCAGGATCGGAAAATCGAACGCGAGATAGCCCACCACCAGTGGCCGCGCGAACGTCTCGACCAGCGAGATGGTGCGACTGGTGGCCATGGCCACCTTGACGCTGCCGCCGGGCAGTTCACCCGCCACCGCATCGGCGACGCCGTGATTGGCCTTTGAGATGACGGCATTGATCTCGTCGAAGCGACGTGTGGTTTCCTTCTCGGTGCCGAGGTTCAGCAGTTCGACTGCCTTGCCGGCACCAACGTCAGCGGCAGCACCGGATCTGCGATTGGCGAGCAGTGATACGTCCACCGTCTTGACCAGATACACGCGATTCACCACGCGCAGGAATAACGGCTTCTATCCTTTGCTGTCCTGGGCCGCCGGGACCGGCGGTGCGAACTGGCGCACGTAGGCGCCGTTGCCCGCCACCCACTCCTCCAGCGCCTGCTGCAACACCTGCGCCGGCAACCCGTAGGTGTAGGCGTCCTTCATGGTGATGGTGCCGGTGGCCGAGG
>JANMWG010000529.1:0-3485 GCA_031393885.1 Betaproteobacteria bacterium | reverse complement strand
CGCACGACCGAGCGCTCGGGCACCCAGAGCACGCCTTCGGTGCGGGTCCAGATCGGCACCGGCAGCGCGAAGATCACCACCGCGAGGACGGCAACGAAAACGCCGGTCACCGCCCAGGCGCGCTGGCGTCGGCGCCGCAGGCTGCGCCCCCGCGCGAGATGGGTGAGCCCCTTGCCGACCGGAAACACCACCGACGAGAACCCCGCCCACATCGCCAGCAGGATGCCGATCACGAAGTATTTGCCGGCGATGAACAGGACGATCGCGAAGGTGATGAACAGGCGATAGAGAACGGAAGTGATGGTGTAGCCGACGAACCAGCGCTGCTCGCCCGGCGACGCCTCGGGCGCCCGCAGCTCGCGCACGCCGAAACCGTAGCGTTCGATGAGGTAGCCCAGATACCGGGTGCCGCGCGGACCGAGATTCGGAATCTCGATCAGGTCGGTGAGCATGTAGTAGCCGTCGTAGCGCAGCAGCGGATTGCCGTTGAAGATGACGGTCGACACGCCGGCGATCAGCATCACGTTATAGGCAACGGCGCGGACCAGACCGGGCTCGGCGTTGAGCCACACCAGCATCGCGAGCGACGCCAGCAGCAACTCGGCCATCATGCCGGCGGCGCCGACGAAGAAGCGCTCCCATTTGTTGCGGAACGCCGCCGACGCCGAGGCATCGACGTATGGAATCGGCAGGAACACCAGGAACATCACGCCCATCTCGTGCACTTCGCCGCCGCGGGCACGCACCGCGCAGGCGTGTCCGAATTCGTGGAACGCCTTCACCAGCGGGAAGATGATGGCCATCACCAGCAGGTTGTCGGGGGCGAGCACGCGGTCGGACAGGCCCCTGGTGAGCTCGCCCCAGTGCTGCCCCGCCGCGACGCAGGCCGCGCCGACGATGATGAGCCACGCGATCAGACCCCAGCGATTGAACAGCGGGGCGTACAGCGAATGCGTTGCGCGCAGCAGGCGATCCGGATCGAGCAGCGGCAGCTTGATCGACATCGGATTGCGCAGGTTGCGCCACCACTTGCCGGTGGTCTGCTTGTCGTAGCGCCGCAGCAGCTCGTCGACGTCCGGCGGCATCTCGCTTTGCAACAGGTCGGAGCCGTGCAACTGGCCCAGCAGGCGGATCGATTCTTCCTGCGTGGGCGCATCGTCGCCGAGCCGGTGGCACGCCAGATCCCAGGCCTGCTGCACGGTACGCTCACCATCGAGCAGGCCGATCAGGCGCCACGCGGCGGGATTGAAGCGATACAGGCGTCGCGACGCACGATCCTGCAGCACGTACCAGAGCTGGCCGCGATAGTGGTGCCGATGGACCTCGGCGTGGCTCTTCAGGCGCGGCCTCAGCCCGGCGACGCGGTACCACGAAGGACTGTAGAGTTCTGCACTCATCCCGCTCTCAAGGCATGAGCCACCACGTCTCGATGCGGATCCAGTCCATCAGGTAGCGGGTCCAGATCCAGATCAGCTTGCGATCGCCGACCACCACCTTGCCGACCCCTTCCATGCCCGGACGCAGCCGTTCGGCGCCGCGCTCGAGCTGGGCTTCGACCCGGAAGAAATTGCGGCCTTCCTCGGCGGTGCTGACCGGGGTGACGCGCGCCACCCGCATCGGCAAGCGGTCGTTCGGCATCGAGGTGAGCAGCAGCTCGCCGTGGTCGCCGATGCGCACGTCGCGGATGTCGCGCTCGTCGACCTTGAGCACCACGCGGTAATCTTCGAGGGGAGCGATCTCGAACAGCACGTCGCCGCGCTGCACCGGGGCGCCCAGTTTCTGCGACAGGTCACCACTCACGACCACGCCGTCGAATGGGGCGACAAGAAGGATGCGGGCGAGCTTTTCTTCGGCGATGGAAAGTTCGGCCTCGGCCTGCTCGACCTGAGAGCCGATGACGCGGATCTGCGCGCGCTCGTGATTGGCGAGCGCTTCGCGATACTGCTTGAGCAGTTGCTCGCGGCGGCTGGCCGACTTGAGGCGTTCGAGCTGCAGGTCACGGTCATCGAGGCGGGCGAGCAAAGCCCCCTTGCGCACGATGTCGCCCGGCCGGACCCTGGCCTCGAACACGTAACCTTCGAATGGCGCCGCGATCGCCCGCTGCACGGCGCCCTCGATGCGGGTTTCGGCCGCGACGCGGTAGGTGCCGGTCGCGAACGAGAAGCACAGCACCGTGGCGGCGACCAGCACGCCGACCAGCTTCCAGACCAGATGACCCGGCCCGAAGAAGCGCGTCCAGAGATGCTCCAGCGACTGCCACAGGCGCCGCAGGGGTCCGCGCTCGGCCGCGCGCTGGATCTCGACCAGCGGCCCGAGCAGGGCCGCCAGACCTTCCACCAGTTCGACATCGTCCGGTGCGAACGCCCGTTGCCGTTCGAGGCACAGCGCCCCGACGCTGTCGCCCATGCGCGTGAGCGGGACGGTCAGCACCGCGGCAGCGCCATGCGCCTGCGACAAGCGCTCGTGCGCCTTGAGCACCTGGCCCTCGGTATCTTCGGCCAGCGGCCATACCAGCCGGGTCTTCTGGTCGGAGGCCTCATCCATGGCCATTTCGATGGCGCGGGTGAGCTCGGCATTCTTCTCGAACTGAACGGTATGCGACAACGCCTTGACCTGCGAGCGCTTGCCGCGGTGCACCCCGAGGGCGACCCGGTCGCAATCGAGCAGGCTCGCGAGTTCGGTGACCGTGGCGGTGGCGGCCGGCACGAAACCGTGGTGTTCGAGCGCGGCGCTGAAGACGTCGAACACCCGCCGCAATCGCAGGGCCGTCGCGGCATCGGTCGAATTGGCGTGGCGCCGCAACAGCGCTTCGAGCCAGCCGGCGCCCCAGGCAAGATCGCGGGTGAGCGTGGTCAGATCACGCTCGGTGCGCGGCTCGGTATCGACGGCGATCGCGCCGATGACAGCGCCATCGGCCTGCAACGGCTGCGCGACATGCAGTCTCAGCCCGTTGTCGCCGGCTGGCGCCACCACCAGCGTGTTGTCGCGAATCGCGCGCTCGACCGCTTCGCCGAGCTTGGCGCGGTCACGCTTCGCGTCGGGCCAGACCGCGGCTGGCACGAACCCAGCACCCCCTGGCTGGGCCAGCACCAGGATGCCGTCGGAGGCGCCCGCCTTCAGGCAGGTGACGCCCAGCCATGCCTGGCAGAAGACTTCGGCATTGTCGGCATTGGCGAATCGCGACCAGGCGTCGTCCTCGGCGGCGGCACGCAGGCGAGCCGGATCGGCGACCTGCAGATGCGGTCTGGCGTCGGGTGAGCCTGGTGTGGAAGCAGTCACGATGCCGTGTTCCGGGTTGGCTTTCCATTCGATCATAAAGCAACGATCCGACCGGGAGGGGGCAGGCCCCTTGCGACCGGGCGCGAACCTGACGCCGGACGAAGACATGAGGCTCACCGCCCCCCTTTACGCGGGACTGCCGAGGTTCAGGTCAGGGGAGCGCGTTCGGTCCAGGGAAAACCGAGGCCGGTGACGCCGGTGCGGAG
>JANMWG010000345.1:0-2168 GCA_031393885.1 Betaproteobacteria bacterium | reverse complement strand
GGGTCGTCTTCTTCGTGCACATATTCGAAGCGGCTCGGCCCCGTGCCCCGCTCCTCGAGAATGACCGCCGTGCGCGCCCAGCCGAAGTAGGGCTTGTTGGCTTCCTTGAGGATCACCGCGCCCTGCTTGAATTCGTCCATGTCCTTCCAGTTGAAGCTCTCGCCGCCGGAGATCCAGAAGATGCCCTTGATCACCGTGAGCTGGCGCTCGTCGGAGAATCGCTGTGGGTTCATCTTCATGCCCGAGGGCATGCGGTAACGCACCACATAAGGTCCATCGGCTGCCGGATCGCCGGATACCACGGCCATCTCGATCGGCTTGGAAATGCCGGGCACATAGCGCCATTCGAGCACGTCGGCGGGGGTGTCGGCGGCGAAGGCGATACTCGAAACGGCAAGGGCCAGGGCGGCACAGGTGGATTTGGCAAAACGCTTCATGAGGCTTCCTTGTCTGGTGAGGTTGGTGCCGGAGCACCGGGGCTAGCGGGCGTTGCGCGGATCGTCGGCGGCGGAGACATATTCGATACCGGTCGGACCGATGCCCTGTTCCTGGATCAGCGCGTCGGTTTTGGCATGGCTGTAGTGCGGAAGGTTCGGTGCCGTCACATAAAAACTTCCGGTCGGATACTCCGTGATCGCGTCTGGATCGTAGGTAACGCCGACGGCGGATCGATAGGTTCCGCTCAACACCGTGACCCAGCGCTCATCCGGGTGCCGGTGCGGTAGCAGGCGGGTGCCGGCTGCCAGGCGGGCGCGGAACACGAAAGGTCCGGGCAGGGCCGGGTCACCGTACACCTTCGCGAGCTGGATCGTGGCCGGAATCGACGGCGACGAGCGCCATTGCAGTTGTTCGGGAAAAACGTTGATGTTGGTAGCGGCGTCGCCACCCGCCAGCATGCTCGCGGTCGACAGCACCAACGCGATCACGGCGGCGGCCGTGGTGGATGCGTGACGGCGGCGGATTCCAGTAGTCTGTTCCATCCGGCGATGTTACTCGCGTATGCGCTTTCGCGGCCAGAGGGCGATCACATTGCCGGCCATCACCAGCGCAACCCCGCCAGCAGCGGCAGCGGTCCAAACGTAGCCTTCGAAAGCGGTCGACACCGCCAGTGCCACGACCGGGTAGGCAACCGAAACGAACGAGGCGCGATCGGCGCCGATCCGATGCAGCAGGGTCAGATACCACCAGAACACGAGGATGGTGCCGGCACCGATGAGATAGAACAGCGACCCCAGGAACGTCGCCGTCAAGGGCAGCGCCGGCACGCTGCCGCGCGCGAGGGCGAGCAGCACGAGAAAGCCGGTGCCGTAGAGCAGACCCCACGCGGTGGCACCCGACGCGGGAATGCCGCGGCGGCCATTGCGCACCGCCACCATCTGCCCCGCGGCCACCACCAGCAACGACACCAGCACCAGGGCGACGCCTTCCAGTTCCGCCGGACTCATCCGCAGCGTGGCGAGATCGCGGGCGAAGATCAGGCACAGTCCACCGATTCCGCAGGCGGCACCCATCAGCACGCGGGGTTCGAGCCGTTTGCCATAAACGATCCGCAGCGCCACCGCATTGACCGGTACCAGCAGCGAAGAGAGCAGGGCGACGACCCCACTCGGCAATCGCGCCAGGGCCAGGTACGCGATCTGGTAGTTGAGCCCGAACATGAGCAGCCCCAGAGCAGCGAGACAGGCATGGTCGCGGGCAGTCAGTTTCGGCAACTGGCGACTCGCCAGCAACCACGTGAACAGCAGTACGCCGGCGCCGCCCATGCGATAGATCAAGGCGATCTCGACCGGCACCACACCGGTCTGCAGTTTCGCGGCAAGCCAGGTCGTGCCCCAGATGAGCGCTACCCCGGCGAACAGCAGCACATCCTTCATGCGCGTTGCCCGCAGTGTTGCCGGAAGTGCGCAGGCTTCGGGGCTGGTCCGCGCGGCCGAACGCACGGAGTTCTCGTTATGCAGCACCGAGTTGCGGCATCATCGGCCCGCCGGCATCGGGTCTCATCGACGTGGTCGCTCATACCCATTCCGGTTCGATGATGACGATGACCGTCCGCCGGGCCAGGGGCGCGGCGAAAAGCAGGGCTGGAAGAAGCACCACGGCCACGGTCACGACGACTGAGGCCCGGTAGTTGCGGCTCGGGCTGTGATCTGAGCAGGGAATGGTCGGGA
>JANMWG010000480.1:0-4593 GCA_031393885.1 Betaproteobacteria bacterium | reverse complement strand
GGCCTCACGCTCGGCCGCCATCCGCTCGCACTGCTGCGCGGGCACCTGCAGCGCCAGCGGATGATGACCGCCTCGCAACTGCTGACCGCGCGCCATGGCCAACTGGTGCGCGCGGCCGGGCTGGTCACCTGCCGCCAGCGGCCGGGCACGGCGAGCGGCGTGATCTTCGTGACGCTCGAAGACGAAACCGGCAACACCAATGTGGTGGTGTGGCGCGATCTCGGCGAACGCCAGCGCCGCACGCTGCTGGGCGCCCGGCTTCTCGGCGTGCACGGTGTGCTCGAGCGCGACGGCGATGTCGCCCATCTCATCGCCGGCAAGCTGGTGGATCTGTCGCATCTGCTCGGTCGGCTGCTCACGCAGTCACGCGACTTTCACTGACCGTCATTGCACGCCGACACCCATTGCACGGCGGCGTTGACGCTGCGCAGGCCAGCGCGTAGTTTTCGCCGATGTATAAGACCATTCACCGAATCGTCATACCAGCGATCCGGACTGCCTCGTGAACGAACTGCTCGCCAGTATCGCCATCGGCTTCGTGCTCGGCATGCGCCACGCCACCGACCCCGATCACGTGATCGCCGTCACCACCATCGTCAGCCGTCAGGCCAGCATTCGCGGCGCGGCACTGATCGGCGCCACCTGGGGCATCGGCCACACGCTCACCATTGCCCTGGTCGGCGGCGCCATCATCGTGTTCCACATCGTCATCCCGCCCACGTTCGGCCTGATGATGGAGCTCGGCGTGGCGGTCATGCTGGTCGTGCTGGGCGTGCTCACGCTCACCGGCACGCTCGACCGGATCGGTGCGGCCATGGCGCCATTCAAGGTGCGCAACGGCAATCTGCGCTATCAGCCGGCCGCACCCGGTCATCGCCACCGTCTGGTCGGCCTGCACGCCCACGCCACCGCGCACGCTCACCCGCATGCCCACGGCGACTACGCGCACAGCCACCGCCATGGGCACGACGCCGTCAGCCACGGACACGCCGAAGACGCCACGCCGCAGGCCTGGCTGGACCGGCACTTCGGCGGGCTGGGCGCCTATCAGTTGCTGCGCCCGCTGCTCGTCGGCGTGGTGCACGGCCTCGCCGGATCGGCCGCCGTGGCGCTGCTCATCGTGGCTGCCATCACCAATCCGGTCGAAGGGCTGGCCTACCTGTTGTTGTTCGGCCTCGGCACCATCGCCGGCATGATGCTGGTGACGGCGGTGATCGCCCTGCCCTTCGCCGCGAGTGCGAAGCGACTGCCGCAACTGAACACGATCCTGCGGGTGGCCTCAGGCGTGGCGAGTCTGGGCTTCGGTCTCTATCTGATGTACGACATCGGCTTCGTCCACGGTCTGTTCACCGGCAACCCGATCTGGGACCCACACTGATCCGCTTTCTGGCGTGTGATGTTTTCTGTGAAAGTGTGATATCGCATTGAAGCAACAGCGATTTATTGACGCCACCAAGGCGCACGGCTACATTCGGGCGATGCCTTCAGACGCTTCTTTGGCCGTTGCAGCCCCGCCGCTCTTCACGTTGCGGCGTGTCATGTTCGCGCTTGCCGTTATGGTGCTTGCGAGCTTTGCCATTTATGCCGCAGTGCGGGAATGGCGACTGACCACTTCCGTCCAGATTGCCGTGCCGGACAAGGCTGTCGCGGAGCGTCCCGCACTCACCGCCGACGAAGAGCGCTATGCGCATGACTTGTGGAGCATCCATCAGCAAGTGCGCACCGGTGTGCCGCGCCTGAGCTTCGCCGGCCTGGCCTACAAGATGGGCGACATCGGCAAGGGCGATATTCCGGCCCGCATTGCCCCGGTCGGGACCATGCTGGCGGCAGGGCGGACAAGCATGCAAACGCTGGTCCCGCCGGCTTCGCTGCGCGAGTCGCACCGCGAGTATCTGGAAGCCATCGACACCTACCAGCAGGCGTTCACCGAAATGGGCCGCATCGCCCACGACGGCAATGAAGAGCACCTGATCAAGGCACAGGCATTGAGCGAGCGCGCGTCGGGCGCGCTGCTGAAAGTGAGCGAAGTCCTCTGGCCGGGAGAACACAAGCCGAATTGATGGCGATTCGCCGATCAGAGGTGATGCACCGGTACGGAGGTATCGGCACATCGCCAGGACCAGCGGCAGTGGAAGTGGCAGCAGTCCAACAACAAGGAGGAGAGAGAGCATGAACAAGAAACTCGCGGTGAGTCTCGCCGCAGCCGGGCTGGTTGCCGGCATCGGCAGCACTGCTGCACAAGCCCAGGCGGTGTGTTCGGCCTGGCTGGTCGAAAACAGCACCTTCATGAATGTGCCGTTCGGCATGTTCCACCCCGACCGTTCGTTCGTGCCGGGCAGCACCAGCCCGCACAACAACATCAACACGGTGAACCTGCCGGTAAATGTGGGCGTGATCAAGTGCGGCAAGGAACTGATCCTGTACGACAACGGCTGGAATCAGACCGAGTACCACAAGATGACCGGCACGGCTCACTGGTCGCCGCTGTCGAAGCAGATCACCCAGCTCGGCTTCGATGCCAAAGATGTTTCCAAGATCATCATCGGTCACGGCCACTGGGATCACGCCGGTTCGCTCGACGAGTTTCCGAACGCGGTGCTGTATGTCCAGCGCGAGGAGCTCAAGGGCATCGAGTGGGCGCTCAACTATCCGCACCCGCGCATCAGCGCCGTGAACGACTCGCCCGGCGGTTGCAGCCGCACCCCGGCCTGCGGCTACACCCCCAAGACCATGGACTCGATCTACGGCAAGGTGCTCAAGGGCAAGGCGATGATCGTCGACGGTGATCTCGAGATCATGCCGGGCGTGAAGATCCACGCGGCACATCGGGCGCACACCGCCGGTTCGCAACTGCTCGAGGTCAACACCGTCATCGGCAAGCTGATGTTCGGCTCCGACGCCTACTCGTCGTGGGAAGCCATCCGCGACTGGGAGGTTGCCAACATCCAGCAGACCGACTCGGTGCAGCAGTTCCTCGCCTACGAGAAGTGCTACAAGGTCACGGGCGGCTACGCCAACTGCGTCGCCGCGCACGAACCGCTCTCGTACAGCGACAAGTACCCGCTGACGAAGAACTCGTGGGTCGGGATGAACGAAGCCCGTCTGGCCGAGATCACGCTTGCTCCCGGCGAAACCTCGCGCAAGCCGAAATAAGCTTTCCTCGCTGAACCTGATGAGGAGCTCTTCGTGAGCTCCTCTTTTTTTCGTCCATCGGCAATGCATCGTTTCGTCCTGCTGGCCCTGATGCTCGTGTTCACCGACGCCAGCGCGCACGATCCGAGCGCGTGGGGCGGGCTGTTCCGTTCCCGCGACGATGGCGCGACCTGGCTGCCGGTGGATGCCGGCCTGTTCATCGGCGGCGCGATGGCGATCGCCATCAGCCCCGTCGACCCGAATCACCTGCTGTACGCAACCGACACCCGGTTGCTGCGCTCCCGCAATGGTGGCCGCGACTGGATCACCGAAGCCGGCGGGACGTTCATTGGCCCTACCCTTTCCGTCGCCTTCGGTCATGACGGTGTGCTTGCCGTTGCGTCGAGTTCGGCCGGCATCTTTCGCACCACGGACGGGGCGACCTGGCTGAAGGCGCAAGCTCCCGAGGGGGCGGCACCTGCGCACGCGATCATTGCGAGCAGCGAACCCGACGTGTTCTATCTTGCCGGACCGCAAGGCGTATTCGTCAGCCGCAACGGCGGCAGCGCCTGGGAGAGAAGCGGCACCGAAATGCCCGTTTCGGCACCAGCGGCCTTGGCGGTGGGCGGTGGATCGCCGGTGCCCCTGGCCAGCGTCATCGGCAGCAGCTTATGGACCAGCCGCGATGGCGGCGAGCACTGGGCGCGGGTGACGGGCCCGTGGTCGGCGCGCGGCGTGGAGACGGTTGGCTTTGGCGGCGCCGCCAACGCTGCGCTGTGGGTCGTTGCCGACGATCGCGTGCTTCGCAGCGACGACGGCGGCGCCAACTGGCGGCGCATCGGCGAGCCGCTCGGTGCCGGCGACAGCGCGGTGCGGAGCATCGCGACCAGCGCCGATGGCAAGACGATCGTGGCCACCACCCATCGCGGCATCTTGCGCAGCGCCGACGGCGGTGCCACCTGGGCCCGGCTCGAAGGCGTGCTGCCGACCCATCTCGAATCCGCGCCGCTGGTGCCGGATCCGGCCGATGCGCGCACCCTCTACGCCGGTTTCTCGCTGACGCCCTATGCCGAGGTGTTTCGGCGCGCGCAGGAAGGCAGCAACGTGCTCTCCCGCATCGACCCGGTGAACCTCGCCGGCGGCGCGGCCTTTCTCCTGCTGCTGCTGATCGGTGGCACCATGGGCGCCCGCCGCCTTGCGCACCGCAAAAGTTGAGCACTCCCGATACCGCCCTCATGACCAGCACGACCCGCACGTCAAGGCCCGGCATTCGCCGCACCGTCATCTCGCTCATCGTGATTCTGCTGGTGGCCGCCGCGACGATCTTCGGCTGGCGTTTCCATCTCGCCAGCGCCACCGCCGGCGTGGTCGAGTATCCGATGCCCGTTGCCACCGATATCCCGACCGCGATCGCGATCGCGCCCGACGGCGCCGTGTGGTTCACCATCGATTTCTCCGATG
>JANMWG010000424.1:0-1610 GCA_031393885.1 Betaproteobacteria bacterium | reverse complement strand
GCCATGATCAGGCCCATCTCGACCAGCGCGGCACGCTTGCGGCCGATGTACTGCGCCAGCACCCCGAGTGGGAAGCGCATGAAGGCGCCCGCCAGGATCGGCACCGAGATCATGAAGCCCTTCTGCGTCGGCGTCAGATCGAAGGTCTCGCTGATGAACGGCGCCATGGCCCCGTTCAGCACCCAGATGGCGAAGCAGAAATCGAAGTAGAGAAATGCCGCGAACAGCGTCGGCGGGTGACCGGATTTCAGGAATTCCTTGGCGGAGGCCATGTTGTCGCTCCGGTAACGTTAGAGCGTCGCGCTCGAGGCTGCTACGGTGGATGACGGCAACAGCCCCGGGCAATGACACGGTGGCGACTGACCTGGACGGCCGCCATGACGGCCGCCAGGGGGCAACGACAACCGGCCGTGCGGGCTAGCCACGGTCGGCCGAACTGTCGAGGGCGGCACGGACGGCGGCCACCAGGAAACCCAACTTGGGCGGCGAGGCTTCGGCATGCACCGGCAGACCCAGATCGCGCAGCGCCTGGGAACACACCGGGCCGATGGATACCAGCCGGCTGGCACGCAGCGCCGCCCAGACCGTTTCGAAACGCCCGGCATCGGTGGCAACCGTTCGCAGGTTGCGCAACTGCGAGGCGCTGGTGAACACCACGGCATCGACACGGCCCGCTTCCAGCTCGTCCATCAACACCATGAGCGGTGCGAGGTCGGCCGGCAGGGCCCAGCGGTAGACCGGAATCTCGCGCACGGTCGCTCCTGCATTCTCGAGGCCAACGCGCAGCGCATCGTTGGTTTCGCCGTAGCGCTGCACCAGCACGATCTCGTTCGCCATCGCGATGTCCGCCACCGCCGCCAGCAGTTCGACGGTGGTGTAGGGAGCCTGCGCCGAGCGGTCGATGCGGATGCCGTGGCTGCGCAGGGCCGCCGCCGGTTTCGGCCCGCGCACCGCGACCAGGCAGCGATCGAAAACCGCACCCAGCGCCAGCGCCGCGCCGTGCTCGCGCGCCATGTCGAACAGCACGCGGGTTCCGGTACCGGTCTGGAAGATCGCGAGCTTGGGCGGCTGCCGCCGTGTCTCCTCCAACAGCGCCTGTACCGCCTCGGGGGCGATCACCGGTATCTCGGCCAGTGCCGGCGCCGACAGGGTCATCGCCCCGTGCCGCCGCATCAGCGCCGCGACCTGATCCGCGGCCCGCGCCTCCAGCAGCGCCACTGTCGTCCCCTGCAGATCGGCCTCGGTGTGCGGGAGCTTTGCCATCAGAAATTATAGATCATGGTCATCCAGAGCTTCCGGGTATCGCGTTTGCGCGCGGTGGCAGGCTCGAGCACGTCGCCCTCCATGAAGTTGGCGTATTCCAGCTTGCCGAGCAACTGCTTCAGCAACGGATAGGTCACCCCCAGATCCCATTCACGGCCATAGTGAGCGGTGCCGAAGTCGGCATCGAAGCGGTGATACTCGGTGTAGAACGCGGCGTCATGAAAGGTGACGCCGGCGCTCACCCATGCGTCGCGGATACCGTTCGCGGGCGTCGTCAGGAACTGGTCGGCCCACCCCTGGAACAGATGGTTGGTGCCAAGCGGCGTCTGGAAGGCGTACTGCCCGTG
>JANMWG010000409.1:0-3926 GCA_031393885.1 Betaproteobacteria bacterium | reverse complement strand
TCGAAGAAGTCCTGCATCAAGCGCTTCGACGCTTCATTCAAGGCTTGGCTATCGCGTTCGTACGCCACCCAAGCGCGACGAGTGAACTGATCGGGGATCTCGATCAGATGAACCGGACGCACGGCGCCCGGGTCGATCTCGTTCGAGAGAAGTTTCCTGTAGTCGTCGAGACTGGTGAAGCTCAAGACGCTGCGTCCAGACTTGGCGGGACACAGTTGATTGAAGCTCAACAACGTCACACCAGGATAGAGATCGCGGTCAAAGTAATTGACATCGGGGGAAGTTATGGAACCAAGAACCCTTCCAGGAAGGGAATTCCATTGAATCGACCCGAGAACGCCAAATCTCAATGGTTGGCTTGCTTCCTTGGGCACATATCGCCGCCGGCGTTTGTCGTCGTTGATGTCAAAAAGATACTCATCCGACGCGACGCCATTCATCAGGAAATCACGCCGGATCTCCGGATACTTCCAAGGAAGAGGGGCGGTCGAATCGACATAGATATCCATCTGGCAGTTGACTACCGGCCAACAGGCGTTTTCGGTACGGCCAAGCCCGCAGCTCATGCTGCCTATGGAGTTGACGCGAAAAGCCACCGCCATCGCTCCCGTCAGCGTGACGTCCACCCATTTTTCAGGCATCCGAAACCTTTCTGCAAACGCTGTCGTGTACACCCACACCCACGGATCCAGCGTGTAGGCCGTCCCGCGTTTGAAGGTGTACCAATCCTCGTATGTCTTGTCGCTTAGCGGGCTTTGCTTGCCTTGGCTCCATGCCAACCCCGGAAGAAGGATGGCAATGACCAATGCCAGCGATGCACACGTCGCCGAGCGAGTATTCCGGCACGCCAAGCCAAACATCGGTAGCACTTGTCTCAAGATGGTCTCCATCGCCAAGAGGCGTTCATGCACGAGAGTCGAATCAATCCCCATCGAACTCGCGTGGTTCTCGAACAGCAGATCCGGTCCCCATGCTCTGCTGGTTCGACCGTAACATCGCAGCCAGCGGAGAACCGTTCATGACCCTGATTCTCCCGCTCCCGCTGCTTGCCCCCTCGAATCGTCGGCAACGTACCATATCGCCAGCACCTGCCGAATCCATACCTGATTAGCGATGAAGTTCAGCCACTACGCCTGCGGATGACGGCAACCACCACAAGACTGGCCCACAACAACGCAACCCCGCCATCAACGCTCAGGTTTCCCTCATCCCCAGCCCTTCTCCCGGAGGGAGAAGGGAGCAGGAGCCCGGAGGGAGAAGGGAGCAGCAGCCCGGAGGGAGCAGGAGCCCGGAGGGAGCAGGGAGCAGGAGACATCCCTCTCCCCTCGGGAGAGGGACCGAGGGTGAGGGAAGCTGAGCAATGTCGCTATTCAGTAAGCGGTTTGCCCGGTTTGCCCGGTTGGGACGTAAGGGTCTGCAGTCCGCTCCAGGATTCACCCGGCGCCAGCACGACCGGCTCGTCGATCACGGCCGGTTCCACGCACAGCATCTGCCGATAGCCATCCGGTGGCATGTCGGCAATGGCTGCGCACGCCTGTTCCCATGGGTTCCACACGACCGTGTTGGAGAATCCGGTGCTCTGCAGACGAAAGCGGTGGCCCGGTTCGCTGACGGCAAGTTCGGGCGGGGCGTCGAGATAGATCCGGTCGGTTTCGTCGACGATCGTCAGCGGTTCGCCGCGCTGCGTGCGCTTGACGCCATGGGCGATCTGGTCGAGATAGTCGACGCTCGCGAGGCCCAGCAGCCGCGCCTGTGTGATGTCGTCGACGCGCAGATACGTGTGCAGCGCCGCCGTGAAATCGAGCGGCGTGTCGCCGGTGTTCTCGATGCTCAGTTCGACATCGAGGCGGGCGCCGCCGACGCTCACGGTGAGGTCGGCGGTGAAGCGGTGCGGCCACACAGCGAGGGTCGCGTCGGAAGCCGCGAGCGACCAGGTCGCGAGCGCGAAATCCTCGCCTGTGCGCTGTGCCGACAGTTGCCAGGGCACGGTGCGGACCAGGCCATGGCGCGGCAGCGGTCCGCGGGTGCTGAACTGCGGGAAGATCACCGGGATGCCGCCACGGATCGCTTTGCCGCCGGCATGACTGGCGAGTTCGCTCAGATAAAGGCGCTCGCTGCCACCCGCGGGAATCCACGACAGCACATGGGCGCCGTAGTCGGTGATCACAGCTGTGGCGCCGTCGGACGACACCAGGCGGGTGGCGCGCAACCCGGCGTAATCGATGGTTTCGATGGAGGCGGTCATGTTGGCTCCGACTGGTTGACGAAGGCGATGCCGGCCGCCACCAGCGCGACGGCGCAGACGAAGGTGACGGTCAGCGGTTCATGCAGGATCAGCACCCCGGTGGCGACACCGAACAAGGGCGTCAGGAAGGCGAAGACCGACAGGCGCGCCGCCAGGTATCGCGTGAGCAGCGAAAACCACACGAGATAGGTGACGAACGTCACGACGATGCTCTGGTAGGCGAGGCTGGCAATCACGCCGGGCGTGAGGGCGACCACGCCCGGTTCACCGATCAGCACCGAGACCAGCGGCAATGCCAGGCCCGAGACCACGAGCTGGTAAAACAGGGTCTTGCTGCCGGTTGCGGCCGACAGTCGGGTGGTGCGGATCACGATGGTCGTCGCCGCCCACAGCACCCCGGCGATGACGCCGAAGGCGTCGCCGAGCAACGAGGTGCTGGCCGACCCGAAGCCATCCGCGAAGGCGACCACGATGCCGCCGAACGCAATCCAGACGCCACACCACTGGCGCCGGTTCAGGCGCTCGCTCGGCACCAGCCAATGCAACCCGAGCGCCGTGAGAATCGGCGACAGGTACACGAAGACGACCATGCGCGATGCCCCGGTGAAGGCGAGCCCGGCGAAGATGAACACGAACTCGCCCGCGAACAGAGCGCCGGCCAAGACGCCGGCGGCGAGTGTGCCGTCGCGCTGGAACAGGCGGATCGATCGCAGCCGGGTCCAGCCGAACAGCAGCATCGCCGCGATCAACGATCGCAACCCGCCCTGCATCACCAGCGAGATGCCCGGCGCCGCCAGTTTGGCCACGACGTGGGTGAACCCCCAGCAGAAGCACAGCACCACCATGATGGCGGCGGCACGGGCATCGACGGGCAGGCGGGCGGCGGAGGAATCTGACAAGACAGGGGAGAGCAGCGGCGGTCGCGAGCGCGCAGGATACGTGATGCCGATGGCAGCGCGAAGCAGCAGGCAAGGTGCGATCGCCGAACGCCCACCTCCCAGGCTACGCTGCGCTTCGCGACCCCTTCAGGGCGTTGGTGCCCTTGTGGCGTGAGGCCGGGCACCAAAGAAAAAGGCCCCGGGAGACCCGGGGCCTTCGTGCAGCGTTGCTAACTCGAGATCAGGCCTTGGTGCGACGGCGCGCGGCAAACGCGACACCAACCAGACCGACGGCGAGCAACATATAGGTCGACGGTTCCGGAACCGGAATCTGGTCGACCCTGCCACTGAAGCCGACCCCGGCGCCTGGCGTCAGACCATAGGTGACATTGACCACCATAAAGTCGTATGAGCCTGGTTTCGTGATCGAGCCCAACGCGCTCTGACTGAAGAACTTCGTATCGTTTGTGGCGAAGATTCCATCCCCCGTGGCCGTGTAGGGGCCAAGCGCTTCGCCGAACAGATCGACACCCTTGTTGACGCGGACGCGCACCCCGCTTGGTGTGATGTCGATGTCCTGCGCCTCCATGATGAAGCCGGAGGTCGACGTGCCGAATACCTGCGCCAACCCGGTAAACGGGGGCGTCAGGGTGATGCCCATTTGACTGGAGGTCAGGATCGGAGCTTTCAGCGCCGGCACCAGCGGTACACTAAACGTGAATGCAAAGGTCTTGTCGACCAGCCCGCTGTTCACCGAACCGCCGCCGAAGATCAGTGAAGGATCGACGTTGCCGCCGATACCA
>JANMWG010000383.1:0-1823 GCA_031393885.1 Betaproteobacteria bacterium | reverse complement strand
TCCATGATGGCCTGGATCTGCTCGAGGTTGTTGACGTTGAAGGCCGGCACGCCGTAGTCGTGCTCGGCAGCGTGATCGAGGACTTGGCGCAACGAAACTAATGCCATGGCGGGAGTCTCCTGGGGGTCTGGGGATGGCGGGCGATGCGAAACGGATGGCGGACGGTGTCGGGTTCGCGTGGCCGCGGTCAGCGCCGGCGAGCGGCACGGCCGGCCAGTACGTGATCGGCAACTTGCGACAGATTCTGGAACAAGCGTTCCGGATTCGAGTCGGTGATCGGCACCCCGGCGTTGTAACCGTAGGGCACGGCCCAGGCGGATACCCCGGCGTTGCGGGCCGCGGCCACGTCGGTGGCAGAATCGCCCACGTGGGCGGTGCGACTCGCACTGCCGCCGAACGCGGCGACCACATGGTGGAGAACGCTGGCGTGCGGTTTTTTCTCGGGCAGCGAGTCGCCGCCGATGGTCAGGTCGAAGTAGTGATCGATGCCGGTCACCCGCAGCACGCGTTCGGCATGCCGGCACTCTTTGTTGGTGACGCACGCGAGCCGTACCCCCGCCGCCTTGAGCCGTTGGAGCGCGTTGACACAGCCGTCGTAGGGGCGGGCCGAGCTGCCGGTGGTGGTGGCGTAGTGTTGGTCGAGGCTCGCCAGCACGTCATCCTGGCGCACGGTGGCGGCCAAGTCAGGATGTTCGGCGACGATGCGCGCCAGCAGCTTGCGCATCAGCTCGTGGGCGCCGGCACCGATCAGATGGACGATCTCGGCGGTCGGCCGCCGGGCGATGCCGTGCGACTCGAGCGTGAGGTTGGCGGCTTCGGCGATCTCGGCGGCGGTGTCGACCAGCGTGCCGTCCAGGTCGAAGCTGATCAGGTCATAAGGCATGTGAGACCCGGGCCCGCACTCAGTTTCCGGACCTGACGATCCCGGCTTCATCGTCGCTTTCGCGTTGCACGAGGTCGGCCAGCTTCTCGGCGGTGAGACCGAGGTATTCGTAGACCTTGGGCGCCGGTGCCGATTCACCGAACGAGTCGACGCCCAGCGCCGCGGTGCAGCCGTACTGACCCCACCAGCGGGTGACGCCGGCTTCGACGCCGATGCGCGGGAGGCCGCGGCCGAGCACGGCGTCGCGATAGCTGCGGTCCTGCCGGTCGAACAAAGTGGAGGAGGGGATCGACACCACTCGCACGGGCACGTTGCGCGCGTCCAGCAACTGTTGCGCCGCCATGGCCATCGACACTTCCGAGCCCGTGGCCAGGATCACCGCCTTCGCATCGGGTCGGTCGCTGAGGATGTAGCCGCCGCGGGTAATGCCCTGCACCTGTTCCGGCGTGCGTTCCTGCGCCGGCAGATTCTGGCGCGACAGCAGCAGGGCCGCGGGTCGATCGCGCTGGGCCAGCGAGAGCGTCCAGGCCAGTGCGGTCTCGGCCGCGTCGCAAGGGCGCCAGACGTCGAGGTTCGGGATCAGACGCAGGCTCGCCGCGTGCTCCACCGGCTGGTGCGTCGGCCCATCCTCACCCAGCCCGATCGAATCGTGAGTGAACACGTGGATGACGCGCAGCTTCATCAGCGCCGCCATGCGGATGGCGTTGCGGCTGTAGTCGCTGAAGGTGAGGAAGGTGCCGCCGTACGGAATGTAGCCGCCGTGCAGCGCGATGCCATTCATGATCGCGGCCATGCCGAATTCGCGCACGCCATAGTTGATGTGGCGCCCGCCCTTGTCGCCGCCACGCACCGCGCCGCAACCCGGAAAATCGGTGAGATTGGAACCGGTGAGGTCGGCGCTGCCGCCCAGCATCTCGGGCACCCGGGGGGCGAGCACGGC
>JANMWG010000354.1:0-7607 GCA_031393885.1 Betaproteobacteria bacterium | reverse complement strand
GTTGCCGTTGCCGGTGAAGCGCACGGCGCCGTTGCCCGAGAGGGTTTGGGTGCCGTTGAACTCCAGGCTGGTGAACGAGCCGTCGGTGGAGTCGATGGTCAGGGTGCGCCCGTTCGCGATGCCCAGGCCGTTGGTCACCGTGATGCGGGTGCTGTTGGAAATGGTGGTGTCGGTGTCGAGCGTAATGGCCGCCAGGTTGCCGCCTGTTGTCACGGCGAGCCCACCAGTGCCGGATGACCTCACGATGGAGGTTGCCGGATCCACACCGGAAATGGTGCCGCCGCGCAGGTTGAACATCCCCCGGCTCGAGTCGAGCAGGAATACGCCAGGCACGGTCATGGTGCCGGTGATGTTGACAGTGCCGGCGGCGCCGGCATTAGCGCGGGTGAAATTGCCGAGCTGATCGGCGCTGAAGGTGCCGCCCAGGGTGAGCGTTCCCCCATTTGCCGTGATGTCGATCAAGCCCGGCGTCGCAGTCGCGCCATCGTTGCTCCACGCGCCGCTCAAAGTGAGGCTGCCCCCGTCGACGCGTACGGTGCCCTGGTTCTCGAATGCGCCGGCGATGGTGAGAATCTTGCTCGCGGTGTTGGCGACCAGCGTGCCCTGGTTAACGATCGACGACCCGGCAGCAATGGCACCGATGGTGCCGCTCGCGGCGTTGGACACGGTCACGTTCGGGCCGATCGTGAGCACGCCGTTGGTCGCGATCTCGCGCAAATTGGCGTTGTTGCCCGCACCGGTGAACCGCACCGCGCCTCCGCCGGATAGGGTCTGCGTGCCGTTGAAGTCGATGCTTGTTGGCACGATACCGGTGGAGTTGACGGTAAACGTGCGACCGGTTGCGATCGCGAGTCCGTTGGTGACCGCGAGCAAACTGCCGTTGGTCAACGTGGCGTCGGCATCGAGGGTGATCCCGGACAGCAGGTTGGTGAGGCCGTTGACCACCAGGCTGCCGGTCCCCGAGGCCGACAGCGTCGAGGTGGCCGGGTTGACGCCGATGATCGAGCCGCCGCTGAGGGTGAACGTGCGACCGGTGCCGATAGTCAGGCCGCCGGTCAGGGTCAGGCGTGCGGCGTTGGAAAGGAGCAGATCGGCGTTGAGAGCGACATTCGAGAAGGTCGCCGCCGCGCCGGAGACCGAGAGTGCCGCGCCGCCGGGCGCCGTGACCGTGGCATTGGAAAGCGCGGTGTTGGTACCGAAGGTGCCGGTTGCCGCGCCGAGGAAGCTCAGCGTACCGCTGGCGAGATCGACCGCGGCATTGACGGTTGCCAAGCCCCCGCTGGCGGCGTCCTGATCGGCGCGTAGCGAGAGGTTGAGCGCCGCACCGGTGCTGCGGATCGCGGCGTTGATGTCGATGTTGTTGTGAGCGTTCAACGTGAGGCCGGTGGCGGCCGTCGGGTTGGCGATGATCTGACTGCTGATCAGGATGTTGCCGGCGTCCGTGCCGTTGCCGGTGGTGTCGAGCACCACGTTGGTGTTGGCGCTCAGCGCATTGGCGATGAGCGTGGCGCCGATCGTGGAGGTGCCGGATGGTGTGAAGCCCGGGGCGCCGCCGCTGTTGGTCAGCCCGGTGCCGGCGACCACGGTGATGTTGAACGGGTCGATCAGCCAAGTGCCGCCGGCACCGAAAGCCGCTGACACATCCGGCATCGTGCTGACCACGAGCTGGCCACGGCTCGATGTTTCCACGAAACCGCCGGCGCCGCCGAGGGCGCCGCCACGAGCGGAAATCGCGCCCGCCGATTGCGTCAGGCTCTCCGACCATACCGTGATCGTGCCGCCGGTGCCGTGGTCCAGCGCATCCGCTCGCAAGAGGCTGCCGGGTTCGAGCATCGTGGTGGAGGCATTGGCGATGGTGCTGTCGCGGCCACGCAGGCCACCGCCGATCGCGATGGCGCCGCCACCGGTTTTGCCGGAGGCGTCGATTGCCGCCGTTCCGGCGATGGTCACCTGAGTTGCCGTTACGTGGATGCGGCCGCCGATGCCGCTGATGCCGCGCGCTTCGACAGTGCCGGCGATCTGCGCCAAGTTGCCGCCGTCGATGGTCACACTGCTGCCGTCGGCGCCCGAAGCGCTGGTTCGACTGCCGGCTGCCAGCGTGACGGACTGCTTCGCCTGGAAGATGATCGCGCCATCGCCACCGATCACGGCCGAGGTGGCCGAGGCCGTCCCCTCGTGGCGGATGGCGCCGGCATAGATGCCGATGTGGCCGCCCACGAGGTTGCCGACGTTGATGACCTGGTTGGCCGGTGCGGTGATGTCCACCATGATGTCGGGCCGGTACATGTCGACCAGGCTCACGCTCTTGCCGGCTGCCAGGAGCACCGTGCCATCGGGCGCCGTGATCACGCCGTTGTTCTCGATGGTGGGCGCGATCAGGTAGATGTCGCCGCTCGCGCGCAGCATGCCGTTGTTGCGAAGGCCCGCACCGGCATTGCCACCGAAGACCAGCCTGCCGGCCAGGAAGTCGGCGTTGGAGATGTTCAGCGTCGAGGCCACCAGGCCCGCCACGTCCACTACGGCACCACGGCCGAACACGATGCCGTTCGGATTGATCAGGAACACGCGGCCGTTCGACTGCAGGGAGCCCAGGATCTGGCTCGGGTCGCCACCGGTCACCCGGTTCAGCACCTGGCTCGCGCTGGATTGCTGGATGAAGCGCGTCACCTCGCCGGCGCCGATGGAGAACGACCGCCAGTCGATGATGGCATTGGGCGAATTGGTGATGGTGAGCGTGGAGCCGTGCTGCTGGAACGCGGCGGTGCCGTTGCCCACGGTCGGATCCAGCGGGTTGGCAAATGCGCTCGTGCCGGGAAAGCAGGAGGCCATTGCCAGCGCCACCAGCGACGGTTGCAGGATCAGGTGGGTACGGCGCGAGGGTCGATGAATCTTCATGCGTACGACATCCTAGAAATAGATCGACAACACGCCCTGCAGGCGCTGGTCGCCGCGGCCCTGGGTGCCACCGGGCTGCAGCACCACGCTGTAGTCGAGGCGCAGGCTGGCCGTGTTGCCGTAGTACATGCGGACACCGAAGCCGGTGCTGCTGATGGTTTCGGAAGCGATCTCGCGCGGTTGGGGCCGGATGCGAGACGCGTAGCCATAATCGAGAAACACCAGCGCCTGGGTCCGCATCGGCAATTTGAGCCTGGTGGAGAGGTCCGGCGTATAGGCTTCGGCACTCACGCGGTATCCGCGGTCGTTGGCGACTTCGCGTTCGAGAAAGCCGCGCACGGAATCGATGCCGCCGATGCCCCATTGTTCGCCGGAGACCAGGAGGTCGTTGGTCCATTGACCGCTGGCGGACAACCGCAACTGATACGACCCTGGCAGCAGCCGCAGCCAGTTGGCGCCGTAGCGCCACACGCTGTAGCTGGCCGAGGCGCCGGCGCGAGATGCCGTGAAGTCTTCGGCGCTGCCGCCCGAACCGCCCCCGATGTTGTGGAAGGCGCTGAGAAAGCCAGACAGATCCTGGGTTTCGGTGCGGTAGCGCAGGTTGTAGCCGGCGCTCAGCGGATGCACCGTGATGTCCGGCACCTGGCTCGGCCCCACCCCGCCGAAGCGCACCGAGTTGTTGTAGTCGCGCCAGTCAGCGCCGAACACGATCTTCTGCTCCAGGTTGCCGTGCAGCGGCAGATTCCAGTTGTAACGCACCACCGAAAACTCGCCCTTGCCGCTGATCGCGAAGCTGCCGCCCAGTGCCCCGCCGGTGCTGACGTTGCCGGAATTCACGTCCGACCGGATGTAGGCGACGTCGAGCGAGTCGCCCCAGCGGTAGAGCGGCACGTGGTAGCCGAGGCTCACGACCAGCACGTCCTTCATCTGCTCGGGGGAGGTGATGATCTGGGCGCTGCCGATGTGATCGGCATTGAACAGGTTGGCATGCTGCAGGGCGATACCGGCACGCAGGATGCCGGTGGACGGCGTGCCCGTCGAGTCGAGGGTGAATGCAAGATGGGCGGGGCGCTGGTCCGACACGCGCGCTACCGCATCGACGGTGCCGGGGGCTTCGCCGGCCCGCAGCGCGACCTTGGTCTGTTTCGACGGATTTTCGTTGGCCGTGCGCAGATTGCGCGCGATCTCGTCCACGTTCGGAACGCCCCCCGGCCTGAGCGCCGGCAGGGTACGCCGCACGTTGGTCTCGTCGAAGAAGCGATTGCCTTCGACCACCACCTGGCCGAGCTTCAACTCGTCGACCAGCAACCGCACCCGGCCGTCGCGCATCTGTTGTTCGGGGAGACTGACCTGCACGGCCGTGAAGCCGGCAGCACCATAGGCGGTTTCGAGCGCCTGCATGGCTTGCTGGACCGTGCCGAAGTCGCGATTCTTTCCGATGAACGGGGCGAGCAGGGCATCGACCTTGGCCGGAGTCAGCAGGGTATTGCCCTCGACCCCATAGCCGGCGATATCGAAATGGGGGCCGTCGGCATTGCTGGTTTGCGCCATGCAGTGCGAGAAAGACAACAGAATGGACAAGCCAGCGGCCCAGACCAGTATTGAGCGTTTCACCCGAACGGCTCCTACAGGATTTCTTGTGGGGTGTTTGTACGCCAAAGCCGCCCATCTGTGAAACGTAACTTGTCACCCCGATACCTTTCGCTGGCGATTGTCGGGAGAACGCTACACCACAATGCACCTCAAAACATCATGTTTTGTGAGGTTTTGACGGAAGTGACTCGGTTGCGGATGTGCCGGTCGGATCGACGCCCGGGCGATGAGTCCGCCGGTTGATTCAGGGACCGATCCAGACTCGCCGTCACGACTTGCGTCCGCCGGCGTCGGCGATGGCCTCGAGCACCACATCGCTCGTGAGCAGCTCGGGCAAGAGTCGCGGTTCGCCACCGCCCGCCGGATACACGACGTAGACCGGCACGCCGCTGCGCCCGAGCCGGGCGAGAGCTCGGGTGATGCTGGGGTCGCGATTGGTCCAGTCAGCGCGCAGGCGCACCACCTTGCCGTCGGTAAACGCCTGCCTGACCAGCGTCGATTCGAGCACCAGGCGCTTATTGACCTGGCAGGTCACGCACCACGCCGCGGTGAAGTCGACGAACACGGGCACGCCGCGCCCCCGTTCGATCCCGAGCACCTCGTCGCTGTAGGCCCGCCACGGACCGCTCGCCGCTGGCGCATGTGTCGTCCCGGGTGGCGGATTGCCCGGCCAGCCGAACGCCAGGCCCGCGGCCAGCAGCGCGGTCGCGGCGATCGCCGCATAGCCCTGATGGCGGCGCTGGAAGCGCGACCACGCCCATAGCGCCGCCGCGACCAGGACCAGCCCCGCCAGCAGACGGATCGCGGCGTCCACGCCGGCCTGTGCGCTGAGCACCCACAGCAGCCAGACCACGGTGAGGTAGAGCGGAAACGCAAGAACCTGGCGCAGCGTTTCCATCCAGCGTCCCGGCCGCGGCAGCCAGCGCAGCAGCCCGGGAGCGAAGCCGAGCAGCAGATACGGCGCGGCCATGCCCAGCGCGAGCGCCGTGAATACCAGCATCGCGGTGGAGGCCGGCTGGGTAAGCGCGTAGCCGAGCGCCGCACCCATGAACGGCGCGGTGCAGGGGGTGGCAATGACAGTGGCGAGCAGGCCCGACAGGAACGCGCCCGTCAGCCCGCCCTGGTGCTGGATGGCGCCGGCCTTCGATTGCAGGCGCAGGCCCATGTCGAACACCCCGCTCAGGTTCATGCCGAGCACAAAGAACAGGACGGCCAGGCCAGCAACGATCGGCGGCGACTGGAGCTGGAACCCCCAGCCCAGCATCGAGCCGCTGGCGCGCAGCACCAGCAAGGCGGCGGCGATCGCCCAGAAGCAAACGATAATGCCGGCCGCGAACGCGAGGCCGTGCGCGCGGAGACGGGAAGCACATCCCGCTTCCTGCGCGAAGCACAGCACCTTGACGGACACCAGGGGAAAGACACAGGGCATCAGGTTGAGGACGACACCGCCCACCAATGCCAGACCGAGTGCAAGCGCGAGGCCGACACCCGCCGCATCGGCATCCGCTGCGGCTGCGGTGATGTCGTTGGCCGTGCGGGAGCCGGTGGCGGCAGGCGGACCGCGGGTCGGCACGCCGCCGGGATAGGGCATGGCCACGGTCGCGGCGATCACGCCGCCGCCGAAACCGGGCGAGGCCGACACGATGCCCGACAAGGTCTCCAGCTTGCCTTTGAACCGGGCCGATGCAAGCAGGCCAAGCCGGAGTGAACCGTCGGCGGTACGCTCCAGCACGGCAGGCGCGGCGTTGTCGATCACGTCCGGCTGGTCAGGAAAGAACGTGACGGTTTCGGGGAGCGGGTCTCCCTTCGTGCGCGGCACGAGGGTCAATTCGATATGGCTGGCGCCGGCCTTGACCGAACTTTCCCAGCCGGACAGTGGTGCCGGGATGGCGGCCCGGGCCTGACGCAGGCGAGGCCCCCATGAATCGGCCGGGTGTCCGCCGCTCACCGGCACATCGAGGGTGAGGGTCGTGCCCCCGGGCAGGCAGATGTTCTTGCAGATGAGCCAGTCGGCTCGTGCCTCGAGATGCAGCGGCCGGCCGGCCGGCAGCGTTGCTGGTGGCGTGATTTCGCTCAACAAGAGCAGTTCGCCACCATAACCATAGTTGGTGAGCGGCCCTACCGGGATCCGCTGGGGGACTGGCCAGAGGATCGGACCCGCGGAAAACCCCGGCGGCAGTGTCCAGGTGATCCGGGTCGGCATGCCGGCATCGCCGGGATTTTTCCAGTAGGTGTGCCAGTCGGCCTCGTGCCGGAGACGCAGTGCGACCAGAATCGGTTTGCCGCCCTGCACTGTGTCCGAGTCGGCAACCAGCTCGGCGTCGGCATGAGGCGTCTTCACCGGCGCGGCAGCGGCCAGCGGCAGCCCCAGCCCGAATGCAATCACGGCTGGAAATATACGGAACAGACAGGTCATATCCAAGATCGAGGGTAGCATGGAGAAATGGCGGTTTTGGAAGCAGGAAGCGACCATTCCGATGGATATACGTGCTGCGGAAGCAGACAGTTGCGGCGGCGCATTGGTTGCACGCAGGGAACCTGCGGGTGCCGGAAGCGACCAACTATCGAGTCATCGTCAATGCGGAGGGCAACACTCATGAATCGTAACCACCAGTATCTCGACCAGTTTCGACCGATGATGATCCGGACCATGTCCGGGCTTGGTGTCGGCATCCTGCTCGCGGCATGCGCCTCGACCACGGTGCCGATTGCGAGTCCCCAGGGGAGCGCGGGTCCGGCCGGTGGCAAGACGGCGCTTCGTGCCGGCGCTTCGGCGGGTGGCCGAGGTGGTGCCGACGGCGCAGGCGGTGCAGGCAGCGCAGCCGCTGCAACCGAGTTCAATGCAACCGCCGGCAGCGATGGTGCGCCCGCCGACGGATTCGACATTCGCCGTGCGGATAGGCGCGGCGGGCGTTCCGGCGGCCCTGGTGGCGACGCGATGTCGGCCGAAGACCCGAACGGCATGGTGGCTGGAGGCGGGAACGGGGCCAGCCGGTCCAACGTTGGCACCGGTGGCGCTGGTGGCAACGGCACCAATGCCGGGGATGCTGGTTCGAAGTCGAACAAGCAGGGTGGGGCGAATGCTGGCACTGCCAACTCGGCAAATGGTGCGGGCGGAT
>JANMWG010000338.1:0-9153 GCA_031393885.1 Betaproteobacteria bacterium | reverse complement strand
CGCGAGGAGATCGCCTGACAGGATTTCTGCCGCAAAGAGAGTCGCGGCGAGGGCCACAATATCGAGCGGCCATGACGCTCACAGCGCACTCCACGCGGCCATCGAGCATGTCGTGGAGCTAAAGGGATACCCCATTTATAGTCACAGTTAGTAGGCCCCCCCCATGCACCTCGTCGACACCGACCGCGTTGCGCCGTACCCGCCACAGCCGCCGCGCCTGCTCGACCGGGTGCGAGACCGGCTGCGGGTAAAACACTACAGCATCTGCGCCGAACAACCGTGACCCTCCCACCCGGCGGCAGGCCCGCGATGCGCACAAGACGGCGACTTTCCAGCGAGGTTCATGCGACCGCCAGTGTCAGGCGGCCAGGCCGTTTGGACACGGGTCGAACCTTGATCTCGATGTCATAGCCCAGGCGGTTCAGGCAGTCCATCAGCTTGCGCTCCGACAGATTCGAGAAATCGCCACGCATCATGTCGGACACCTTCGGCTGGGTGATGCCCATGCGCTTGGCAGCTTCTTGTTGCGTCAGATTCAGGCGATGCATCGCCTTGCGGATCTCCACCACCAGGCCCGTCTTGATCTTGAGCTTTTCGGCGTCGGGCAGGCCGAGGTCGGCGTAGACGTTATCCGAACCACGATGCACTTCAACGCCGTCCACGATCCGTTTATCCATCACGTATCTCCTTTGCCCGAGCTTCGGCCACCTCGAGCCTCGCACGCCCCAATTTGTATCAGCTTTCGATGCGGCGATCCAGGGCGTAGGGTCGGTCAGCTCAACCGCGTCTTCAGAAAATCGATGAACGCCTGATTGCGCGACAGGCGCATCCGGTCTGGCGCCACCACGGCGATGACCTGCGCGCTGAACTTGGTGACGGGCACCCAGGCCGGCAGCAGCTTGACCAAGCGACCCGCGGCGATGTCGTCGTCGCACACGTAGAGCGGCAGCAGGGCGACGCCGAGGCCGGCGAGCGCCGCGCCGGCGATGGCCTCCGGGTTGTTGGCGCGGAAGCGGCCGCGCACCCGGGTGGTGACGGTCTGTTGCCCGGCCACGAACTGCCACGATTCGTCCGAGCTTTCGCGCCAGTAGCTCATGCACGGATGCCGCGCGAGATCGTCCGGCTCCTGCGGCACCTCAGCGCGTGCGAGATAGGCAGGGGCGGCCACCACCACCCAATCCACCCGCGCCACCGGGATCGCCACCAGGCCTTGCGCCGACGACGCGGTCGCGCGCAAGGCGATGTCGATGCGTTCGTAGGCGACGTCGAGCAGGCGGTCTTCGAGCAGCAGCTCGATCTCGATGCCCGGGTGGACTGCGAGAAACTCGGATGCCACCGGCGCCAGCACCCGCTGGCCCCACGAGAACGGGGCGGTCAGGCGGATCTGGCCGGTGAGGTCCGAACGCAGCGTGCGCAGGCTCTCGTCGGCCGATCCGATCGCCGCCAGAGCTGCCCGGGCGAAGTCGAGGTAGATCTCGCCGGCCGGGGTGAGGGCGATCTTGCGGGTGCTGCGGCTGAACAGCGTGGCCCGCACCGCCTGCTCGAGCTGGGCGATGCGCTTGCTGACGCCGCCCTTGCTCATGCCCAGGTCGGCCGCCGCGGCGCTCACGCTCAGGTGATCGGCAACCTTGACGAAGGCTTCGAGCATGTCGGTGGAGATAGCCATTGTCTCCAGTCAGAGAACAATCCGTTTGCGTGGCGCAGGCTGCGCTGGTGCCCCGAATTCTATAGTCTGGCGGTGGGAAAGTCGGGCGCTGGCTGGGTCCGCATCCACCCCAACGACAATATACAAGGAGGAAACATGAAAATTTACGCCGATCCGATCACGGTGAACTGTCGCAAGGTCCTGGCTGGCCTCGACTTCCTGGGCGTGCCCTACGAACTTGCTCACACCGACTACTTCACGGCGCAGCAGAAGTCGCCCGCGTATCTGGCGATCAACCCGAATGCCTCGTTGCCGGCCATGGAAGACGACGGCTTCGTTCTGTGGGAGTCGAACGCCATCCTGCAATACGCCGCCGACAAGGTGGGCAACGATGCTGCTTATCCGCGCGACCTCAAGACCCGGGCGGACATCAACCGTTGGCTGCTGTGGGAGTCGTCGAGCTGGTTTCCGAGTGCCTACGTGTATCTGGTCGAGCATTGCGTCAAGCCGCTGTTCAGTCAGGAGCCGGACGCGGCGGTGCTCGCAGCGCAGGACGTGAATTTCCACAAGCTCGCCGGTATTCTCGAGACGCGGCTCGGCACCAGCGCCTGGCTGGCCGGCCCCAACCCGACCATCGCCGATATCGCGGTCGCGGCGCCGATGCACATGCATTCCCTGCAGAAACTGCCGCTGGAAAACTACCCGAACCTGCGGCGCTGGATGACCGAGCGCGTCGAGAAGCTGCCGTGCTGGGAAAAAACTTACGTCGGCCCCGGCTTCACCCTCGGCCGCGCCGCAGCCTGAGCAATCTTTGCAGGCGGCGGAGGTTCGCCGCCTTCCTCATCACGCTGGAAACCAACATGGAAAACTCCGTCAGAGCAACTCTCAACTACTCGGTCGACAACGGTATCCCGCCGGACTACTACTTCTACGAGCCCGATGAGCCGGTGGAAAAGAACCCGCCCGGCACCGACAGCCAGGAAGTCTCGATCAACGACGGCTGGCCCAAGGCGGACCAGTTCTCGCTCGACCGCGAGGGTTTCATGCTGCGGCCGTTTCCGGCGAAGTTCACCGCCTTCGACGATGACGCCGCGGTCAAGGCCATGTTCTATCCGCAGATCATCGAATTCGTGAAGCTTCAGACCGGCGCGAAGCGGGTCGAGGTGTTCGACCACACCATCCGCAAGCGGCTGCCGTCCGACCTGAGTGCGCAGACCACCGTGCAGCGGCCAGCGGTGTTGCTGGTGCACAGCGACTACACGGTCACTTCGGGCCCGCAACGGGTGCGCGACATCGTTCCCGACGATGCCGACGAACTGCTGAAGGGGCGGGTGGCGTTCTACAACGTCTGGAAGCCGCTCTATGCTCGTGTCGAGGAACTCCCGCTGGCGATGTGCGACGCCACCACCCACGACCCGGCCGACATGCTGCGCATGGACTTGAAGTATCGCGAGCGCACCGGCGAGATCTACGTGATGCGCTACTCGCCGAAGCACCGCTGGTATTATTTTCCGAAGATGGAGCCGAACCAGGCGCTGCTGCTGAAGACCTACGATTCCGAGACCGATGGCCGCGCGCGTTTCATGGGGCACACCGCGTTCGAAGACCCGACTACACAGCCCGGCGCACCGAAGCGCGAGAGCATCGAAGTGCGGACGATGGCGTTTTTCTAAGATGAGGTAGGCTGGATAACACTGCCAATAGACGCAGGGGTGCCAGATCAACCTGGCGCCGAGAGGTGGTCAGTGGTTGGTCTCTACCGTTGGCAACCGAAGGCTACCAAGACCGCCGTGCCGGCCGGCAGCGTCTACTGGTTCGACAACTTCGAGGGCGATTCCGGCAAACTCGCCGCCTGGGTCGCCAACGGCATGGCGGGGGACAATGCTCCGAACACCCCTCGTGGTACGGAGCGCTACGACATCGCTTGGCTCGCAACTTGGCAATGATCGAGAGGAAATTCCCATGCAATCCGTGAAGTTCAAGGTCAGCGTACGAAACCACAGGATCACCGATGATCTGCCGCCGGAAGTGCCCGACGGCGACGCCGAGGTCGAAATTCGGTTCACAACGGAGTCGGCAGCTGGATTGGGGGAAGCCGGCCTGCAACATCTGGATGCCTTGTTCGTTCGTATCGATGCGCGATCTCCACGCCGGTCGTCGGAAAGTATCGACCGGCAGATCGCGGAAGAACGTGCGAGTTGAAACGACTGACCGTGCGCGTATTCCTGGACAGTTGCGTCATCGTCTACCTGATCGAGGGGGCCATCGGCGTGACTGAGCGCGTAAGGCACAGACTCAGACCCGGCGGGCGTCCTGCGCCGATCGTGGTCTTCACCGATCTCTCTCGACTGGAGTGCCGCGTGAAGCCGCTCGCGGAAGAACTCGCGAGCCTCCTGAACGACTATGACGCGTTTTTCTCGACACCCGGATTCATCAAGGCGGACATGGATGCCACCGTATTCGATCTCGCCACCGAGAGGCGCGCAAGGGGTGGCCTGAAGACCGCGGACGCCCTGCACCTGGCCGCCGCCGTTGCATCTGGATGCGACGAAATCCGGACCAACGACAATCGCCTCGGACGCGTCGCGAGCGGCCACCTTCGAGCGGTTGCGATCTAGCCACCTGTGTAAAGGAAGGCCGCCAAGGCTCAGATTCGAAGCGGCTCACCTGGTTTTCTACTACGCGGAAAGTCCTTTACATATGGGAGGGGGCTGGTGTCCTTCGCCGGCACCCGATTGCGTACCGGGTGTCGGCGACTTTCGCGACGTCAGCGCGCTACGCGGCGCCTTGCCACCGCGCCGAGACCGCCCAGGCCGGCCAGCAACATGAGCCAGGTGCCGGGCTCGGGCACCGCCCCGGGTTGCACGGCATTGAAGCCGGCGATCTGCGCGCCGGCGAAGTTGCCGAGGCCACCGCAGTTTTCGGGTTTGTCGGGGGTGCCATTGCCGCCACAGTCGGCTTCGCCTTCGGGGGTGAAGTTGCCCAGGTACTTGTAGAACTCATAGCGCAGGACCAAGGCGGCGTCTCCCGGATTGAGCATCAGGTTTGCCTGTTTATGGCCGTTGCCGGCCACGTTCGCCCCCCGCGCGGCGAGGCCTCCGCCGGCCTGGAACAGCTCGAACTCGGCTTCCACCTCGTTGTCTTTCGGCACCACCGCATTGCCCTTCAGCAGATCGTCGATGTTCACGTTGTGATCCACGTGATGGGCGAACACCTTCACCCAGAAGGCCGGGCCGAAGATCTGTTCGATATCCTTCTCGGCATTGATCTCTGCGATCACCGGCTGGGGTTGCGGGACAGGGCCCGGTGCCACCGGCTGGTAGATGAAGTTGACGGGCGGCAGGGCCGCTGCCACCGGCGACAAGGTGCCGCTGTTAAGCGGGTCGACCAGCCATTTGTACGTGGTCTTGGCCGGACTGCCGAAAGTGCCGACGCCGAAGTGGTCGCAGGCCAGGGCGCCACTGTTATACGCGGCATTGCCGAGCGGCCAGCAACTGTCGCCCGCATTGGAATAGGTGCCGGTCGGGGTACCGACGCTCCAAGCCTGCCCGCTGAAAGTAGCGGCGTAACGGATGGTGACGCCAACGCCCGGGTTGTCGACGATGGTCGGGGCGCCGTAGCGTTCCACCGACGTGGGCGGCACGCCGAAGTTGCGATCGAGGCCGAACACACTCTGGATCTTGGAGTGATCGAACAGTGGGTCTTCGATATCGATCTCGAAGCCGTGCGCCTCGTGGCCGGTATCGTTGACGGCGTCGAAGTTGGCCAGACTGCCGAACACCCCTGCGTGAGAGGGTTGCGCGGCGACGGCGAGCAAGGCGGCCGCGAGCAAAGTGGCATGGGTTGCGGGTCTCATGATGTCTTGTCCTTGTTGTTTGCGGTTTGACGCGCGCCTATGGAAACGCGGGAACATCGTCGCCAGCGACATCCCGACCACCGGAGGGAGATGACGCTCCAAGCCCTAGTTTATGTCCGCGTCCGCGAAAAAAGTTAAATTAGTGAGATTTTTGCGCTGTCCCGCTGGAACGTGCCTGGGCCGTGAAGCAGGAAGCCCGGGCGCAACCATCAGATCAGCCCCTCGAACGGCTGCACCTCGACCATTTCGCCGGGGTCGGTGTTGCCCTGCGCCACCGGCAGCACCACGAAGCAGTTGGCCTGGCTCATCGACGACAGGATGCCGGAGCCCTGGTCGCCGGTCATGCGGACTTCCCACTGACCGTCGGCGCCGGGCGCCAGGATGCCGCGCTGGAACTCGGTGCGGCCCGGCGCCTTGCGGATCGACGAAGCCAGCCGCGCCTTGAAGGTGGGTATGGACTTGACCTCGGCCTGTCCGGCAAGTGTAAGCAGGGCTTCGCGCACGAACTGATAGAAGGTCACCATCACCGCCACCGGATTTCCGGGCAGGCCGAAGAAGTGGGCCTTGCCGATGCGGCCATAGGCCAGCGGACGCCCGGGTTTCATCGCGATCTTCCAGAACAGCACGTCACCCAGGCGATCGAGCATGTGCTTGACGTAGTCGGCATCGCCCACCGACACGCCGCCGCTGGTCATCACGACATCGGCCGCCGCGGCGGCTTCGGTGAACGCAGCTTCCACCGCCTCGGGCGTGTCGCGGATCACGCCCATGTCGAGCACCTCGCAACCCAGACGCGTGAGCATGCCGTGCATGGTGTAGCGGTTGGAGTCGTAGATCTGGCCCGGGCCCAGCGTGCCGCCGATCGAGACCAGCTCGTCGCCGGTGGAGAAGAAGGCCACGCGCAGCCGCCGATAGACCCGCACCTCGCCGATGTTCAGTGATGCCAGCAGGCCGATCTCGGCCGGGTGCAGCGGTTGACCCCGGCGCAACACCACGGCGCCGACCTTGATGTCTTCGCCGGCCTTGCGGGTGTTCTGACCGGGCTTGACCCCGGCGCCAAGCTTGACCTTGCCGTCGACCACGCTGGCGCGCTCCTGCATGACCACCGTGTCGCAGCCTGCCGGGATCACGGCGCCGGTGAAGATGCGTACTGCCTCGCCGGAGGCGACCGAGCCGGCGAATGGCTTGCCGGCGAACGAAGTGCCGGCCAGCGCCAGGGTGACGTCCACGTCGGCCTTGAGGTCGGCATGCCGGACCGCGTAACCGTCCATGGCGGAGTTGTCGTGGCCGGGGACGTCGATGGTCGAGGTGACGTCGGTGGCCAGGATACGGCCCAGCGCGCTGCGGATCGGCAGTTGTTCGACGGCGGTGACGGGGGTGAGGATGGTCCGGATGTACGTCCGGGCCTGGTCCACCGGCAGCGAATTCGGGTCGTAGTCGTCGGCGGTGGTGATGTCGCGCAGTGTGCTCATTGGGGGCGGGCAGGATGGAACGGGTTCGATGGCGGCGATTATGGCGGGCACGCGCTAAAGCTTGGCGCAGGCGGCGTGACGCCGCCGTAGGGCCTTCAGCCGCCGATGTAGGACATCTCCACCTTGCGCAGTTTGGCGGTAGCCTCGGTGCGAATCTCGGAGTAGCGGTCGGTGCGGCTGCTCCACACCCGGCCGATGGCGGCCGACAGCTCCTCGTCGGAGGCGTCGCCACGGATCAGCGAGCGCAGATCGGTGCCGCGGGTGGCGAACAGGCAGGTGAAGATCTGCCCCTCGGCCGACAGCCGGGCGCGCGTGCAGTCCTTGCAGAATGCCTGCGTCACCGACGAGATGAAGCCGACTTCGCCGGTGCCGTCCTGGTAGCGCCAGCGCTCGGCGACTTCGCCGCGGTAGTTGGGGTCGGCCGGCTCGATCGGGAACTCGGCGTTGATGCGAGCCACCAGCTCGCGCGAGGGCACCACGTGTTGCAGGCTCCAGCCGTTGGTAGACCCCACGTCCATGAACTCGATGAAACGCAGGATGTGGCCGGTGCCCTTGAAGTAGCGCGCCATCTCGATCACCGAGTGGTCGTTGACGCCGCGCTTGACCACCATGTTGATCTTGAGTGGCGTGAGGCCGACGCGGTCGGCTTCCTCGATGCCTTCGAGCACCTTGTCGACCGGAAAGTCGACATCGTTCATGGCCATGAAGGTGGCGTTGTCGAGCGAGTCGAGGCTCACCGTGACCCGGCGCAGGCCGGCGTCTTTGAGCGCCCGGGCCTTCTGCTTGAGCAGCGAGGCGTTGGTGGTGAGCGTGAGGTCGAGGTCGTCGTAGTAGGCGAGCATCTCGATCAGCTTCTCGAGCTTGCGGCGCACCAGCGGTTCGCCGCCGGTGATGCGCACCTTCTCGATGCCGTGGTCGCGGAAGATGCGCACCAGGCGGTGGATCTCGCCGAACGACAGCAATTGCTCGCGCTCGAGGAACTGGAAGTCCTTGCCGTAGATCTCCTTCGGCATGCAGTAGGTGCAGCGGAAGTTGCAGCGGTCGGTGACCGAGATGCGCAGGTCGCGCAGCGGGCGTCCGAGGGTGTCGAGGAGCAGGGGCTGGCCGCTGGAGGATCTCATGGCGTGGGGCGAAGCGCCGGCGGGCGCTGGAATCGAAGCGGCATTATAGCGGCGGTGACATAGCGGGGAGCGAGCGGCGCTGGAGGGGTGGTGATCCTGCCTCGGCACCACCTGGGCCCGTTCAGGGCTTCCGGAATCGCAGCACGAACCGGTCGCTGGTGCCCCGCCGATCGCCGGCCGTGCGCGGTGAATCGTTCCAGTCGCGCATGTCATCGGGGTTGTGCAGGAAACCCGGCGTGCCGTCGAGCACGAACCCGGCAGCCTCCACCTCGGCTATGACGACCCCTTCTTCGATTCGGTGAAACGTATCCGTCACCGTGGTGCCGTCCCCCATGCGGGCGCTGTGATCGACGATCAGGAACACGCCACCCAGCTTGAGCGCCGCGAACACCGCCCTGTTCATGGCGGCGCGATCCACGCCGAGCCACACGGTGTCGTGGTAGAAAAGGATCATGGTGACCGCGTCGAGAGGGCGAATGTCTGCCGGAAACGGATCGTCGAAATCGCGATCCAGCCGGACGACGCCCTTCATCACCGGCTTGGCGAGGCGCGCGCTCCAGGGCTTTTCGAGGAACTTCTCCAGCAGCGGCTTCGAGTTCTGTCCGTAGACCAGACCCTCGCTGCCCACCGCACGTTGCAGCAATTCCGTCGTATAGCCACCGCCCGCGCCCAGGTCGGCCACCACCCAGCCCCTCCGGATGCCCAGGAAAGCCAGGAGTTCAGCCGGTTTGCGGCCGGCGTCGAGGGCGCGATCCTGCTCGCTGCGGTCTTCGGCGGCGACCACAGCCTTGGCCAGGGCCATCGAATCCGTATCCGCCGCCTGAGTCGCCAGACTGGCGGAACCAAACAGTGCGGTGAGCAATGACAAGCAGGCGATTTTCATGAGCGTCTCCATCGGGTTCCGATCCGGGCGGGATCGTGACGCTGTGATTCTACGGCCCGGCCGGGAGTCGACCCGCCAATATCTGGAGGTGCTATCCCGGCAATCCGGCCTTGCGCAAGGAATCCAGCGCAGCGGTCAAGGGGGTCAGGCCTGCATAGCTGCATTATCGTTTCTTA
>JANMWG010000316.1:0-1598 GCA_031393885.1 Betaproteobacteria bacterium | reverse complement strand
CATCGGCATCTCGATCACCTGGTCGAGCGTCGGGCTCATCAATCTGTCCTACGGCTTCATCTTCGCGTTCGCCGGCTATGGCGCGTGGTACGCGGCGCAATACCTGTCCACCAACGGGGCCGTGGTGCTGGCTGCCGGTGTGCTCTCGGGCGCGTTCGCCGGGGTGGTGGTGTGCGCGCTCGCCTTCATCCCGATCCACGACAAGCCGAACTTCACCGTGCGCGGCCTGATCGCCACGCTCGCCATCAGCCTGATCGGTTCGCAGGGGCTGATGTGGTGGTTCGGTCCGCGCTCGAAGAACCTGCCGGACATCTTCGGCAACTGGAGCGTGATGCTGGGCAACATGGCGCTCACGGCCGACAAGATCGGCAATGTCCTGACCTCGATCGGCTTCGTCTTCGTCGTCGTGCTGTGGATGCGCTCGAGCCGCCGCGGCCTGGAGATCCGCGCCATGATGATGAATCCGCACGCCGCCTCGATCGTCGGCATCGGCGTGCGCCGCACCGGCTTCTACGTGATGGCCATCACCGGCGGCATGGCCGGCCTGGCGGCGGTGCTGCTGTCGCAAACCTACTACATCTCGCCGTTCGGCGGGCTCACGCCGATGATCAAGGGCGTGAGCATCGCGCTGTGTGGCGGCCTGGGCAGCGTCCAGGGCGCCGTGATCGCCGCCGCCATCCTCGGCTTGAACGAGGCGATCACCAGCGTGACCCTGGGCGGCCAGTACGTGCTGATCACTCAGTTTTTGCTGATCATCGCGATTCTGCTGGTGCGCCCGCGCGGCATCGCCGGCATCCTCGACCGCGCGCGGGAGGCCTGACCATGGCGAATTTCTGGCGCAATCCGTTGTTCGGCTGGGGTGTGGAGCGCGTCGAAGAGCAGACCCCCACCAACGAGTACCGGCCACCGCAGGAGCCGTGGGACGAAACGACCGGGGCCAAGGTGGAGATGCTCCCGGTCGGGCGCCCGCGCCGCTACTACAAGTGGCCCGGACACGGCGGCTGGACCTGGAACCGCAAGCGCTACTGGCCCACGCGCCGGCGCGTGCTCAACATCCGCGGCGAATACAACCCCAAGACCCTGCGGCGCGAGAAGACCATCGCCGACAAGCGGCCGATCTGGTGGGTGCTGGCGTTCATCTTCCTCGCCATCGCGCCGTGGATCATGCCGCTCGACTACCAGAGCACCCTGCTCACCGCCGGCGCGACGTTCGCGATCTACGCGTCGGTGAACCTGGTCTGGATGCTCATCATCGGCACCGCGGGCATCTTCTCGCTGGCGACCTATGCGGTCGTCGGTGCCGCGGCCTTCGGCACGGCGTGGCTGTCGATCAACTACGGCCTGCCCTGGTACGTGCTGCCGTTCATCGGGGCCGCCGTCGGTCTGGTCTTCGGCGTCATCATCGCCATTCCGGCGACCCGGCTCGACGGCTTCTACTACGCGTTGCTCACGCTGGGTCTCAATGAACTGTGCCGGGTCTACGCCCTGACGTCGAAGGTGTTCGGGTCGTCGACCGGTGGCCTGTATGGCGCCTCCAGCTATATCCCCGACACCTGGGACGATCTCGACCAGTCGCGGCTTGCCTACTTTGCCTGCGT
>JANMWG010000315.1:0-3345 GCA_031393885.1 Betaproteobacteria bacterium | reverse complement strand
TCGCTCACCTGCAGCGGCGACCTCGCGCTGACCGGGGGCAGCATCGTGTCCGATTCGAAGATCTTCATCCAGGTCGGCGGTTCGCTGGCGCTCAACGTGGACCGGGTGACTGCACCGGTTGTCCGCATTCAGGGGTCAGGCGGAACGTTGTCGAGGGGCAGCGGCACTCCGATCATGCTCGGTTCCGATGGCTATATCAGTGGCTTCAACATCGAGTTGCCGGGAAATGGGCGGACTTCGCTCTCCCTTCCAGCTGTCGTCGCCGTCACCGATCCGCCGAATGTTTTCTCATCGACGAGTGTGGGCGGCGCGGTGGTGCACATCAACGGCGGCACGGTCGACCGGCAAGGTGTTTCCATCGGGACGTTGGTCGCGAATGGTCAGTTCGAGCCGCGTTACACACCAAGTAGCGACCCTCTCAGGATATCGGGGGTATGGATCTCGACGGATTCCTGGGGCAGCAGGCCTCCAACCTTGACTGTCCAGTCCGGACCGGCAGCTGTCGCGCCGCCACAGCCGCCGTCAAACCGGCCAACCCCGCCTGCGGGGCCGATGCCGCCGATGCGTGACACCAGCCCCCCGGCAACGGTCGCCGATCAACTGCCGAGTGAACCCACAGGCCCGGTCTCGAAACGCGGACCGATCAATCTGCTACAACTGATGCACAAGCCGGTCGTTTCGGTCGATCCAGATCCCGTACCCGAGGCCGACCTTGGCCCGAGCTTTACATTCCAGTCGAGCCGGGTGGAGTTTGCACCGACAGCCTCCGTGCCGGAGCCGGGCACCTGGCTTTTCGCGCTGCTGGGTGCAGGGGCCATGGCGGGAGCCCTGCGTCGGTCGAGGCGGTAGCGACCTTTCTGCTTGCCGCCCTGCTGCGTCGCTTGATGCTGCTTGCGTTCTGACGCTGATCGTACCTTTGCACCATGCTGTTCAGGGTCACGTCATGTGACCGCGCCGGTCGTCGTGGCATACACTTCCCGGCCACCGGCAGGTACCGGTCGCCTCGGAGGAACCCATGAATCCAGACCCGTTTGCAGAACTGAAGAACAGGCAGCGCGAGATGTGGGCGTCATTTGCGCCGACGGCCATGTTCACCACACCGGTGGCCGGTCACCTCGTGAAGTTCGCACAGGTCACCCCGGGTGAGGCGGTGCTCGACGTCGGCACGGGCACCGGCGTCGTGGCCATCACGGCGGCGCGGGCCGGTGCGAAAGTCACGGCACTGGATCTGACCCCGGCGTTGCTCGAGTAGGCTCGCGAGAATGCCAGCATCGCCCACCGTGATGACATCGCCTGGACCGAGGGCGACGCCGAAAAGCTCCCCTATCCCGACGCGTCCTTCGACGTCGTCTTGAGCCAGTTCGGGCACATGTTCGCGCCTCGTCCGGACGTCGCGATCGCCGAGATGCGTCGCGTGCTGAAGCCGACCGGGCGGGTTGCCTTTGCCACCTGGCCGCCCGAGCATTTCGTCGGCCGCCTGTTCGCCTTCGTGGGGCGCCATTCACCACCGCCGCCAGCCGGGGCCGCACCACCGCCGCAGTGGGGCAACCCGGGAACGATCACCGAGCGCCTGGGCAACCGCTTCGATGCCCCGTTTTTCGCACGCGGCACGATGGCTTTTCCGGCGCTCAGCCTGGAGCACTACCGATTGTTCATGGAGCGCTCGGTGGGGTCGATGCAGAAGCTCGTCGAGAGCCTCGCTGCCGACCCCGCGAAGCTGAGTGCGGTGCGCGCCGAGTTCGACTCGATGGTGGCGCCGTACTACGTCGACAATGTCGTGCACCAGGACTATCTGCTGACGCTGGCGCACGTGCGCTGAGTCGACAACGGTCACATCTCGAAGTCTTCCAGGCGAACGCGAGTTCCTCGGCGGCGGAAGCAGAAGCGGTACTCACGGACCTCGCTCTGTCCCAGCTCTCGCACGAGCATCTCGGTATCTCTGGACGCTGGCCATTGGTCGGTGTCCAACCCCTTTTGCGGTTTCCTGATTGGCGACATTGTTCAGCGCCCCTCACCCTCGGTCCCTCTCCCGAGGGGAGAGGGATGTCTCCTGCGCCCTTCTCCCTCCGGGCTCCTGCTCCCTTCTCCCTCCGGGCTCCTGCTCCCTTCTCCCTCCGGGAGAAGGGCTGGGGATGAGGGAAATCCGAGCGTTGATGGCGGGGTTGCGCTCTTGTGGGACAGTCTTGTCTTTGTTGCCGTCATCTGGAGGCGTAGTGGCCGAACTTCATCGCTAATCAGGTGCGGTTCTGGTTACGTTGCCAGCGTTGAGCGCGGCGAAGCGGTCCCTTGACAATAAGTGTCGAAGACTTATTATCTCGATGTGAACTCGATCGACTGGCAACCGAAGGCGCTTCAATAGCTCAGAAAGATCGGTGCGCAGGCGGGCAAACAGATTCGAACAGCAGTGTCGGTTGAACTCCTGGATCTGGCGACCGCCCGCAACGTCAAGGCGCTTACCAATCACGAGTATGGATACCGTCTCCGGGTCGGCAACTATCGAGTGTTCTTCGAGTTCGACGGTGCCGTACGCATCATCAGCATCGAAGAGGTCAGGAAGCGCGATGAACGCACGTACTGAGTATCAGCTCATTTTGGGCGCCGACGGCAAACCCGCTTTCGTCGTCGTACCTTACGAGCAGTTCCGCCGGATGCGTGGCGGGTTTACCGAGGGAACCGTACCTAACGAGGTCGTCAACCTCGCCTACGAGCAAGGCGTATCCCCGATGGCCGCATGGCGGGAGCATTTCAGCCTGACTCAGGCGGAGGTGGCCGCGCGTATCGGCATCACCCAGGCTGCCTATGCGCAGATGGAGCGCGTCAAGCAACCGCGCAAGGCCACGCTGGAAAAGGTGGCCGCCGCAATGGGGTTGGACGTTGAGCAATTGCGGTGGTGATTTTCACTCCGGGGCACCGGTTTATCGGTGCCCCGGCGGTGCTTCAGAAGATCGGTGTAAAGGTCGCAGTCGTGCGGTAACTGGCTTGTCGCCTCTACCCGCTCCGCGAACGCAATAAGTGAACGACTGAGGCGCTGGCCGGTAGCGGCTTGATGCAAAGTTGGCCGGAAATTGCCAGGATTGCCCTCGAAGGCCCCGCTGTAGAGCCGCGACCGAGCCCGACCTATTCGGCGTGGGTGAGACCCAGGATTGTTGCTGTTTGACAATGCATGCCATGCCTATTTCCAATAGAAGCGTGGCTTGTTTACAATCCGGGCTATGGGAATTGACAAAAATTCCATCCGACGGCGGGCGGCCGAGCTGATCTCGCTCGATGGGCATGGCGTCGGTACGCGCCTCGCCCATGAGTTCGGGCTGTCGCGCCAGGTCGCGAATGGCTACCTGCAGGCAC
>JANMWG010000279.1:0-6033 GCA_031393885.1 Betaproteobacteria bacterium | reverse complement strand
GGCCGCGTGAAAGTGCAGTTCCACTGGGATCGGCTGGGCAAGAAGAACGAGAAGAGTTCGTGCTGGGTGCGCGTGTCGCACCCGTGGGCCGGCAAGAACTTCGGTGCCATCCACATCCCGCGCATGGGGCAGGAGGTGGTCGTCGATTTCCTCGAAGGCGACCCCGATCAGCCGTTGATCACCGGCCGCGTCTACAACGCCGCGCAGATGCCGCCGTGGGAACTGCCGGCGAACGCCACACAGTCTGGCATCCTGACGCGATCGAGCAAGGGCGGTAGCGCGGCGAACGCGAATGCCATCCGCTTCGAAGACAAGAAGGGTGCCGAGCAACTGTGGATTCACGCTGAGAAGAACCAGGACATCGAGGTCGAGAACGACGAGACGCATTGGGTTGGGCACGACCGGACGAAGACGGTCGATCATGACGAGACGGTGCACGTGAAGCATGACCGGACGGAGACGGTGGACAACAACGAGACGATCACGGTGCATGGCATGCGTACCGAGACGGTCGACAAGGACGAGACGATCACGATCCATCAAAGCCGGACGGAGACGGTCGATCTAAACGAGAGCATCTCGATCGGGGTGAACCGGACGGAGAAGGTGGGTGCGAACGAGAGCATCTCGATCGGGGCGAATCGGACGATCAGCGTGGGGGCGAGCGAGACGGCGACGGTGGCGTTGCAACGCACGCATGCGGTGGGGGTGAACGAGACGATCACGGTCGGGGCGGCTCAACAGGTGGCCATCGGGGCCGCACAGACCGTTACTGTCGGCGCGATGCAGAGCGTCAGCGTGGGCGGCCTGCAAACGATCAGCGTCGGTGCCAGTCAATCGACGAGCGTCGGCGGCGCACAGTCCAATGACATCGGTGCGGCCCGCACGGTATCCGTCGGCGGCGCTCAGACGACTTCCGTCGGTGCCGCTCGCACGACGAGCGTCGGAGCCGACGACAAACTGAGCGTGAGCGCCAACCTGGTCGTCAGTGCGGGTGATTCGATCGTCCTGGGCTGTGGCGACGCGAGCATCACGCTGAAAAAGGACGGGACTATCAGCATCAAGGGCAAGGACATCAGCGTCGAGGCTTCAGGACAGATCAGCGGCAAGGCGGACAAGGACATCGTCTTGAAGGGCTCGAAGATTCACAGCAATTGACTCGGACGGAACTGGAGCGTGGCGATGGGATGCCTGGAACTGAATTTCGACGAGATCGCCGCCCGTACGCTGAGCGTCGAGGCGTTGGCAGGCCAGTGTGTTGCCGCACCGATGTCGCCGGCCTTCGGGCCTGCGACGCTGGTGATCGGCGATCTGCTGGCGTTGACCGACGAGGGCTTTACGCCGCTGGTGAGATTTGAAGGGCAACCTGGCAGCGCCGCCTTGCCGGCCCTTTCGACGGTCGACCTGGAAGGTGTCCACATCGGTGCCCGGGTGGCGCTGATGTTCGAGGCCGGCGATCCGGCCCGTCCGATCGTCATCGGCGTGTTGCGCAGCAGGGCCGGCAGGATGTTGGCGCCTGCCGCGCCGGTCGAACTCGAAGTCGACGGCGGGCGCTTGCTCGTGTGTGCGAAGGATCGCCTCGTGCTCAGCTGTGGCGAGGCGAGTATCACGCTCACCAGCGCCGGCAAGGTACTGATCCGCGGCACGTACGTGCAGAGCGAATCGGATGGTGTGAATCGGATTCAGGGCGGCTCCGTCCAGATCAATTGATATGGGTAACACCGTATTCGCCAACGGAGCGGGGCTGTTTCATTCCGGCAGCGGCGGTTCCGGAAAAGCCTATCCCGACGTCTGCCTGAGCCCACCACCGGCGCCGACGGGGCCGGTCCCCATCCCGTATCCGAACAGCCTTTCCGCGTCCGACCTGGCAGACGGAAGCAGTTCCGTTCTGATCGAAAGAAATCCCACCGCGCTCGAAGATGCTTCGTCCATCTCGACCAGCACGGGAGACGAGGCGGGCAATCAGGGTGGCAACGTGGTCACCCACAAGACGAAAGGCAAGGGCTACTTCCTGCTCTGGTCGTTCGACGTGCAGATCGAGGGCAAGGGCGTGTGTCGGCACGGCGATCCGATCGGCCAGAACAGCGGCTCCAAGCCGGTCGGCGCGCCGACCATCAAGGCGCGTGTCAACCAGGCGTACGGCCGCGTCAAGAATTGCCCGCGCCCTTACGACCGGCACAAGGATCGCGGCAGCAGCCCGCGGAGCCCCACCCCGGCACAGACCCTTCATGTCAACACGCCGCCGAACAACAAATGCCCATGCGGCAGCACCAAGGGGCCGATGACGGCCGACCACAAGCCGCAGATTGTCACCATCTACTTCAACGGCGGTTGCAACGATCTTCCGAAGATGGAGCAGCGCATCAAGCGGAACTCGGCAGTCCAGGCGCAATGCCCCAAATGTCTGGTCGGCGACGGCGGTCCCGCGGGGCACTATTCGTCGATGATCAACAAGCTTTACAAGGCTGCAGGTGCGCCCGGATTCTGATCTTGAGTCGCGGGCCGATGGATGGCGTCGCGGCGAGCGCCAGGGCGGCTCCGAATCAACTCCGCAGAGTCATTCATGACCACCAGACACGAACGTTTGTACCGGGCCTACGCGACCGAATTGCGAAAGGCCAAGACAGCCACCGAAAAGTGGTGGCGACAGCTCGTCGCCTCCGAGACGGCAAAGGAGGGGTCGCGCAAGGCGGCGCTGGTACGCCTCGAAGAACGCTGGCCGCTCGGGCCTGCCGCTCATCCCTGGGTACTGGCAGTGCTGAGAAAGTACTGGATTGCCTGCGAGCAGCAGAACAGGGAGATCGCGGCGCTGGGAGACGATGCCGGCGACGACGAGGCCGAATCGCCGATCGTCTTCCTCTGCGAATACTTTCTCGACGGCAAGAACGAGAAGTTGGCGGTCTTCATCTCACCGCTGAACTATTGGCCGATCGGCACGCTCGGCCCAGAAGAGGGGGGTGCGCAATGAGCGCGGACGAAATTTCCTGGCGCCGGCGCATGGCGTTCCTGCTGCAGGCCGTGGCCGACGTGGCGCCGCCGGATCATCCCGCGGCCGGCGCTGCAGGCTCGACCAGACACCAGACATTGTTCGAGCAATACCGCGCCGAACTCGCCAAGGCCCGTCGTTCCGGGGAAAAGTGGTATTCGGGGCTGATCGAGTCGGAAGAGGAAAGAACCGGCGATCATTGGCAGGCCGTCGCCAACACGCGCAAGCGCCGTCCGGTCGGGCCGGTGTCCGATCCCGATGTGACTGCGACCGTACGTAACTACTGGCTTCGCTGCGTCGCGTTGAACGAGGGCCTTGCAGCCAAGAACCGGGTTGCGCCGGAGGAATTCGTGCTGAAGTGGCTGGCGGATCGTGGGCACGAGCCGCTGGCCGAGTTCCTGACGGGCTATCCGTTCTGGCCGCTGGGTATGGATGCCAACGATCACTGGGTCTGAAGCGAGACGCCCCATGTCGATGCTGGTGAATCTCACTCAATTCCCCGCCACGACGTTCAGCATGCTCGACAGCGATGCGCGGCAGTTCGATGTGGTGGTGGCCAGCGCCACGTTCGAAGCTCGGCCCGGCCAACCCGTCCGCATCGCCGATGAGCAGTCGCCGATCAGGGAAGTGGACGAATTTCGCGGTGAGCCGGGGAGGTCCAGTGTCCGCCACGAAGGCCAGATCGCGCCCGAGAAGGCGCGCGTCGACGTCCTCGTCGAAGGACATGCGTTCGCGCCCGGCGGTCGCAAGGCTGGCAGCCTTATGGTGGAGCTCACGGTCGCGGACGTTCGCAAGGCGCTGCGCGTGAGCGGGGACCGGTTCTGGAGCGGCGGCTCGCCTTCGTCGCCTCGCCCATTCGAGCGCATTCCGATCGTCTACGAGCGCGCCTTCGGCGGAAGCACGTCGCAGCACATGGACCTGCGCAATCCCGTCGGCCTCGGCTTTCATCGCGCGCGCTCTGCCGACACGGGCATCGAAAGCGAGCTTCCGAACGTCGAATACCCGTCGCAGCTCATGCGCTCTCGCGACGACCTCCCGGGGCCGGCGGGCTTCGGTGTGGTGGCCCGCCATGTGCAGCCTCGGGCAGGTTACGCCGGCACCTACGACGCGGCCTGGCAGGCCGAGCAATGGCCGCTTCTGCCGCGGGACTTCGACGCGCGGCACCATCAATGCGCCCCGCCTGATCAGCAGAGCGATCGAATCGCCGCTGGCGACACGGTGGAAGTGACGAACATGACGCCGGAAGGTCGGTGGCTGTTTCAGTTGCCGACGCTCGATCTGCCGTTGCGACTCTGGCCGCCGGACCTTGGCGAATCGCGGCTCAGGATGGACGCGATCGTGTTGGAACCCGACCACCACAGGGTCACGCTGATCGCCCGCACCAGGATCGCTCTGCGGCGAAATCGGCCGCCCCTTGAAGAGATGATTCTCGGGCCGGTGTCACCCGCCTGGTGGCGCGCGAGGCTGCAGGGCAAGCGCTATCTGAACTGGGCAGCGGGTCGTGGCGTGCACATTCGTGCAGGCATCGAGCAGCCGTGAAGGAATCGCTGATCGTGGTTGGCACCGGTGCCTATACGGCAGTCGGCAGTTCAGCCGCCCAGACCTGCGCCGCGATTCGCGCGGGCATCAGCGGCTTCGCGCGCTGGGATCTGTCGCACCTCGACGACCAGACCGAGGCCATCGTCGCTGCGCCGATCCCGATGCTCCCGACGCCCCGCGACAACCGCCTGTTCGATCGCCTCGTCATGATGGCCGTGCCGGCAATCGAGGATTGCCTGGCCGCAAGCGGCATCGAGGCCGGGAAGCTGCTGCTGCTGCTCGGTATTCGGGACGGCTTCCGGAGTCATCCGCAACTCGACGGCCGTGAAGCGGACCTGATCCGCGCCATCGAAGACGCGCTCGGGCTGCGTTTCCACCGCGGCTCTGCAGTCGTGCCGGAGGGCCGTCCTGCCGCGCTGCTCTCCCTTGCGAACCTGCACACTCTTCTGGATCGGTCGCAAGCGCAGGGCGCAGTCGTGGGAGGTGTCGATTCCCTGATCAACTGGTATGACTTCCAACGTTTCGACGCCACCTGCCGCATCAAGCGAGAAGGCGTCGAAGGCGGATTCACCCCGGGCGAGGGTGCGGCTTTCGTCGTCGTGGATAGACGTCCGGCTGAACGGCATGCGACGACGCGTCATTTCGAAATCCTGGGCGTGGGAGTGGGACAGGAAAGCGCTGAGACCACCATGCTGAGCGAGGGCCACCCGACGGGCCGGGGTCTTCACCAGGCGTTGGTCGCCAGCCTGCGCGAATCGCGCCTGGAGGAAGCCCAGATCGACTTCCGAGTGTCCGACATCAACGGCGAACACTACCGCGGCGTCGAGGCGCTTCTCGGCGTGAACCGTTTCTACCAAACCCGTCGCGAGCACCTGCACGGCTGGTTCCCCGCGGCCTGCGTGGGCGACATAGGAGCTGGCTTCGGTGCGCTGCTGATCATCGTGGCAATGGCGGGAATCGTTCGCGGCTACGGGCATGGCCCGGTTGCAATGTGCGAGTCGGGCTCCGACACCGGCCTGAACGCAGCCTGTCTGCTCGCGATGCAGCGTGCGCCCGGCGGTGTTGCGCAGTCGCTGGGTCACAGGGAATGAACGCTCCGGGCAAAAGGTCATGGGGTCAAGTCTCAAGGCAGACCATGAGACCATGGGGTCAGGTCTTGCTTTTTGCGTCCCACCCCGCTGCGATCCCCCGCATGTCCCGCCCCCTCCGCATCGAGTTTCCCGGCGCCGTCTATCACGTCACCTCGCGTGGCGACCGCCGTGAGCCGATCTACCGCGATGACGAGGACAGGACCACGTGCTTTTGGGGTCAGGTCTTGCGCCGCAAACTCGAATCACCTAAAGTGCTCGGATGTCCCGTCCCCTGCGTCTTGAGTTTGCACAGGCGCTTTATCACGTCACCTCTCGCGGTGACCGCCGCGAACCGATCTATGTCGACGACCTGGATCGAACCGAGTGGCTGGCGGTTCTGAGCCAGGTGTGCGCGCGGTTCAACTGGCGGTGCCACGC
>JANMWG010000239.1:0-4492 GCA_031393885.1 Betaproteobacteria bacterium | reverse complement strand
GCGCAGCGATGCGCGCGTGTTCGGGGGTGAAGCCCAGCGGCAAGCGGGGGTGTGCCGGCGGGTGGCAAACGCAGCGCAGCGGAGTGCGGACGCGCGACGGTACTGCCCCCTACTTGAGCGAACAGCCAACGCTTCGGCGGTCCCGCAGGGGCCGCCCTGTCCAGATGCGCTAGTGGTGATGGCCAGCGCCGTCGGGGTGTCGATGGCCACGATGTACAGGCACTTTCCTGCCGCGGCGCGGCAGCAGTCGTGAGTTCAAGCCCGCACGGTGGGAAAATCCCGCCCATCGCGCTGCTCGGCGCTACCTCGCAGCGCGTCGTCCCCGGTCGATCCCAGCCTCGTCCGGTACGTCAAGCCTCATCCATCCTGCGCCTACAAGGGATGAGGCTTAAGTTCGGTGGATCGCTGGCTGGCGGAGCGCGGCCGTTCGTGCTGAAGTCTGATGGCGCAGCGCAGCATTCCCATGTAGGCTGCCGGGACAGCACGCCATGGCGATCAACCACCAACAGATCACGACGGACATCACCCTCGAACTCGACGAGGCGGAGATCCCGTTGGCCGATTTCACGGCCGCCTGCGAAGCCTTCAGCGGACTCGTCAAAGAGCTGGCGCGTCACGTCGAACCCAAGGTGCCGGCGAACTCTTGGAACATCCGCGTCTATGACGGCAGCGCTGGGTTAGGCTTTGCCGCCATGCCGGGCACGTTCAGCGCGGACACGCTTGATCGGCTGCGGCGGGAGATTAACGAGGGCTTGCAGACGCTGGCTGACGGGTTCCGTCCGGCGGCCTTCACGGACCGCGCCATTGAACACGCCAGGAATCTCGGCAGCCTGTTCAAGCGCAAGGTCGGCGAGCCGGGCGTCAGGCTCTGGTATGGCCGCGATGCCTCGCAGCACGTCGGGCGGGTGATCGCCCAAAACGCCAAGGCCATGCTGGAAGCGGCCTACGAAGAAGAGGGTTCGATTGAGGGCCGGCTTGAGCGCCTCGATGCCCACAACCATCTGCAGCTCGTCGTTTATGACGTGCTGGATGATCGGGCGATCAAGTGCGAGGTCGATGACGAATTGCTGAAGCAGGCGCAGACGCACTGGCGCAAGCGCGTCGAGGTGACCGGCAGGGTGCGATACCGCAAGGACGGCCAGGCGGTCAGCATCAGGGCGAAAGAGATCATCGGGTTCCCGAGCCCCGAAGACATTCCCAGCCTTGATGAAGTGCGGCGGCTGCTGTCCACAAAGTAATGGTCCATCCGCCCATCGTCTACTGGGACGCCAACGCGTTTCTGGCACTTATCAATGCCGATAAATCGCCAGCCGAAATGCAGGGAGTAACGGGCGTCTGGGCGGCTGCGCAGAAGGGGCAGACCAAAATCGTCACGTCGACGCTGACCATCGCCGAAGTCATTCACAAAAAGGGCGCGGCGCGGCTTGATCCAGCGCACCGCCCGCTGATCAACAACTTCTTCCGAGATTCCTTCATCGTGCTGCGCCCCGTCACGCGGCAGATCGCCGAGATGGCTCGCGATGTCGTCTGGGACTCTGCGGTGAAACCGAAAGATGCCATCCATGTCGCGACGGCGGCGTTCGACAAGATCGTGTGGCTGCATACGTTCGATGGCGGCATGATTGCGGCGTCAGGCATCGTCGTGCAGGGCCTGTCGATGCAGTGCATGAAACCGATCTGGCATCCGCAGGACGAGATGGACTTGAAGCCGCAGAAGGCGCTTCCATTGCCGCCGCCGCATGCTGGTAATGGCACCGCAGCCATCCGCTGAGTTCTTAGCTTGTTGATGGTACCGGGCGCTATTCCAGACCGACCTCACAACCCGATCTTGATAGCCTCGATCTTCGGGCTGACTTCTAGCAGGTCATAACGGATCCGATAGATCAGCCAGAAGCACTCCAACGTGCATACGCTTGCCCGGCAGACTGTCGTGAGTGCCGACAAGTGTGCGATGTCACCACCCTGCAAATATTTAATCTCGAAACGCTTATCTTGGCTTCCCGGCACGTCCTGAATGTTCAGTCGGCCAAAGAAGCCGAGCTCGTTTGGGTGCGCGCCCATGTCGATGGTCAGTTCGTACAGGATGCGACAGCGCTCGCCGACCTCATTGCTGAGTGCGATCACGCCGTCGAGCATCTCTTTCATCACGAAGGCCTTGCGGACCGCCTTGCGCTCGTTAGCGCCATCGCCTCGATGCGCCCACACTTCACTCAGCTCCGGCTTGCGGTGGAAGTGAACGGCGTAGACGGCGTACTCCAGACAGCTCCGGAGCAGGACCATCGCCTCGCAGGTACGGCCCTCCATGGCAAATTGGGCTGCTGATCGGAAAGCCGAGTGCGCCGAAACCAGCATCAAGCCTTCGAAGAAATTTGGCGTTGGGCCATTCAATGCTTCGATGGCCGCGAGGAAGGTCGCATCGATCGCCATCAGCTTTTCGACTAACGGACGCGTGTTCGGCTGCATGAACGCGCCCCATGCGGCCCTCGTCGCGAGCTGCATGAACTCGGTCAGCTTGTCTTCACCCCAATGAGGCGGCGGGTTGATGGGCGGAGCGTCGGTTTCATGCATGGGGGCTTTCGGGCGCATCGAGCTGGGCGTTATTGGTATGGCTCATCGCTCGCTCTCGACCGCGCCGCGGCAAGTTATGAATGTCGTTCACCACCCACGAGAAAGCTGCTCTTTCACCGCGTGAGGCTCAAGGACCAACGAACAGGTTTCCCAATCCGCATCCTCAACCTTGCTGTATTTGGCGTCAAACGGATTTCGGGTGGCCGTTGTGCGATCGATGAGCTGGCGGGCTTCCTGTTCGCCCTCCAGCGCGATCTTGACCCACACGTCTTCAAGGGTGTCGGGGATCTGGCCGAAGAGCTGGTGGATGGATTCCAGCCGGTCGGCCAGTACCTGGTGCACACGGTCCTCAACGGAGCCGCGGTAGCGCAGGTTGGCAATCCAGATTTCGCTTCGAATCTGCCCAATGCGCTGGATGCGGCCCTTGCGCTGCTCCAGCCGCGTCGGGTTCCACGGCAAGTCGATGTTGATCAGCGTGCCCAAACGCTGCAAGTTCAATCCTTCTGACGCCGCGTCGGTGCCCAGCAGCAACTTGAGTTCACCTGAACGCACACGCGCCTTCAAGACCTCGCGTTCGCAACGCTGGAACTTGCCTTGGATCCACACGCCCGACCGGTTGCTGCCAGCGTACAAACCGATCTCCATGCCCGCGAACTCCGGCCGCTGGGCCAATTCCTCTCCGACCCAGCGCACGGTGTCGTAATACTGCGAGAACAGGATGCAGCCGAGGTCGAGCCACCGCCGCTCGGCGTCGGCCCGCGTGCCCAGCAGGTAGCCCACCAGCGCATCCAGTTTCGGGTCGTTGTTGCCGCCCTGCCGCAGCAGCGCCAGGCATCGATTCAGTGACGCCACCTCGGCGGCGGTGAAGTTCTTGAAGTCGGACGCCGCTTGAACCGCCCGCCCGTTTTGCGCGCCTTCGTCGTCCTCAACGTCGTCGTCGTCCTCATCGCTGGGCTCATCGGGCGCGTTGCCGAGGAGCTTGAGCACGGTCTTGCGGCCGGCCTCCATCGAACTGCCCAAACGCCGGAGCAACAGCGTTTTGAAGAACCCCGCTCCTTTGACACGCAGCTGTAGTAGCCGGCAGAACTCCTCGGCCTCGTCATAAGCCTCACGCAGGTAGCCACCAAGCCCAAGCGAATCGCTGGCGTCTTCGCCGAAAAGTCGCACGGTCACCCGGGGCAGGTAGTAGCCACCCGTGGCGGGGTTGATCATGGCCTCCAGGTACCCGCGCGTGCGGCGGACGATGCAACGCAGCAGCGGGTTGAATTGCTCACCGTAGCCTGGCAGCACGCTGTTCTGCAACTGCACCCGGCGTATCGCCGGCGACAGCTTGTCGAGCACCTCGGGCGCGAACTGCCAAGTTTTATCGTCGGCATCCAGGTTGCGCCGGATGCGGTCGAAGGCTGATCCCTCCGGCCGCGACGGCATCGGGTCGCGGACGTATTGCCAGCCGGCCTGCGGCTCTGTTGGCACCGTCGCTTCGCCATTGGCAATGGCCAGGCAGTGGCTGGCACGAAACCAAGGGCTGGTGCGCGTCCAGCAGCCACCCAGCACGCCGTCGTTGCCCTGCGAGAGGATGTCCAACAGGTCCCAGGCTTCCACGGGGTGCAGTTGCACCGGGGTGGCGGTGGCCAGCAGCATGCTCTTGGTGCGCTCGCCGATCTGCTTCAGAAAGGCCATCAGCTTGTTCGGCTCGGCGCGCTCGTCCACTTCGTCGGCGCTGGCGTCCACCTTGGGCACGTTGCGGCGGCGGGCGCGGTGCGCCTCGTCGACGATCACGCAGGTGTAGCGGCGCTGCAGCAGCTGCTGCAATGCCTCCGGCAGGCCGCGCACCACCAGGCCTTGCGACACCAGCCCGATGCGCCGCGGGCACTTGCCGAGCGACTTCACGCCGTCCGACGGGTATTCCAGCTCGTTCTCGTCC
>JANMWG010000184.1:0-4846 GCA_031393885.1 Betaproteobacteria bacterium | reverse complement strand
TGTAGACGATGACCTGCACGTCCGACAGGTCGGGCAGCGCATCGAGCGGCGTCTTCATGACCGCGACGACGCCGCCGATGACGATGAACAGGGTGGCAAGCAGGATCAGGAAGGGGTTCCTGCCTGACCAGCGGATGAGTTTGGACAGCATGTCGTGCTCTGCTCAGTGGCCAGAGTGCGAAGTGGCAGCCGCGCTAGCGGCTGGGGCCGGTGTCTTGGCCGGCGGCGCCTGAGTGATCGACGTCACCACGTACTCGCCGGGCTGGCGCTCGACGAACTCGAAGCGCACCGCCTGGCCAGTCTTCAGACCGTTCAGCAGGGAAGCGTTCGCGGCCTTGAACTCCATCGTCATCGCCGCCCACTTCAGGGTCGGAACAGGACCATGGTCGAGGTTGAGCGTGCCGGCCTTGAGGTCGATGCCATCGACGGTGCCTTCGGCCTTGTGGCCAATCGCGGCAGGCGCCGGCATCGGCGCAGCGGCAGGTGCCATGGCCGCGCCACTCGATGCGGCGGGGTCGGCACCCTTGGCCGGGCTGCCGTGACCAGCGTGACTGCCAAAGCCCCCCACGACCGCCTTCAGGTTGCTCTCCGCGTCGATCAGGAAGTTCGCAGCGACGACGACCCGCTCACCATCCTTCACGCCCTTCAGTATCTCGACGTAGTTCTCGCCGCGCCCGCCGATGTCGACCTCTCGCGGCTCGAAGCGGCCTTCCTTGACTTGGACGAGCACGATGCGCCGGGTACCGGTATCGATTACGGCCGAGTCAGGCACGGTCAGCACCGGCGCCTTGCCGCCGACCGTTACTTCCACCTGCGCGAACATCGCCGGCTTGAGCTTCTGGCCCGGGTTGGCCATCTCGACGCGGACGGGGATGCTTCGCGTCTCCGCCTTCAATGTGGGATAGATGTAGGTGATGCGACCCTCGAAGGCCTCGTTGGGGTAGGCCGTCGTCGTGACGCGCGCCTTCGCGCCGCTCTTGACGAGTCCGATGTCCTGTTCCGACAAGTCGGCGATGACCCAGACCGACGACAGGTCGGTGACTTGATAGAGCATCTCGCCCGGCATGAAGCGCATGCCCTGCAGCGCCTTCTTCTCCGACACGACGCCCGACACCGGCGAAGGGAAGGAGATCGTGCGTTGCGGCTGGCCGGACTTCATCAGTGCCGTCACCTGGGCCGGCGACAGGTCCCAGTTGCGCAGCCGTGCCAGGCTGGAGTCGGCCAGTTGCCGCATGCCGAGCTGCGCCTCGGCGCCTGCGTCCTTCATCGCTTCGAGACCCTGCATTGCGATGGCGTATTCGCGCTGGGCCGAGACGAGTTCGGGGCTGTAGGCCTCGAACAGCGGCTGTCCCTTGGCCACCGGCTGCCCGGTCGCGTTGACATGCAGCCGCTCGACGTAGCCCTCGAACTTGGCGGTGACGGCGAACACCCGCCGTTCGTCGGGTTCGATGCGACCGGCCGCGCGCACGGTCTTGCCGAGCATGCGCATCGCGGCGGCCTCGGTGCGCACGCCGAGCTTCTGGATTTTCTCCGTGCTGATGCGAACCTGGTTGGGCGACGCGGGCTCGGCATCCGGGGCCGACTCGTCCTCGCCTTCGTAGACCGCGATGTAGTCCATGCCCATCGGGTCTTTCTTCGGTGTCGGCGAGGTGTCGGCCAGCCCCATCGGGTTGCGGTAGTAGAGCAACTTGCGCTGCTTGGGTACCGCGGCGGGCGCGGAGGCTGCGCTGGCGACCGAACCCTCGGCGGGACGCGGCTGCGAGCGGTCACCCAGCCAGTAGCTGCCCGCACCGACCGCGCCGAGCAGAACTGTCGCAAGGACGGTGGCGAGCGCGGTGGTGGAGGTCTTCACAGATCTTCTCCCAGGATGCGTTCGATCTCGGCCAGGCGCATCTGCGCGTCGACCTGCGATTTGAGGATCTCCTGCCGGGCCTTGCGGATGGCGCGCTGGGCTTCAAGCAACATCGAGAACTCGGCCTTGCCGTTCTCGTAGGCGGCCAGCGCCGACTGCAGGCCCAGTTCGGACTGCGGCAGCAACTGGGTCTTCACCAGCGCCTCGGTGCGCCGCGCGGCCTCCAGGCCGGCCAGGTTGACGGCGAGGTCGCCGAGCAACTGCTGCGAGAGGCTTTCGACGCGGGACCGGGCTGCGGTCACCATGGCCTCGGATTCGCGTTCCTGGCTGCGGCGGGACTCCTGCTGCAGCGGGATGTTCATCTCCACCATGACGCCCCAGGTCGTGATGCGCGAACCCATCTGCGACGGTGACACACCCACGGTGAGGTCCGGGTAGCGGTTTCGCTGCGTCAGGTCGCGGTTCTTCTGGGCCACCGCCACGCGGGCCAGTTCGGCCTGGATCAGCGGGTTGCGGGCACGGGCGCGCTCGGCCAGCGCGGCGGCATCAGCGGTCGCCACAGGAGGGATCGGACGCAAGACGAGGGGATCGACCAGCGGCGCCGCGCTGTCCCGGGCGAGCAGCGCGTTCAGCTTGGCCCTGATCTGCCGCTTTTCGCCGTCCAGCGTGATCAACTCTGAACGCATCGCAGTCTGCTCCAGCTGGGTCCGGATGGCGTCCGACTGGCCGGCGAGTCCACCGGCGTAGCGAGCTTGCGAGACCTGCTCCAGGCGCGCCATCAGGCCGAGCACTTCGTTCGAGAGCCGCTCGTTGCCGGCGGCACGGTAGTACTCGGCGTAGGTCGCCTTGATGCGCGCCGATAGTTCAGACCAGGCGGCTTCGCTGCGCGCATCGGCCTGGCGCGCGTCGGCGGAGGCGGCGTCGCGCTTCAGCTCGCGCTTGCCCCACAGGGGCAGGGACTGCGTCAGCGTGTACTTGGTCTCGCCGACCTTCCACGGCAGCAGACTGGGTGACGCGTCCGTGCCGTAGTTGTTGATGTTCATGAGCTCGACGCGCAGCACCGGATCGGGCAGCGCGCCGGCAGAGCCGACTCGTTGTGCGGCGGCGTCGGCCTCCGCCTGCATGGCCCTGAGTTCAGGGCTCTGCGCGCGGGCGCGAGCCAGCAGGCCTTGGACGTCTGCCCCCAAGGCCGCCTCCTGGGCCAACACCGGGCTGGACAAACCCATGGTGGCCAGAAGGACGCACAACAGGTCGCGCAGCCTTCGTCCGAGCACATGGCCCGGCGCCGTCGCCCCGACTGCCGACCCGCAGTTCAGCGGCCTCGTGGCCGGATGGTGAAGCGTGGTCATCAAGGGGCTCCTGGCGATGTCGACTAAGGGCGCGTGCACATCAGTTGTTCTTCTCGGCGCCGTGGTTGTGCTTCGGCACCTTCTTGGTCTGCGCCGTCGAGGCAGCACCTTCGGGGGCCATGGCCGCCCCTGCCGCGCACGGGCCGGACTTGGCCATCGCCCGCGGCGTGCCCTTTTCGGCGCCGTGGTCGTGCTTGGCCATCGGCTTGGCGCAGTCGTGGGACACCATGGCGCCGCCCATGGGCATGGAGGCGCTTGCGGCGGGTTGGGTCTGGGCCGTAGCAGCCAGAGCTGCGGAGGCGAAGAGGGCGAAAACGAAGAGCGTGCGGATCGTGGTCATGACAATGAACTCCGGAAGGATGGATGCAGTGGGTTCGATGGACCGTCTCGCCCTGGGCGGGGCAGGGTCGAACAAAAGGTGGAGCCCGTCGCTCGCGTTCACCACCGGACGGTGACAGTCAGCGGACGTCGGGAGTGCACTGGTCAGAGCAGCCGTGGCGGCTGTCTGCCAGTGTCAGGCGCTATAGCGCCAGACGCAGGAACGCGATGGAGATCGGCGGGGCCTGCACGCCATCCCGGCGCGGCACCCACAACTGCACCGGCGCAAAGGCCGGCATCGGCAAGACGGTCACGGCCGTCATGGCGATCACTGCATGAGACTGAATGTCATCCAGCGCCGACTTCAGCGGCGGAATCGACACCCTGGCCTTGTCGCAGAAGTCCTGGCAGTTCGCCTTGGACAAGCTGCCGTGATGTGCGGGCGCATCGGCGCGGTGCGACGGCAAGCCGGACCCCTCGGCCTGTGCATGGTCGTGGGTCACTGCGTTGTGGTAAGCGTCCACCTCGGCCACGAGATGGCCGCCCGTCGCGGCAACTGGCGCTACCTGCCCCGTGGTGATGCATGCATTCGCAATGCCCGCCCCGATGCCGAACAGCCACAGGAGCAGCACGCGGGCTGCCCATCGGCGTGGTTGTTGGCGGTGGCGGAACATGGTTGTCAATGGGTCCGAGCTTGCTGTTCGCAGTATCTGTGTCGACGGCTCGATCGAACTTGAGCCGTATCAAGATGCTGAACGATACCAATTCTGTCTGCAAGGTCTTGGTTATGCCGATCGCAATACCCACCCGGGGCTCGGCAGGTGCGTCTTGCAGCCCTGGGGATGCTGGAAAGGTGATGGTGCCCCCGGAGTGGAGGTCACCTGATGGCGGACACCGAACGGCTTGAAGCGAAGGGGCCTCGCGGTGAAGCCTGCAACAGCTTCAGGACATGGGCGGCGCCCGCCACACCGCCATCCAGCGATACGGCAAGCGAGCGGGAACAACCGTCCTACCGCCTGGCTACCGGTGAGCGCCTCAACACGACCGACACACCGGCCGTGTTCGAGACGCTTGACCGGTCGTGCCGGTTCACGCTCAGGGAACCGACCTGATTCGGGCGCGGCGGTGTGCGCGTGGTGCCCGGCGACCGGACCGGGTCTGGCATCACACGGGTACTGCACACAATTGCGCAGGGATTTCCGATTGAGTTGATCGACTTGACCGCCGACATTGGCGCGACACGCACTTTCGTCGGCGTGGCAGTGGAGGCTTGCCCATGAGAGGTCGACTCTGGCGGCGCGAGCGGAACCGGACAACTCGGCGATCG
>JANMWG010000153.1:0-1637 GCA_031393885.1 Betaproteobacteria bacterium | reverse complement strand
CGGCGTGGTGTTCTTCGCCGGCGACTTCTGGATCGTCGCGCTGTACCTGCTCGGCTTTGCACTGGCGCAGATCATCGGCTTTCGCATTGCAGCGGCCGATGGCATCGACCGCGTCTTCGCGTTCTTCTCGTGGGTCGTGCTGACCGGGTCGCTGCTGTCGGTCTACATCGCGCTCTACCAATGGCAGCAGCTCGACTACCTGTGGATCTTTGCCGAACCAATACCGCCGCATGGGCGACCAGGCGCCAACTTTGCGCAGCCCAACCACCTGGCCACCCTGCTGGTGCTCGGGCTGACCGGAATTGCTTACCTGCGCGAGCGGGCTCGGTTCGGCGGTGGTGTCACCTTGCTGCTGGTCGCATGCCTTGGTTTCGGGCTGGCCATGACACAGTCGCGCGCCGGCCTGCTTGCGGCGACGCTGATCGCAGGGTGGCTGTTGCTGAAACGTGGCGACTTGAGCGCGCGCCTGGCACCGAAGCGCGTGCTGACGGCCTACGCAATCCTTCTGCTCTGCGTCGGCGCATGGGTGTTCCTTGCGACCTTGTCCACCGTACCCGTCGGTCGCAGCCTGGCCGAGGCGGCCACCGGCGGGGTACGTTGGGTCCACTGGAGCGTGCTGCTTGACGCGGTCTCACGCAAGCCGTGGTCGGGATACGGCTGGAACCAGGTGGCCTTTGCTCAAGCCACCGCCGCACCCTCCCATCCAATGACCGGTGAGATCGTCGAGCACAGCCACAACCTTCTTATCGACCTGCTGGTCTGGAACGGGGTACCGCTCGGCCTGTTGCTGGTAGGCGCCCTCGTGTGGTGGCTATGGACAGCGATGCGCCGCGCTCGCGACCCGGCCACCGTCATGGCAGCGGCTTCGGTGCTCGCCGTGACCGTGCATGCCATGTTCGAGTTCCCGATGGAGTATGCGTACTTCCTGCTGCCGACGGGCCTGTTGATGGGGGCCATCAGTGCCAGCGTCGCGCCGCAGGCGTCGCTGCGACTGCCTGCCGGTTTGCTGACCGTGCTGGCGACGGCGGCGACCGCCGTAACGGCTGTGGTGGTGATGGACTACCTTGCCATCGAAGAAGACATGCGGGTGATCCGGTTCGAGGAGGCGCGCATCGGCACGCAAAAGCCGCGGACCGAGCCCCCGCCCACGCTGCTGTTGACCCAGCTCGAAGGGTTTTTGCGCTTTGCGCGGGACCACGCGCGAGCCGACATGACGCCCAAGCAGCTGGATTCGATGCGTAAGGCGGTGAGCCGCTATCCCTACAGCTATTCGACCTTGCGCTATGCCACGGCACTGGCGCTCAACGACCGGCCCGAACTGGCTCGCAGCGCGCTTTTGCCGATCTGCAAAACGCATCCCCCCAGCGCCTGTGAGAGCGCGCGCCTGCACTGGGAAGCGCTGGGAAAGAACGAGCCGCGCATTGCCGCCATCGGCTGGCCTTGGCCGAAGGCGCCAGCGGAGGCCAAGCTTCAATAGCGCCCTCTGCGCGTCGCTCGCCTCGCGCCTGAATGCCGGCGCCCGGATCTCGAAGCCGGTGCCCGCCTCCGTCACGAGAATGCGCCGGAAGCCTGTGGGCACCAGTGATTGAGCGGTAAAGCCGTACTTGTGCGCGAGTGACAAGAAGTGTCTTTCCTGA
>JANMWG010000108.1:0-1931 GCA_031393885.1 Betaproteobacteria bacterium | reverse complement strand
GACCACCACCGGCTTCATGGCGCCGACCCGGTCGGACCACCGCCCCAGCATGATCCCGCCGAATCCGAACCCGATCATCGTGAGCGTGTACGGCAGCGACGCCGCGCCCCGCGTGGAGCCGAACTCGAGCTGCACCGCGGGCAAGGCCACGACCACGCACCAGGTGCCGACACCGCCGATGGTGGACAGCAGCAATGCGGCTGCCAGGCGCCACCATGCGTAGGGCGATTCGATCAGGGTGTTGGAATCGGCGATGGTCATCGAACGGCAGCGGGAAGACGGAACATCAGGGGCCTTGGTTTATGACTGGAGCAGGAGGCCTGCTTCAAGGGCTGAGGCGGATATGCCGGATACCGGTGCACACCCGCTTCGCACCTCAACTCCTGGCGACGAGCGCGGTCCCTCGAGAAGCGGTCAAGCTTCTGCCGCCTCGAAGACAGCGACTGGCACGGGGCGATCGACCGCAACCGATTTGCGGAGCGCCTTGATTCGCTCGAGCTCATGCATGGTCTGGGCGGAGAAGTAGGACTCCCCGCAACTCGGGCATGACCACATGGGAATGCCTTCGATTACCAGCAATGCTGCTCCCTTGCCGAAGCTTCGTGTGACGTGCTTCAGTTGCACGTCCGCACTACCGCAGTGGGCGCAGCGATGCTCAACAGGCGTAGACAGTGATGACGATGAGCTTGCCGGTGAAGCCGACCTTGACGACTGCTTCGGCGATCGACCCGTCGAGCGTGACACCGGAGATGACACATTTGACTTCGCCGGTTCTCGCGTCGCGCTGCCGCTCGGTGATTTGCCCTGTGAGGACGATGTTTTCGAGATCGAGGATCGAGAGGTTGTCATCTTCGAGTTCTTCGGCGGCATGGGTTGAAACGAAGTAGTTGAGCGTTCGGATCAGGCGGCGAAACTGCCTGATCGTTGCCTGGGTCACGACGGGAAGCGGATGGGTCGCGTCACGCAGGACGCGTATCGTACGTGAGCGCCTCTCGGGCCTGTTCGAGAACAGCAACCGCCATTTCGCGACTCACGGGCGGAAATTGATCCAGAAAGGCCTCGAGGGAGTCCGCCTCCTCGAGATAGTCGAAGAGATTCTGTATCGGCACTCGCGTACCGGCGAACACCGGCGCACCGCTTTGGATCTCTGGGTCAACAACCACGACAGGCTTGTCCATCTGATAACTCCCTGTGCAGATAAGGTTCTAGTCTAGCGCGACGGTTGGTTTTGCCTGTGCACGCCCTGACCTCCACCCCACCATCACTTCTGCGTACACCCCCGACGGCGAAGGTCCAGCGAACTGGGTCGAACCACCAACTGACCGGGTTTCGCCTGGCTTGGCAACGGCAGCGACTGCTGATCATCCACGTAGAACGAAAGCGCCGTATCGAGCGCATCCACCGCGCACATCAGGGCCTCGGCCTGATCTTCACCTTGTGTGATGGCCTCCGGCACATCAGGAAACGTGACGACGAAGCCACCTTCGGGTTGCTCTGTGAGAACGACCGGGTAATCTAGCGTCGTTGCTCTAGTCGGGGCGGTCATTCAAGCTCGGCGCGAAGGCGGGACACGACCTCCTCGCCAAGTACGAGTGCGACTTTCCCCGATTCGATTTCGGCATCGCGTCGCGCGATCTCGACCTCCTGGACAGACGAACTGGGTAGCGACTCCAGCAGCAGGTCTACCAGACGCTCACGATCTTCCGGTGCGAGCGCTCGTCCGCGCTCGGCCAATTCGGTGACTTCGTCAAACATGGAATCTCCCTTCATCGACGCCGAAACTTTACGCTGTCCGGCTTACGCCAATCGTCATCGGAATAGGTCCAGGTTTCGGAACACGCGTACGAACTACTTGGAGGCGACTCCGCCGCTGTTGGGAGCGGGAACCGGCAGGCCCATGGTTTTCAAGGTCGCGATCGTCGCCTCCAGCG
>JANMWG010000097.1:0-5217 GCA_031393885.1 Betaproteobacteria bacterium | reverse complement strand
CGGCGAAAATACCATCATCCGGGGACGGCTAATGCGCTGGTTTGGCGAGCGACAGATTCAGCCGCGCATCGTAGGCGAATTCGATGACAGCGCCTTGATGAAAGCCTTCGGCCAATCCGGCATCGGTATTTTCATCGCACCATCGGTGATTGCCGATGAAGTGCAGCGCCAATACAGCGTCAAGGCCATCGGCCAGACCGACGATGTTAGCGAACGGTTCTACGCCATTTCGATGGAACGGCGGCTCACCCATCCGGCCGTGGTGGCCGTTACCGAGGTGGCGCGCCAAGCATTGTTCGCCAAGGCAGGTAGCAGTTAATGCTTGTTGGTGGTGCGGGCGAGCCGGTTCCACATCGTCGAATACCGAGGCAGTTCCTGTTGCTCGAGTCAACTCTGCCATGGCTTCAATCCGTGACCGCGCCAAGGCTCGCCGACGACACCAGCTTGGCGTACTTCGCCAATGCGCCGCGCGTGTAGCGGGGGGCGGGCGGTTTCCATGCAGCGCGGCGGCGTGCGATTTCTGCATCGGGCAGATTGAGTTGGAGCAAGCGCCGTTCTGCATCCAGGGTCACAGAATCACCCTCGTGGACCAGCGCGATGGTACCGCCGACAAACGCCTCTGGCGCGACGTGGCCCACCACCATGCCGTAGGTGCCGCCGGAAAATCGTCCGTCGGTGATCAATCCCACGCTGTCGCCCAGACCCGCGCCGACCAGGGCGGCGGTGGGCGACAGCATCTCGCGCATGCCGGGCCCGCCCTTGGGGCCTTCGTAGCGGATCACCACCACGTCGCCCGCCTTGATCTTCTGCGTCAGGATCGCCGCCATGCACGCCTCTTCCGAGTCGAACACGCGCGCCGGGCCGGTCATCTTGGGGATTTTCACGCCGCTGGTCTTGGCGACTGCCCCTTCTTCGGCAAGATTACCCTTGAGGATGGCAAGATGGCCGTGCGGGTAAAGCGGCTTGCCCCAAGGCCGGATGACATCCTGATCGGCGCGCGGTTCTTCGGGCACGTCCTTCAGCACCTCGGCCAGGGTCTGCCCGGTCACGCTGAGCGCATCGCCGTGCAACAGGCCGTGGGCCAGCAGTATTTTCATGAGCTGGGGAATGCCGCCGGCGCGGTGCAAATCCGTTGCCACGTAGCGTCCGGAAGGTTTCAGATCGCACAGCACCGGCACGCGCCGGCTGAATGCCTCGAAATCATCGAGCGTAAGCTTCACCCCGGCGGCGTGCGCGATGGCAGGCAGGTGCAGCACGGCGTTGGTGGAGCCGCCCACCGCCATCAACACGGCGATGCCATTCTCGAACGCGCGGCGGGTGAGAATGGCGCGCGGCAGAATCTGCCTGCGGATCGCCTGCACCAGTACCTCCGCCGATTGCGCGGCGCTGTCGGCCTTCTCCGCGTCCTCCGCAGCCATGGTCGAGGAATACGGCAGGCTCATGCCCATGGCCTCGAAGATCGACGCCATGGTGTTGGCGGTATACATCCCGCCGCACGAGCCCGCGCCCGGGCAGGCGCGGCGCTCGATCTCCAGCAGCTCCGGTTCGTCGATTTTGTGCGCGATGTACTGACCGACCGCCTCGAAGGCGCTCACGATGGTGAGATCGCGGCCCTTATAGTGGCCCGGCTTGATGGTACCGCCATAAACAAAGATCGCCGGGATGTTGAGGCGGGCGATGGCGATCATCGCGCCCGGCATATTCTTGTCGCAGCCGCCGAGGGCGAGCACCCCGTCCATACTCTGACCGCTGCACACCGTTTCGATGGAATCGGCGAGCACCTCGCGCGACACCAGCGAATAGTTCACGCCCTCGGTGCCCATCGAGATGCCGTCCGAGATGGTGATGGTGCCGAACATCTGCGGCATGGTGCCGGCCTTTGTCAACGCGGCTTCCGCGCGCGCGGCGAGCGCGCCGATGCCCATATTGCACGGCGTGATGGTGCTGTGCGCGTTCGCCACGCCGACGATGGGCTTGTCGAAATCCCCATCGCCGAAGCCTACCGCGCGCAGCATGGCGCGGTTGGGCGAGCGCTGCACGCCCTGGGTGACGGTTTTGCTTCTGCGGTTGTCGGACATCATTTATCTCCTGATAATGTGAGTCGTGACCCAAACGCGGTGGCCGAGGACGTTGCAAACGATTGCTGTGCTGGTTCATTCCGCCAGCCTCCACGCAATCGTACCTCCGGCGCGCAGCGGAAGTTGCAGCGGTCGGTTACTGAAATGCGCAGGTCGCGCATGAGTCGGCCGTTTTCATACGCGAATTCATCGCTTGCCTCTCACAACATGCCGAGCTGCAGTTGGGCAGCTTCGGACATCCGGCTGGCGTCCCAGGGTGGCTCCCAGACGATCTCGATGTCGACCTCGGTGACACCGGCAAGCGCGAGCAGCTTGGTGCGCGCATCGCCTTTGAGCACGTCGCCCATGCCGCAGCCGGGCGCCGTCATGGACATCTTGATCTCGACCCGGTGACTGCCGTCGGCGAGCGGGTGCGCCTCGCACACGTAGATGAGGCCCAGGTCGACGACGTTGACCGGAATCTCCGGATCGAAAACCGTCTTCAGCGTCTCGATCACCCGCTGCAGCTCGAAGGGTTCCGCGTCCACCGGCTCTTCGTTCGCTGGCTCGCCCGCGAGGCCGAGCGCATCGGCATCGTGGGCATCGATCCGGGCGAGCTGACCCATATCGGTCCGGACAGTGAAGCTGCCGCCCAGCGCCTGCGTCACCACGACGCAGTCACCTTGCGAAAGGGTCATCTTCTGCCCACCCGGGATGCGCGTTGCCGCGCAGTCCCGCGTGAGGTCGATCGGTGTGTGCAGTTCAAGGCCCATGGCTGTCTACTCCGTTAAAACCCGTTCGCCCTTCCCTTCCAGGGCGCTGCGCAGCGCGTGCCAGGCGAGGGTGGCGCACTTGACGCGCATCGGAAATTCCCAGACGCCGGACAACACCGCGAGCTTGCCGACGTCCTCGGGCTTTACTGCGCCGTTCGGGCCTTGGGTCAGCAGGGTGTGGACCTGGCCGAACAGCGCCAGCGCCTCGGCCTCCTTCTTGCCCTTGAGCGCTGCAGTCATCAGCGAAGCCGAGGCCTTCGCGATGGCGCAGCCCTCGCCCTGGAAGGCGATGTCCTCGATGACGCCGCCCCTGAGTTTCACGTAGACCGTCAGGTGATCGCCGCACAGCGGATTGAAGCCCTCGGCCGTTCCCGTCGCGTCCACCAGCTTGCGGAAGTTGCGCGGCTGCTTGCTGTGGTCGATGACCACATCCTGATAAAGATCGCGAAGTTCGCTGTTCATCGGAATACCTCTTGCACCTTGCGCAGGCCGGCCACCAGCGCATCGATGTCGTGGCGCGTGCTGTAGCAGGCGAGCGAGGCACGGGCCGTGGCGACGACGCCGAGCCGCTTCATCAAGGGTTGCGCACAGTGATGGCCGGCGCGGATGGCAATGCCCTCGCGGTCGAGGATGGTGGCGATATCGTGCGGATGAATGCCGTCGAGCATAAAGGACAGGACGCTCGCCTTGGCGCGCGCGGTGCCGATCAGGCGCAGGCCTGGAATCTCGGCGAGCGCGCGGATGCCGTAGGCGAGGACGTCATCCTCGTGGGCTGCCAGTGCGTCGTGTTCCAGCCCGGCGAGGAAATCGATGGCCGCGCCGAGACCGACGGCGCCAGCCAGGTTGGGCGTGCCGGCCTCGAACTTGTAGGGCGGCTTGTTGTAGATCGTCTTCTCGAAGCTGACCGACAGGATCATGTCGCCACCGCCCTGATAGGGCGGCATCTCATCGAGGAGTTCGCTGCGACCGTAGAGAACGCCGATGCCGGTGGGCCCGTACATCTTGTGGCCCGAGAACGCGTAGAAGTCGCAGCCCAGCGCCTGCACGTCCACCCTGAGGTGCGGCGCCGCCTGTGCCCCGTCCACCAGGACAAGCGCGCCGCGGGCGTGCGCCATCTCGACGATGCGCCGGATGGGATTGAGGGTGCCGAGCACGTTCGAAACGTGGGTGACCGCCACCAGCCGGGTCTTCGGTCCGATGAGCTGCTCGAACTCCTCAAGCACAAGCTCGCCGGCATCATTGATGGGCGCGACGCGAAGACGGGCCCCCTTCTCTTCGCAGAGCATCTGCCAGGGCACGATGTTCGAGTGGTGCTCCATCGCGCTGATGAGGACCTCGTCGCCCGCGCCGACATGCGCTTTGCCCCAGGTTTGCGCCACCAGGTTGATCGCCTCGGTGGTGCCGCGCACGAAGATGATCTCGCTGGCGTGCGCGGCATTCAGGAAGCGCTGCACCTTGGCGCGAGCGCCCTCATATTCCGCCGTCGCACGTTCGGCGAGATAGTGCACGCCGCGGTGAATGTTCGCGTTATCTTTCGAGTAGAAACGCGCCAGCGCATCGATGACGGCTTGGGGCTTCTGGCTGGTCGCGGCGTTGTCCAGGTAGATCAGCGGCTTGCCATAGACGCGCTGTTCGAGGATAGGAAAGTCCTGGCGCACGCGCCCGACGTCGAAGCCAGCCGTCGCGTCATCCGCCCGCTCGGTGTCGATCAGGTTTGCCGCCATGGATTCTTTGCGTGGCGCACTCATGTCAGTAGTCCTGCCTTATCGCCATCAGTGAATCGTGCCGCAAGCATCTGCCGCACCCGGCAGCGCAGCGGCGGCACCTGGATCAACTCCACCATCTCGCTCGCGAATGCATAAGTCAGCAGATCCCGCGCCTGCTGCTGCGGAATGCCGCGCGTGCGCAGGTAAAACAGCGCCTCGTCGTCGAGTTGGCCCACGGTGGCACCATGTGCGCACTTCACGTCATCGGCAAAGATCTCGAGCCGCGGCCGCGTATAGGCCTGCGCCGACGCCGACAGGAGGAGATTTTTGTTGGTCTGGCTCGCATCCGTTTTCAGGGCGCCCGGCTGCACGACGATGCGGCCGTCGAAGACGCCGCGCCCGTGTCCATCGACCACACCCTTGTAAAGTTGGCGGCTGGTGCAGTGGGGGGCGGCGTGCTCGATCGTTGTCGGGTTGTCGAGGAGCTGCCGGCCGCGCGGCAGGTACAGGCCATTCAGCGTGGCCTGCGCCGCGGGGGCCTCGAGCGCGACCTGCACCTCGTGCCGGGCGAGCGCAGCGCCGAGGGCGACCGAGTGCGCCGCGAAGCGGCTGGCGCGTCCCTGGCGCACGCTCAGGGACGCGAGATGGAACGCCGACTCGATCTCGTCCTGAACCTTGTAG
>JANMWG010000070.1:0-2695 GCA_031393885.1 Betaproteobacteria bacterium | reverse complement strand
CAAAGTCTGGCCCACAGAAGCAACCGTCCGCAATCAAATGCATCGAGTTCATCGCACAGACTCATCGCTACACGGTACGGGCGAGAAAGAAAGATCCCGCAACGCCAACGGGCGAAAAGAAATTCCTTCCTGACGTTGTTGCCATGCCGTACAAGGGGAAAGGAAAGCGCGTTTTTGAGGTCGAAGCGACCGTGACGAACAACACAATATACAAATCACTTCTAAGTTTGCTCACTTCGCTGAAAGGCGGCACTTCGTCCGCTACGTACCTTGTGGTACCTACCGCGAAGGTTGAGTTCGCAGACGGATGCCTGAAGAACCTCTTGTCGGTTATCCGGCACTTCTCAAAAACCGCCAAAGGCGCACCTCCGAAGATTAAGTTGGAAGTACTCAGCTTTACCGACATCGCTGAACACTACAAGAAGGCAAAAAAGTACGAAGATGGTGGCCGTATAGGTCAGCCTCCAAAGTGTCCATTCATGCCACGCGCGTAGGACGTGATATCTCTAAATAACGTATGGATGATTTTTCTCAGATCTTTGCTCAGTTTCAGGACCACATGGCCCCGAAGCTCGACGTTTACGAACAAGCGATTTACCTTTTTCTGCTCAGACATACGCATGTCGAGGGCCGCGCTGAAACAGTCATCGGTCTCAAGTCTGCCCGCAAGAAACTAGCGTTTGGCGTTGGAAAGGCCGGCTCGCCACCCTCCGAGGCCATTGTGTACGAGAAGCTACGCGCACTCGAACAGAAGGGGTTCGTGCGAGTGCTGAGCAGCGAGCGGGCTGGAACCCGCGTCATGGTCTTTTTGCCGTCGGAAGTAAGCGGCCTGATACCCGTAGCCACCACCACGGTCGAACTCAACCTTGAAGATCAAGACTTCTTTGAAGTATCCGAGAACCGCAAGTTCATCTTGGAGCGTGAAGGCTGGCGCTGCTTCTATTGCCTAACAAAGCTCGATCAAAACAATCATGTTGTCGAGCACGTCGTCTCTCGTCCTGAAGGTAGTAACTCCTTTCGCAATGTGGTTGCGGCCTGCAGGCGTTGCAACAATCGCAAGAGCGATGCACTCGCGTCAGACTTCCTGCGTACGCTGTATCGAGACGGAATCCTATCAGGTGATGAACTACCACTCCGTCTAGCTTTGCTAGGGAAGTTGTCCGCTGGTGAATATCGGCCCACCGCTCGTTGAGCACGTCCAACCCGCGATCCTATCCGGCCGCCCTCGAGAGCGACCGAACCATTTCGTTCGCGCATCGACACGTCCCGCCGCCCGTTTTTCTTCACCCGTCAACACCAAGTGTCACCCCATGACCGTCGACCCCAAGACCATCTCCCGCAACTGGAACTACCCCACCGCCGTCCGCTTCGGCCCGGGGCGCATCGCCGAACTCCCCGCGGTGTGCAAGGAAGTCGGCATCACCCGCCCGCTGCTGGTCACCGACCCCGGTCTGCGTGCCCTGCCCATGATCGCGTCGGCGCTCGCCGCGCTGCGCGCCGCGGGCCTGGGCGATTGCGTGTTCGCCGATGTGAAGGCCAATCCGGTGGGCCGGAACGTCGATGACGGCGTCGCGGCATTTCGCCGGCTCGGCTGCGACGGCGTGATCGCGTTCGGCGGCGGCAGCGCGCTCGATGTCGGCAAGACCATCGCCTTCATGAGTGGCCAGACGCGCCCGCTGTGGGACTTCGAGGACCGCGAGGATTGGTCGACGCGCGCTGATCCGGCCGGCATCGCGCCTACCATCGCCGTTCCCACCACGGCGGGTACCGGTTCCGAAGTCGGGCGCGCCACCGTGATTCTCGACGAGGCCACGCACCTGAAGAAGATCATCTTCCATCCGAAGATGCTGCCGGTGGTGGTGATCTCCGACCCCGAACTCACGGTCGGCCTGCCGCCGCGAATGACCGCCGCCACCGGCATGGATGCGCTGGCGCATTGCCTCGAAGCCTATTGCGCGCCGGGCTTTCATCCGCTGGCCGACGGCATCGCGCTCGAAGGCATGCGCCTGGTCAAGGAATGGCTGCCGCGCGCGTTCGCGAACGGCGCCGACATCGAGGCGCGCGCACACATGCTCGCCGCCGCCAGCATGGGCGCGACCGCCTTCCAGAAAGGGCTGGGCGCGATCCATTCGCTGAGCCACCCGGTGGGTGCGATCTACAACGCCCACCACGGCGAGACCAACGGCATCGTCATGCCCTACGTGCTGCAGTTCAATCGCCCCGCCATCGAGGAGCGCATGCAACGCCTCGCGCGCCTGCTCGACCTGCAACCGGCGAACTTCGATGGCGTGCTCCAGTGGGTGCTGGCGCTGCGCCAGCAGATCGGCATCCCGAACACCCTGGCCGACGTTGGCGTGAAGGAAGCCGATCTCGACCTGCTGGTGCCGATGGCCGTGGACGATCCGTCCACCGGCGGCAATCCGCGCCCCGCCGGCGCGGCGGAAATGCGGACGATGTTCGAGAAGGCGATCCGCGGCGACCTGACGTAGCGGAGCCAGCTCCATCGTCGACGCAGGGCCGACTCGCTACCGGACGCGGCCGAGCGTCTCCGAGGCTGAGAGTTTTTCGAGCGTGTCCGAGCAGCGCACCAGAAGGTGTCCGATCCAGGCGCAAAGCGCAGACATAGCCCGGGCTATGGCGAGCATTTGTAACAACGAGCGGGCGCGTTCTGGGGTGATGAGCGGGCATGATCGAA
>JANMWG010000501.1:0-2266 GCA_031393885.1 Betaproteobacteria bacterium | reverse complement strand
CCGCAAGCAGCATTCGCTTCCCATTCTGGTGGTTTCGGCGCGCCACCAGGAGGCGCAGAAAATTCTGCTGCTCGACGCCGGCGCCGACGACTACCTGACCAAGCCCTTCAGCGTGAGCGAATTGCTGGCCCGCATCCGGGTCGCATTGCGCCACCGCGGCACCGCGCTGGCGGCGGCGGTCACGGTGCATGAGGTGGGTGATCTGCGCGTCGATCTGGCGTTGCGGCGGGTCGAGTCCCGGGGCGAAACGCTGCACCTAACGCCGACCGAATTCAAGCTCCTCGCCCGTCTGGTCCGCAGCGCCGGCCGCGTGGTGACGCACCGGCAGCTGCTGGCCGATGTGTGGGGGCCGGAATTCACCGAACACACGCATTACCTGCGCCTCTACATGGGGCAGTTGCGCGCCAAGATAGAACGCGACCCGGCCGAGCCGCGCCATTTGCTGACTGAAACCGGCGTCGGCTACCGGCTTGCCGCCGGCTGACAGCCACCCTTCAAGAGCCTGTTTGATTTAGAAATGGTGCTCGGCGCTACTAATTTTGTCGCGGGTTACGCGCTGTTGGGACTGCGTGACGAGGCGTGTTGGCTCATCGCGCCTCGGTATGCTGGCTTCCAAGACGGTATCTGAGCCGGAAGACTCTCCTATGTAGTCCTCCTTGAGAAGGACGGGATAAGAATCTACCAAGGGAAGTCACTGTCCCAGAGTGCGCGACCCGGCTCGACATTCGGCTTTGAAGCGATTGTGGCCTTCAAGCGCCCGCTCGGCATCTGCCCGCGCGACTACCAGGCGGGCGCAAGATAGCAAGATTGTGTTAGCGAATGGTCGGATTGTCCTAACGAATGGTCGGATTGTCCTAACGCTGTTCGCCTGGTACGCGCTAGGATTTGCATGAAGACGTGTAGTGGGATCGGTTTCCGAAACGTCTTGCTGCGGGACTCTTGGATTGCGTGCATGGGTATGGGTAGGCGGTCTCACGAATGTGTTATCTGTGTTATGGCAAGACTTGACCCCGGTTTATGACCGGAACGTTAACACTGAGCCCGCTTCGAGGTCCAACCAACGCGGCCATTCAGAAGGAAGTCGCACTGGGTTAGCTGTGGCGTGGCTCGAAAAGGGGTTCTATGTTGAGTACATATCGCCGATCACCGGCAAAAGGCAGTGACCGATCCCAATGCAGGCGTGTGCCGGCGGTGTTGCTGTCGGCGGCCTTCGTCACCTTGGCGACCGACGCGCGCGCGGCCGATGCGGCACCCGCTTGCAACCGGGTCATCACCGCCTCGGTGGTGGCGATCGAGCAGCTCTACACCTACAACCGTTTCGGCTCGTACAACCCGGCGGGCATGATGTACGCGCTGAGGCGCGACGTGGTCGCGAGCCAGGACATCGTCTCCGCAGGTCTGTCGCTGAAGGAAGGCGATGCGATCCCCGCCCAGCCCGACGAAAGCAGGGATGCGCTGCTCGCCGGCAAGGTCAGGCTGCGCGACGACAAGCGGCCGCGACCGCTGGTGCTGCGTGCCAACGAGCAAGACTGCCTCAAGGTCACCTTCACCAACCTGCTGAGCCCGAAAGTGAACGGGCAAGAGATCCTCAAAGACCCCGAAACGCGGCAATCGATCCCGCTCGACTCCGAGGAGCCCAACACACGGCACGCCTCAATGCACGTCAACGGGCTCGACTACGTCGTGATGCCCGGCGAGCCGAAGATGTCGACGCAGACACTGACAGACGCAACCGGCACGCACATGCGCGCCCACCTCGCGGCTGATGGCGCGAACGTCGGCCGCAACCTCTCGTCGCTTGCCGCGCCGGGGCAGACGAAGGTCTACCAGTGGTATGCCAAACAAGAGGGCGGCCACCTCTTTCATTCGATGGCGGCGCCCGCCGGTGGCGAGGGCGACGGCGGCCAGCTCGGGCTCGGCCTCTTCGGCGCGGTCAACGTGCAGCCGAAGGGTGCGAAGTGGTACCGCTCGCAGGTCGATGCGGTCGACCTGCAACGCGCCACCACTGGTCGCAACCCGGTGCAGTTCGGCGGCACGCCGAAGATCGACTACGAAGCCAAGCGCGACGACGGCACGCCGCTCCTGAACATGCTGCAGGCTAAAGGCGGCAAGACCTTCGAGATCATGCACTCCGACCTCAACGCGGTGATCGACATCAGTGCGCAAGACGAGCACTGCAAGGTCGCCAACACGCCCGGCCACACCGGCCACGGGCCGGGTGCAGCCTGCGGCAAGCCGTACCGCGAATTCACGACGATCTTTCACG
>JANMWG010000495.1:0-2352 GCA_031393885.1 Betaproteobacteria bacterium | reverse complement strand
CTACATTTCGGGCGCCGAAATGGAAACCGGCGCCCTGGTGGTGGACGCCAGGCGGACCGGCGCGATCGTGTCGCTGTCTGCCGGCATCGCGGTGGCGACCGGCGGAGTGTCGGGTGGTGTCGGCGTCGCCGGCTCGGTCTCGGTGAACGTGATCGATTCGACGACAGAGGCTTATCTCAAGGACGTCCACGCCCTGGTCGCGGGAGACGCCAAGGTGAAGGCGCGCGACGAGGCCCTGGAGATCTCGATCGGCGGCGCGGTCGCCTTCGGTCGCGGCAAGGCGGGGGTCGGGGCGGCGATCTCGGTCAACGTGATCACGGCCCGTACCAATGCGTACCTCGAGAACGCCGACGTCGAACAGACCGGCGGCTCGTTCGAGTTGAGCTCGGCCGTCGACAACCCCGGCCCCGGCGACGCGAAGATCGTGTCGGTCACGGCGTCGGTGGGCGTGTCGGTGCAGGGCGAGGGCGTGTCGGGCATGGTGTCGGTGAACGTGGTGAACGACACCTCGCACGCGTATCTCGAGAACTCGACGGTCCGCAACGCCACCGGCACCGGGCTCACCGTCAAGGCCGAGGACAACTCCAATATCGTCGGCATCGGCGGTGCCGTGGGCGTCTCGATCGGCGGCAAGGTGGGGCTGGGCATCGGCTTCTCGTACAACCGCATCACCGACGACGTCCAGGCCTATGGCGACAAGCTCGACGTCGGCACTGCCGACGCTGCCTATGGCGGCAAGGTCTCCTTCACGGCGGACAACCGTGCCGTCATCGGCACCGCCACGCTCGGCGTCGGTGTCACCACCGGTGCCAAGTTCGCGGGCGCCGGCTCCATCTCGGTCAACGAGATCCGCAACACCACCCATGCGTGGATCGGCAACACGGTCGATGCCGTGCGCAATACGGTCCGGTCGGTGGGCGACATCGAACTTCTGGCGACCGATCATTCCACCCTGGTGTCCATCGCGGGCGGGGTTGCGGTCGGCATCGGGACGAATGCGGCAGTCGGTGCGGCCATCAGCTACAACCTCATCCAGAACAGCAACAAGGCCTATATCGAGGAAACCCTGGCGCATTCCACGGCAGGTGGGGTTACCCTCGCCGCAAAGGACGACGCGCTGCTCGTGTCGCTCGCCGTCGGCGGTGCCGGTGCCCAGGACTTCGCGCTCGGCGGCTCCGTCATGGTCAATTCGATCGCGAACACCGTCGACGCGCACGTGTCGGGCGGCTCGGACATCGATGCCCACACCGACCTGAACGTCGCCGCGACGGAATCGTCATCGCTGTTCGCGCTCGGCGGCGGCGTCGCCGTCGCGCTGAAGGGCTCGGCCATCGGCGCCGCGCTCGCCTACAACTACGTCGGCGGCAGCTTCGACTCGGCCAATCCGAACCTGATCGACCGCGACACGACCACGACCAACCAGGTCAGCGCCTACATCGACGGCTCCAAGGCCGCTGCCGGCGGCGACATCACAGTGGCCGGCGGTTTCGCCGCCGCGGCGGATGCCACGCAGGGACGCGGCAACCTGTTCGCCAGCGTGACCACGTTCAATCCGGCCGCTACGGTCAGTCCTGGCGGCGGCCCGGCCGAGAGCGCCGTGGACCTCGCCACGGACACCATCGCGTTCGCCACGGCCCATGGCTACAAGGATGGCCAAGCGGTGATCTACCGCAATGGCGGCGGGCAAAGCATCGACGGGCTCACCGACGGCGCGGTCTATTACGTCAAGAAGATCGACGACTTCCACATCCAGCTCCAGGTCAAGAACCTGGAGGACCACGACAACGACACGTCCACGCCGTTGCAGGAAGTCCTGCGCGTGGTGAATCTCAAGTCGGCCGGCAGCGGCACTGCCCACAGCCTGCGCATCCAGGAGATCGGGATCGGCGACAGCAAGGTGTTCGTACCGGTCGAACTCTCGTCGGGCATCACCTCGATCTCGCTCGGCGGTGCCGGTGCATCCAACTTCGCGATCGGCGGTTCGGTCGCGGTCAGCTTCATCAAGAACAGCGTCGATGCCCGCATCTCCAACGCCGATGCCGCGGCGGGCCAGTCGATCACGGCCGGCGGCGCCGTTTCGGTCGAGGCAAGGGACGTCTCCAAGATCTTCTCGCTGGGCGGCGGCATTGCCATCTCGATCAATACCCCGGCCGCGAGCGGCCCCGGGGTCGGCATCGGCGTGGCGGTCGCGGCGAACATCATCGGCAACCGGCTCACTTCCACGATCGACGCCGCGCCGGTCACGGCCGCGTCGGTCAAGGTCGACACCGACTCCAGCGCATCCATCAACGCCATCACGCTCGCCGGTGCAGTGGCCGCATCGCTCAAGGCCGATACCGCCATCGCGGTGGC
>JANMWG010000492.1:0-7414 GCA_031393885.1 Betaproteobacteria bacterium | reverse complement strand
CTGCCGGTGGTGCCGCTCGATGCGTGCACGCGCACAATCTGGGTGCGCGGCACCGCGAACATGCCGAACGGATAGGTGTCGCGCAGGTCGCTCTTGGTGGTGAACGGGAAGCGGGCGAGATCGGCGAGCGTATGCAGGTCGTCCGGGTGGGCGCCGACCGCATCGAACTTCTGCCGCAGATGGGCCACGTTGTCGTACGCATGTCGCAGGCTCCAGCGCAGGCGCTGCAACTGCAAGGCCTGGAGCTCATCGCGGGACGCGCGCTCGATCGGCTCCAGATCGACCGCGGCCAACGGTCTCACCGGCATCGACGTGGCTCCGGGATCATGGCGCGCCCGGCACCGGCACGGTGTTGCGGCCGCGCATCTGGTGCGAGCGGCCGCGCAGCACCGCCACCCGTTCGCCGCGCAAATTGCGTACCGTCACGTCGTACACACCGGTGCTGCCCGCGCGCGCGACTTCGAGCGCTTCGGCCACCAGTTCCTCGCCGACGTAGGCCGGCGCGAGGAAATCGACCACGAAGCCGGCCGCCACGGTGAGCTGGTTGTAGCTATTGCAGGCGAAGGCAAAGGTCGAATCGGCCAGGGTGGTGATGAACCCGCCGTGGCAGATGGCGAAGCCGTTGAGCATGTCGGCGCGCACCGTCATCGCCATCACCGCCCGGCCCGGCGAGATTTCGCGCAGCTCGATGCCCAGGCCGCGCGTGGCCGGGTCGTTGGCGATCATGCCGGTGCCCACGTAATCGGCGATCTGTTGCGGGGTATGGGTGGCGGTGTCCATGGGTCGATGTCGTGCACGCGCACCGGGCGCGGTTCAGTGCCCGCGGAAGCGCGGCGCTCGTTTCTGCAGGAACGCGGTCACTCCCTCGAGATAGTCGGCACCGGCGCCGAGTTCGCGCTGAAAGTCGCGCTCGAGATCGAGTTGCTGCTCGATGGTGTTGTGCTCGGCCATCCGCATGGCCTGCCTGGTCCGCACGAACCCTTGCGTCGATCCGCCGGCCAGCCGCCCTGCCAGTTCGAGCGCCAGCGGCATCAGCTCTTCGTCGGCCACGCATTTCCAGATCAGGCCCCAGTGTTCGGCCTGATCCGCACTGATCCGGTCGCCGAACCACGCGAGCCCGAGCGCACGCGCCGGACCCAGCAGCTTGGGCAGCCAGTACGTGCCGCCGGAATCGGGCACCAGACCGAGTTTGCTGAACGACTGGATGAACGAGGCGGAACGCGCGGCGAGGACCACGTCGCAAGCCAGGGCGATGTTGGCGCCGGCGCCGGCGGCCACACCATTGACCGCCGCGATCACCGGTTTTTCGAGATTGCGCAACGCCAGCACCAGCGGTTTGTAGTGGCGCTCGATGGAATCGCCGAGGTCCGGCCGCACGCCGTCCGGCGTCACCGCACGGTCATTCAGGTCCTGTCCGGCGCAGAAACCGCGACCGGCACCGGTGAGCACCAGGGCACGCACGCCGGTATCAGCGGCCACTCGCGCCAGAGCGTCGCGGACCTCCTCGTGCATGGCCACGGTGAAACTGTTGAGGCGTTCCGGGCGATGCAACGTCAGGACAGCGACGCCACCGCTCACCGTGAACCGGATGTTCTGGTAGTTGTTGTTCATGGAACCTCGTCATTTTCGCCATTCGTTGACCGAGCGGTCGACGAACTGTAATCTCGATTCAGCCGGCGCCGCAAGTGCGCCGTTTTCATGGCGGAGACCCGCATGACCCACGCCCTGTTCGACCAGCATCGCCCCACTCTCGACCGCGCCGTCACGGCCAGCCGCGATCGCGGCTTCTGGAGTCCCTACCCCGAGCAGCCGAGCCCGAAGGTCTATGGCGACACCGCCGCCAATCCAGCCGCGAATGCCAGCTACACCGATGCGGCGTTCGTGGCCAGCCTCGGGTAGTGCAAAGGCGGTATCACGTCTGAACGCCTGGATTACTCGCACAACCACGACGTGCCGCTCTGAAGACCGGGGCGAGGCGAGCGCCAGCACGCAGTGCCATCGGGCGAGATCCGCTCGTGGGTCTCGTCATTGACGATTCATGCCATGAATGAATCTCATCCACGGCATGAATACCTTACCCCGCCTTGTGGGCGCCGCCCTCGCGGAGCGGCTGCGCGTGATGCCGGCGGTCGTGGTCACCGGTGCACGGCAAACCGGCAAGAGCACTCTGGCCGAGCATCTCGTGCAGGGCAAGCGGCACTACCGCTCGCTCGACGACTTCGATGTGCTCGACGCCGCGCGGCGCGATCCGGAAGCGCTGGTGGGCGGGACCGAGCCAGTCACGCTCGACGAGGTGCAACGCGAGCCCGGGTTGCTCCCCGCGGTGAAGCGGGCAATAGACCGCGACCGCAAGCCTGGGCGCTTCCTGCTGACGGGTTCGGCCAACCTGCTGCTGATGCGACAGGTGTCGGAATCGCTGGCTGGCCGCGCGAGCTATCTCACCCTTTGGCCGATGACCCGGCGCGAGCAGTTGGGGCTCGGCAGCGCCGGCCGCTGGGACGAACTGCTCTCCGCGCCCGACGCCGAGTGGCGCGACCTGCTGGCCGCCGGGGACGACTGCGGGGAGGACTGGAGCGCGTTCGCGCGCCGGGGCGGGTTCCCCACCCCGGCCGTCGAGCTGGCGACGCCGGCCGAACGCGCCATCTGGTTCGACGGCTACGCGCGCACCTATCTCGAACGCGACCTCCAGGATCTCGCCACGATCAGCGCCCTGCCGGACGTCCGCCGTCTGATGCGCGCGGCCTGCCTGCGCCTTGGCCAGTTCGCCAACCAGACCGAGCTCGGGCGCGACGTAGCATTACCACAGCCCACGGTTCACCGCTGGCTCAATCTGCTGGAGACCTCGTACCTGCTGGTGCGACTCCCGGCCTATGCGGTCAACCGCACCAAGCGCCTCATCAAGGCGCCGAAGATCTACTGGGGCGACACCGGCATCGCCCTGCACCTGGCGGGCGCTGAGCCGGACGGCGTGCATCTGGAGAACCTGGTGTTGAATGACCTGCTGGCCTGGCGCGACGCACGCATCGAACGTGCGGAGCTCGGCTATTGGCGCACGACCATTGGCGAGGAAGTGGACTTCGTTATCGAAGCAGGCGGCAAGCTGCTACCGGTCGAGGTGAAATCGACGACAAAGCCGCGGCTGGCCGACTGTGCCCACCTGCGCACCTTCCGAACCGAGTATGGCGCGAAGGCGCGCGCCGGACTGCTGCTGCATACCGGAAGCACCCTGGAGTGGCTGGCGCCGGACGTGCTGGCCGCGCCGTGGTGGAGGGTGCTTTGAAGAAGAACGAACCGCGGCCGGGCTGATGCCGGAGATGATCGGCAACGCCGCGGCGTTCGAGAAATCCCCCGCCGCAACGCCTTGACCTCAGCTCCAGATCCTTCAGGCACTTGGCGGCGGTCGTGGTCACGCCTTCGCCATCATCTACAGGCGACGCGGTAACCGTTCCGCAGCTCGCGCTTGAGAATCTTGCCGATGCCGCTGCGCGGCAGCACGTCGATCAGCTCGACCGCGGATATGCGCTGCATCTTCCCGAGCCGTGAATTGGCCCAGCCGAGCAACGCATCGGCGTCGATGGCCTGACCTTCGCGCGGCACCACGAACGCCACCGGCGTCTCGCCCCAGCGCTCCGACGACACGCCGACCACGGCAACTTCCATCACCTGTGGATGCTCACGCACGACGGCTTCGAGGTCGCTCGGATACACGTTGAAGCCGCCGGAGATGATCATGTCCTTGCGCCGATCCATCAGCGTGAGAAAGCCTTCGGCGTCGAACCGGCCGACGTCGCCGGTGCGAATGAAGCGCTTGCCGGTCGCATCGAACCACGTGGCGTCGGCGGTCTTGCCCGGCTGGTTGTGATAGCCATTCATCATGCCCGCCGAATGCCCCACGACCTCGCCGATGCTCCCGGGCGGCAGCTCGACGCCGTCCTCGTCGATCACGCGCATGTCGTGACCGGGCGCGGGGCAACCGACGGTGCCGAGGCGGTCGGTGTGCAGATGCGCTTCGAGGATGCAAGTGCCGCCGCCCTCGGTCATGCCGTAGTACTCGATCAGCGCACCGGGCCAGCGCCGCACGATGTCGGCCTTGAGTGCCGCCGCGAACGGCGCGCTGGTGCAGAACTTGAAGCGGAACGCCGACAGGTCGAACCGATCGAAATCGGGCAGCGCCATGATCCGCTGGTATTGCACCGGCACCAGCATGGCGTGGGTCGCGCGGTGCCGCTGCGCGAGTTCGAGCAACCCCCGCGCCTCGAATCGGGGCATCAGCACACAGGTGCCACCCATCGCCAGGGTCGGCAGCACGCTCACCAGCGTCGTGTTCGAGTAGAGCGGGGTCGACACCAGCGTGATGCAGGAGGGCGCATAGCCGAAGGTGCCGGCGCGCTGCATCTGCACCCAGCGCATGCCGTGCGATTGCACGATGCCCTTGGGCGATCCGGTGGTCCCCGACGAATAGATGATGTTGAACGGCTGATGCGGTTCGACCACGGTCGGCGGCGCCGCCGATGGCGACGACGCGAGCCAGGCGTCGAGGCTCGGCTCCAGCGTCGCATCGCCGAACCCGACACAGCGGGCGGCGATCTCGCCTCGCAGCGGTTCCAGCGCACCGGCCACCGCCGCATCGACGAACAGCACCTTGGCGCCGGCATCGTTGGCCATTGTCGCCAGGCTGGCCGGCGTGGAACCGGGCGCAAGCGGCGCCACCGGCACACCCGCCCGCAACGCTCCGAGAAAGATCACCAGATAGTCGATGCACATGACGCCGCAGATCGCGATGGCATCGCTCTTGCCGATGCCTGCCCCCACGATGGCACCGGCGACCCGGTCCACGCGCGCGTCGAGATGCGCATAGTCGAGGCTGTCGTCGCCCAGGATCAACGCCGGATGCGCCGGGCGTTCGGCGGCGTGATGCCGGATCAGGTCGGCGATGTTGCAGAAGTCGAGTTCGAGGAAGTCGTCGAGGGTCACGGCCGGAAACCAGCGAATGGGCGATGGCCGCGAGTTTACCGGGCACAGCGCTGGTGCGGCATCGGGCGGCGCCTGCGCTACGCTACGGCATTCTCGCCATCCCGGACTTCGCCATGCCCTGCTACAGCATCGACGGCATCACCCCCGTCGTCCATCCCAGTGCCTACGTGCATCCCACCGCCATCCTCATCGGCGATGTGTTGATCGGCGCCGATTGCTACGTCGGCCCGGCGGCAAGCCTGCGCGGCGATTTCGGACGCCTGGTGCTGGAGGCGGGCTCGAACCTCCAGGACACCTGCGTGATGCATGGCTTTCCGGGCAAGGAAACCGTCGTTGGTGCAGGCGCGAATATCGGCCACGGCGCGGTGCTGCACGGTTGCACGATCGGCGCGGGAGCCCTGGTGGGAATGAACTGCGTGGTGAACGACAACGCCGACGTAGGCGCGGACGCGGTTGTTGCGGCGATGGCCTTCGTCAAGGCAGAAGCGAAAATTCCGCCGCGCTCGCTGGCAGCGGGCATACCGGCCCGGGTGTTGCGCATGCTTACCGAAGAAGAAATTCTCTGGAAGCGCGGCAACGCGGAGCTCTACCAGAAGCTGGCCAACCGCAGCGCACACACCATGCAGCTCGTTGAGCCGCTGACGGCCGTCGAGCCGGGTCGGAAGAGAATCGACATTCCCGACTCGATACCCTTATCCGAACTCAAAGCAAGGAAGGCATCATAATGTCCGACACGGCTCTTCTCATCATCGATATCCAGAACGACTATTTCCCCGGCGGAAAAATGGAGCTGGAAAGGGCCGCGGCCGCTGCGGCCAGGGCTCGCCAGGCGCTCGACAAATTCAGGAAACTCGGCCGGCCGGTGATCCACGTGCAGCATCTTTCGGCGCGCCCGAGCGCGACGTTCTTCATTCCCGGCACCGAAGGCGCCGAGATCCACCCGCTGGTCACGCCGGCCGAAGGCGAGGCCGTGGTGCAAAAAACCTATCCGAACAGTTTCCGCGACACCGACCTCAAGGCCCGGCTCGAGAAAGGCGGGATCAAGAAACTCGCGGTGGCGGGAATGATGACGCACATGTGTGTGGATGCGAGTGTCCGCCAGGCTTTTGACCTTGGCTTCGGCTGCACCGTTCTTTCAGATGCCTGCGCGACTCGCGCGCAGACGCACGAAGCCCAGGAGATCCCCGCGGTGCAGGTGCATGGTGCGTTCCTTGCGGCGTTGCGTGGCGTGTACGCCGAAGTCATGTCGACCGAGGATTTTCTTAAAACGATTTCCTGAAAACGCTCTAACAAGAACCGGAGAAACTCATGGGCTACGAATTCATCCTCGCGCAAACGCGGGGCAAGGTCGGCTTGATCACGCTCAACCGCCCCAAGCAGATGAACGCGCTCAATCCGAAGCTCATGCAGGAACTGGCCGACGCGATGTACGCATTCGATGCGGACGACGCCGTGGGCGCGATAGTCATCACCGGAAACGAAACAGCCTTCGCGGCGGGTGCCGATATCGTGGCGATGAAGGACTGGGATTTCATCGAGGTCTATCGCGCGGACTACATCACGCGCGATTGGGAGCACATCCGCAAGATCAGGAAACCCGTGATTGCCGCGGTTGCCGGGTACGCGCTCGGCGGCGGCAACGAACTGGCCATGGCCTGCGATATCGTGATCGCCGCGGACAACGCGAAGTTCGGCCAACCCGAGATCAACCTCGGCATCATTCCAGGTGCGGGCGGTACGCAGCGCCTGCCGCGCGCGGTAGGCAAGGCCAAGGCGATGGACATGTGCCTGACGGCACGCACGATGGACGCGGCCGAAGCCGAGCGCTCGGGCCTGGTGTCGAGGGTGGTGCCGCTCGAGAAACTGATGGAGGAGGCGATGGCCGTCGCAGACAAGATCGCCGCCTACTCGCTCCCAGTGGTGATGATGATCAAGGAATCGGTAAACCGCGCCTTTGAGAGCTCGCTCACCGAGGGCATTCTGTTCGAACGGCGCCTGTTTCATTCGGGATTCGCTCTTGCCGACCAGAAAGAAGGCATGTCGGCCTTTGTCGAGAAGCGCAAGCCCGCATTCAAAAACCGCTAGAATCTCCTCCGGAAGGCCCACTCGCGGCCGGAGGAGACCCCATGGAAAAGATCTGGCTCAAGAGCTATCCCCCCGGTGTGCCTGCCGAGATCGACTATAACGACTACAAGTCGGTCGGCGACCTGTTCGAAAAATGCGTAAAGCAGTACTCGGATCGACCCGCGTTTCACTGCATGGGCAAGACCATCAGCTTCGCCGAGCTCGACCGGTTCTCCGCGGCATTCGGGGCGTGGCTTCAGTCCAAGGGCCTGGCCAAGGGCGCGCGCGTCGCGCTCATGATGCCGAACGTGCTGCAGTATCCGGTGTGCCTGTACGGAACGCTGCGTGCCGGCTACACGGTGGTCAACGTGAATCC
>JANMWG010000463.1:0-15741 GCA_031393885.1 Betaproteobacteria bacterium | reverse complement strand
CGTGAACAACGATCTGTTCTTCGCGCGCTGGAGCGGCAAGGTCTGGATCGGCGCGGCCGGTCGCGTGAGCTTCTTCACCGAGTCCGATGACGGCAGCAAGTTGTTCATCGACGGTGGCCTGGTGGTCAACAACGACGGCCTCCATCCCATGAGCGAGGCAGCCGGCAGCGTTGTCCTCACGAAGGGATGGCACGACCTGCGGCTCGACTACTTCGAGGCGTTCGGCGGCGCCGGCATCAAGCTGAGCTACGACCCGGTGAACGGACCGAAGCAGATCATCCCGACCTCGGTGCTGTTGCCCGATACGCTGGCCACGCCCGTTGTCGATGCCACTGCGCTCGAGGTGCAGACCGACCTGCGGGTGCTGAGCCTGCGCAACCAGACCATCATCGACGCGAAGCCGTTCACGGCTCTTGCCAATCTTCAAGTGCTGCGGCTCGACGGCAACGCCATCTCCAACATCGAGGATCTGGCCGGCCAGCGCATCATCGACAACGGCGATGCCGGTATCGTCGGCACGATCGATCCGGTGCCGGCCTTCACGGCGCCGGGCTGGGGCGGCAATCTCAATCCGGTTGCCGCGGCATTCGAAGGCGACTACGCCTTCCGCAACGGGGTCGACGACGGCACTGCTGCCAAATGGACGTTCGGCGACCTCGACCCGGGCCGCTATGAAGTGCTGGTCACCTGGCCGCCGGCCGCGTCGCGCACGCAGAACGCCACGTACTTCGTGCGTGGCGGCAACACCGCGCAGGTGATCGCCGGCCTCGACCTGTTCAATGGCGGTCTCGGCAGCACGGCCGTCAGTGTCGGCGTGACCGATGCGACGGTGACGATCGATACAAACACCCTGAGCATCATCGGGGACGACGGCGATCCATCGTTGTTCTTCGGCAGCGCGTTCACTGCCGCCGTGGTCGATGGCGTGGCGCGCTTCGACGTGCTCGGCAATCTCGACATCCCGTCGGGCGCGCACATCCAGGTGGTCGGCGACCGGCCGGTTTCGCTCTATGTCGGTGACGACGTCAACATCGGTGCCGATGTGCAGATCGACGCCTCCGCCGTGGGGGCGACGCCCGGCGCAGGTGGCGGCGCGGGCGGTGGCGGTGGCGCAGGCGGTGGCGGCGGCGCAGGCGGTAAGCAGCTGCTTTTCGGGGTGTTGCCGGTCGGCGGCAGCCCGGGAATCGGTGGATCGGGTGGCGTTGGCGGGTCATTTTTCGGGTCGTCCGGCACAGGCGCTGCAGGCACCAGCGGTGGCAACGGCGCCTGGGGCAATGTTGGCCAGGCCGGTCAGACCGGTGGCACCGGCGGTGCCGGTTTCTCCAATCCGGGCGGTGGCAGCGGCGGTGGCAGTTTCGGGCCGACCGATCTCGCGAGCCAGTTCGGTCTCAGTGGTACCCCAGGCTCGGGCGCCGGCGGTGGCAGTGGCGGTGCGCCGGGCGGCGGCACGGGCGGGGATGCCACCGCCGCACCCGGCGGCACGGGAACGGGCGGCCGAGGCGGGTTCGACGGGATCGGCGGCAACAACTCGCTGTCGGGCGACTTCCTCACGGGTGGCGTCGGCGGCGGCGGTGGTGGTGGCGGCACCGGTGGCGGTGGTGGCGGGTCCGGCACCGGCGGTGGTGGTGGTGGTGGTGGTGGTGGCGGCAACGCCGGGATCTTCGGCGCCGGCGGTGGCTCGGGTGGCACGGGTGGTGCCGGTGGCTTTGGCGGCTTTGGCGGCTTTGGCGGTGCTGGCGGCCTCGGTGGCATTGGCGGCGCAGGCGGTGGGGCGTTCGAGATCGTTGCGCTCGGTCGCATCACGATCGCCGGCGCGGAACTGTCGGCACGCGGTGGCGATGGCGCGCCAGCCGAAGCGGGTTCGCCGGGCTCTGGCGGCGAAAACGGGTTCGGCGGCGGCCCGGGAGCCGCGGGGCAGCCCGGAAAGACCAGCACGTTCACGATCGGCGGGTTCCTGGGCTTGGGTGGCCGGACGATCGTCGTATCGGGTAATGCCGGCGGTGTCGGCGGCAACGGCGCGAGCGGTGGCGCCGGTGGCGCCGGCGGCGCGGGCGCCCAGGGTGGTACGGGTGGCGGCGGCGCGGGCGGCACCATCCGCTTGTCCGGTTCGGTGGTCAATGTCGACAACACCGCGATCCAGCTCGGCGGTGGTGCCGGCCAATTCGCGGGTGGCGACGGCCGCTTCGTGCTCGGCAGCAATGCCGGCCAGTTCCAGTTCGTCAACACCGCCGACGGCTCGTCGGTGCCCAACATCACCGCGCGGATCGAGACCTATGCCGGTACGCGCACGGCCAATCCGTTCCTGAACGACAACGCGCTCACGCCGTTCATCCCCGATCTGCAGGGCGGGGCCGCAGCGTTCGGCCTGCTGCCGATCAATGCGCAGCAGCTTCTCACCGCCAGCATGCGGGCGGCGGCGCCAGCCGATGCGGCAATGGCCGTGGTGCGCGTCGACGCGGCGATTCTCGGTCTTACCGACAACTATGCGGGCTACGATCTGCTGCTGTTCGCCAATCTCACCGACGAGGCCATCGCGGCGCCGAAATTGGGCGCCGGCCAGGTGGGCTTCGAGACTGCACTGCTCAACGGCAACTTCGCCACGCGCCCCGAGTTCGGCGGCAGCGGCCCGACCGCGTTGACGCAGCTCGGCGCCTATGGCGTGTATGCGACGCTGATTCCGGAAGGTACCGGACCGGTCACGGCAAGCGGCTCCGTCGGCGGTATCAACTACCAGGGCAAAGCGCTCGACCTGGCGAACGGCGACAGCATGTTCATCCGGCCGCCGGGTATCGTCGCCACGGTCGACCAGCGTTCGGCCCCGGCCAGCGAAACCTACGGCGGCTCGGCCTGGCAGAGCCTGGGCGTGGTCAACGTCACGCCCGACCCGACGCAGCCCGACGGTCTCGAGGTGCAGGTGGTCCTCAATCACGCCGATGGACTCGCGGCGGCCGATGCGGTGCGCCTGAAGCGCCTCGACCCGGTGCTGCCGTCGCTGCGGGTGCTCGGCCTGGAAGGCAATCCGCTCGACAACCGGGCGCACGACATCTTCATTCCGGTGATCGAAGGCAAGGCCGTGGCTGACGGTGTTGCGGCGCCGGCACCACGGCAGATCGACGGCAGACTGACCGAAGACCTGTCGTTCCAGATCCGTATCGAGACTCTCGATGGCCGGCGATTGTTCGTGCCGCTCGAGGTGTCGCAGGCGCGTGCCGCGGACAACAACAGTCTTGGCGATCTGGTCGCTGACATGAACGCCGTGCTCGGGGCCTCGCTGGTCACGAATGGCCTCGCCGCCGATGCGGTGCAGTTCTCCGTGGCCGGTGGCAAGCTGGCGCTCACCGCGAACGATGCGAACATCGCGCCGACACTCGGCACGTCGGCGCGTCTGCTCGCCGCCCGCCTGGGTGTCGATGCGGCCGGCTCTCCTCCGCTCGACGGGAAGCTCACCGAGAACCTCTCCGCGCGCCTGCAGATCACGTCGACGAGCTACGGCAGCGTGCCGCTCGTGTTCGATCTTGCGCTGACGACGGCCGACACCGCTGGCAACGTCTCGCTCACCGATCTGGCGGTCGACCTGAACACCGCGCTTGCCGCCACCATGGCGACGCAGTTCATTTTCCCGTCCATGGTGACTTTCGTCGCCGACGGCGCACAGCTCAGGCTCAGCGTCGACGACGCCAGTGTCGTCAACGTGACGCTCTTCGGCGCCGAAACGCTCGGCTTCGCCCCGGCCCAGTCGCACGGCACCGACGTGCTGTTCGACGCCGACGTGGCGCCGGTGTTCATGCCGATCGCGCAGCAGTCGGGTGGCGTCAACGCGCTCTCGTTCAACGGCAATACCTTCGTCAACGCCGGCGCCGATGCGTCGCTGAAGATGTCCGCCACGCTCACGCTCGAAGCCTGGATCAAGCCGACGGGCAACCAGTTCGGCATCATCGTCAACCGCGAGGGCGAGTACGAGATCGCGCGCGACGCCAATGGCCAAATCGAGTGGGCGTTCGCCAACGGGGATCCGGGCTGGGTCTTCATCGACACGGGTTACGTCGCGCCGCTCGACCAGTGGACGCACCTGGCGGTGGTCTACGAACAGGGCATCGTGAAAACCTATGCCAACGGACGCCTGGTGCATGCGTTCAACGGCGTCGGGTCGATCGATGATGCCGTGCCCGACCAGAACGAGTTCCGCATCGGCGACCGACAGGCCTTCTCCGAGGCCTTCATCGGGGCGATCGATGATGTGAGGGTCTGGAACACCGTACGTTCGGCCGACGAGATCCGCCGCAATGTCGGCGGCATCGTCGGGCCCGTTGCAGGGCTCGTGGGGCACTGGACGTTCGATGAGGCGAGCGGAACCGTCGCACGCGACAGCAGCGGTTTCGGCAACCACGGGGCGTTCGGTTCCCGGGTCGATGGCGACGCGCCGGTGCATGTGCGTGGCCCGGTTCATGTCGTGACGCTCGACACCACGGGCGATATCGTCAGCCTGGTGGCGGAGAGTTCCGATCCGAGCGTGTTCGTGACGCTGGTCGGTAACGATGTGTTCGTGACCGGCCAGAAGGATTTCAGCGGCACGGCCACGATCACGCTCACCGCGGTGGATGGCACCGGCGAGCGCGGCGAAGGCCGCGGCCGCACGGCGACCCGCAGCTTCGACGTCTCGTTCATCGACAATGCCGTCTACGGCATCAAGTTCGACGACGTGAATCGCAACGGCGTTCGTGATCCGGGCGAAGCCTTGCAGGACGGCGTGCTGGTTTTTGCCGACACCAATGGCAACAGCCGGCTCGACCCGGGCGAGATCTCCAGCTACACCGATGCCAACGGCGAGTACGCGTTGCGCGGCATCGTCACGACCCCCAGGAATGGCGCGATCGTCGATGCGCCTGCCGACACGGTGGCTTCGGGCGGCACCATCCCCAGCAGCACCACGAGGATCGCGGGCAGCGGCAACTTCTTCGCGCCTTTCACCAATCTGGTCAGCCGTACCGATGTGCAGATCCGTCTGAAGCTCGACGGGTTCGTTCTGGATCCGCTGCTCTTGACGCCAGAATCGGTGGCCGGCAACGTGACCGTCGCCGATCTCGCCGCGCAGATCCAGGTGATTCTGGGCAATCGCGGCCTGGGCGAGATCCGGGTGTCAGCCGTGGGCGACCGCCTGCACTTCGCCACCGTCGGCATCGGCGTCGGCAAGTCGCTCGAGGCGAGCGTCACCAGCATCACCACCGCCCGCGAGGAAGACTATTCGTTCAACTTCTTCAACTTCCGCTACGTCCTGAGTGCGACGCGCTTCCGGCCCACCGTCGTCACCAAGGGCGGTCTGGGTTTCCCGGCGGGTGCCAACAGCGGCGTGGGAGACGATTTTCCCCTGCGGCTCATCGAGGTGCCACTGCCGGGATCAGCCCCGCTCGGACAGGGTATCAGCGACAGTCTGGCCATCGTCGGCCGGCGCGACGTGCAGTTCGAGGCGCCGGGGGCAATCCGCACCGCCGAGGACTTCGGCAATCGCCAGGTCGCGTTGCTGTCGGTCACCGCTCCCGACAATCTGGTCGAGGGGGCCAACCTGGTGTTCACCGGGACGGCCATCGACCCGGCCACCATCGGTGGCGCCCTGGCGCCCGCCGACGGGTTGAAGTACGAACTGCGCTGGACCCTGTTCAACCTCGACGGCACCCGGGTGACCGACGGCATCGGCAGCCGGTTCCCGTTCACGTCGGTCAACGGCGGAGACTATCGCCTGTACTTCACCGCCCAGTCGCGCGAGCCCGACGGTGCCACCGGCTATCCGCTCCTGGTCAACGTCCACGTGGACAATGCGCCGCCCACACTGGAGATCGGCGCCGACCGCACCGCCATCGAAGGCAGCCGCATCACGCTCGCCGGAACGACCCTTTTCGATCCGGGCGTGAACGACACCGTCACGCTCGATGTGAACTGGGGCGATGGCCTGTCGGATCAGCTCGTGTTCGAACCCGGCGCGGACCTCCCCGCGGCCTTGGCGGCCCTCGGGCATGCCTATGCCGACGTTGGCGACTTCCAGGTCCAGGTCAAGGCATCCGACAACGATGGCGGCAAGACGCGCGACAGCATGCTGGTACGCGTCCGCAATGCACCGCCGTCGGTATCGGCCGGCGAGGATCGCACCGCGCAACAGGGCAACACCATCGTGCTGACACCGCCACGCAATGGCGAAACCGGCCTGATCCCCGGCGGCGTGTCGTTCCATGATGCCGGCACGGTCGGTTCCCATGTCGCCACGGCCGACTGGGGCGACGGGACCACCGGCACGCTGACCATCGAGGAGTTTCCCACCGGACCCGAAGGTGCACCCGATGGCGTTTCCGGCAACGTGTTCGGCAGCCACCGCTACCGGACACCGGGACGCTATGCCGTTTCGGTCTCGGTCACCGATGCCACCGGCGGTGTCGGCACCGATTCCTTCGAGGTGATCGTCGCCAACGTCGCGCCTGTCGTGAGTACCGTAACGCCCCAGGCGCTGGACGAAGGGCAGACGCTCGACCTCTCGACTGCAGGCGTCACCTTCACCGACCCGGGCTTGAACGACACGTTCGCCGCGACGGTCGACTGGGGCGACGGCACCACGCAGTCGGTAGCGATCGAAGTGCGGGGCATCGACGAGGGCGACAACGCGGTGTTCCTGGGCAGGATCCTCGGCAGCCACACGTATCTCGACAACGGCGAGTACGACGCCATCGTCAGCGTCAGCGACGGCACCGACACGACGTCCACGGTGCTGAAGGTCGTCGTGGCCAACGTCGCCCCGGTGATTCCAGCCGGCGCCACGATCCCTGACGGCATCGAAGGCCGTCCGGTCAGCGTCGAGATTCCGTTCGCGGATGCCGGCATCCTCGACACGCACTCGGCCACGGTCCGGTTCGCCGACGGTGGTGCAACGTCCGACATCGTGCTGTTCGAACCCAACGACAAGTCGCCGGGCTTCATCCGCTTCACGCATACGTTCCTGCAAAGCGGCGTGCAGGCCTTCGACGTCAACCTGACCGACAAGGATGGCGGCGCAACCACGGCGAGCTATTCGGTCAACGTCGCCAACGCCGATCCGGTGATCGCGGCGAGGCTGATCGGCAACAACCTCGTGGAAGGCTCTCCGGTCACGCTGGATGCGCTGGTCACCGATGTGAGCGGCGACGATCCCTTCACCGGCACCATCGACTGGGGCGACCGGTCCGCGCCGGTGCCGGTGGTCGCGGTGCGCGGCGAAGACGGCACGTGGCATGTCGCCGCGAACCATTCGTATGCCGACAACGGCACCTACAACGTGCAACTGGCGGTCACCGACAAGGACGGTGGAACCGGACGTGCAATGTTCGTGGCCGCGGTTGCCAATGTCGCGCCGGCGGTCACGCCCGGCAGCACGGAGCGCAACCTGAACCAGGGCGACACCCTGCAGATGCCGTTCAGGGCGGTCGGCGATGCCTTGCTGTCGCCCTATGTCGTGTTCACCGACGGCGGCGCCGCAGACATCCATACGGCGACGGTCGACTGGGGCGATGGCACCACCGCCGCGCTGCAGGTCCAGGAAGCGCGGCTCGGCGAGACCATCGGCAACGTGATCGGCAGCCATCGCTACCTCGCCGCCGGACATTTCACCGTGACGGTGAGCGTGAGCGACGATGACGGTGGCGTGGGCAGCAGCAGCTTCCGCGTGAACGTCGCCAACGTGGCGCCGGTCGTTTCCGCCGGACTGCCGGTGCACTTGATCGAGGGTGCGACCTTCGATCTCGCCAGCGCCGGCATCCTGTTCAACGACCCTGGCGGCAACGACCCGTTCGCGGTCACCGTCGATTGGGGCGACGGCACTACACAGCCGGTCGGCTTCGAGCTCCTGCCCAGGGGCGAGGGGCAGACTTTGCCGGTGCTGCGCAAGGTGCTGGGCAGCCACACTTATCAGGACAACGGCCACTTCAATCTGACCGTGAACGTGAGCGACGGCACCGTCGCGAGTTCGACCTCCTTTGCCGTGGAGGTGGCCAACGATGTGCCGCGGCTGGTTGCCGGCGCCGTGCTGCCCGGTGGCGTGGAAGGCCAGTCCACCAGCTTCACGATCGATTTCACGGACGCCGGACTGCTCGACACCCACAAGGCGACGATCGTGTTCACGGACGGTGGCACCACGTCGAACGTGGTGATGTTCGAACCGAACAACGGTGCGCCGGGGCAGATCCGCTTCAGCCACACGTTCGTGCAAAGCGGCGAGCAGAGCTTCGATCTGCTGCTCACCGACCAGGATGGCGGCATCCTGTCGACCACGCTGACGGTCGACGTGGCGAACGTGGCGCCGGTGGTCACGGGACATCTCGTCGGCGCCGGCTTCCTCGAGGGCTCGCCGGTGTCGTTCGAGGCGCTCGTCGCCGACGTCGCCGGTGACAATCCGTTCGCCGCCAGCGTCGACTGGGGCGACGGTTCGGCGCCGCTGGCCGCGACCACGGCGCTCGGCGAGGATGGCAAGTGGCATGTCGCCGCCACCCACACCTATGCCGACGATGGCGCCTACGCCATCCAGTTGAGCGTCAGCGACAAGGACGGCGCGACCGGCGTGCTTTCCCTGAACGCCGATGTTGCGGACGTCGCGCCGGTGGTCACGATCAGCGGACCGGACCGCGTCTTCGAAGCCTCGCCCTTCACCCTCGACCTGTCGGTCACCGACCCCGGTGACGATGCGATCGACTACTGGCTGGTCGATTTCGGCGACGGTCTGGGCCAGCAGCGCTTCAACGGCAATCCTTCGTCGATCCAGTACCAGTACGCCACTGCGGGGTTCGACCACAGCATCGTGGCAACCGCGGTCGACATCGATGAAGGCGGGCCCGACGGCCGGCGCACGGCGTCGAACACGCTCGATGTCAGCGTCGGCGCCGACTATCTCGAGGTCACCGACTTCACCCCAACGGCTTCCGGATTCGCGGTGCGCTTCAACCGGACGTTCGACGCCAGCGTCGTCAATCTCTACAGCGGTGCGGGCGGCGTGGCGTTCGGCACCGCCGATGTGATCGTCACGCAGCGAGCCGCGCGGCAACCCGTGCGCGGCTCGCTGGTGATCGATGCCGACAAGCAGGGATTCACCTTCGTGCGCACCGGCGGCGTGCTGTCCGCAGGCGCCTACGATGTGACCATCGCGAGCCGGGCGAACGGGTTCCTCGACAGCAAGGGCCGCGCACTCGACGGCGACGGCGACGGGACCAATGGCGACAACTACCGCCATTCGTTCACCGTCAATACGGTCGATGGTCCGGTCATCTCGATTCCGGATCTCATGCGCGGACCCGGACAGAGCTTCGTGCTGCCGGTGTCGGTGACTGGCGCCGCGGGAGCCACCTCGGTCGAGTTCCGCATCGGCTACCGGCCGGGCCTGGTCGGCTTCCGTCCGGCCGATGCCGTGCTCGGGGCCGGACTTCCCGCCGGCAGCAGCTTCACCAGTTCGGTCGGCGACGATGGGTCGCTGTTCGTGCGTATCACGTTGCCGACGGCGCTGGCGGGCAACGGTCGCATCGAGCTTATCCGTCTGGCCGCGGATGTGCGCACCGACGCGGACTACGGTGCGGCTGAAGTTCTCGACCTGCGCGATGTGCTGATCGGCATTGGCGCCACGTCCACAGCGGGCATCGGCGACGACGCCATCCATCTGGTCGGCTACCTCGGCGACGCCAGCGGCAACGGCGCCTACGGCAGCCTCGATGTGCAGCGCACGCAGCGGGTGATCGGCAGACTCGACACGGGCTTCAACTCTTTCCCGCGCATCGACCCGGTGATCGTCGGCGACGTCAATGGCAATGGCAACCTCAACGCCATCGACACGTTGCGTCTGCAGCAGCATGTGGCTGGACTGCTGAGTTCGACCGACAGCCTGCAGCCGCGACCCGAGATTCCCCCGATCCCGGCCGGTTTGCCGCCGCTGGTGTTCGCGGGTCCTGATCCGGTGGTTCGCATCGGTGCCAATCCGGTGGGTCGTCCCGGCAGCGTGGTCACCGTGCCGATCACGCTCGACACCGCCGCGGGGCTGGAATCTTCGGTGGTGCGGCTCACCTACGATCCGGCCGTGCTCGAAGTGGTGTCGGTGCGCAAGGGTGCGCTGGCGGCCGACTTCCAGTGGATGATCGTCAGCGACGAGCCCGGGCGGCTGGTGGTCGACATGAGCCGGCTGGAGGCGATGGCTGGCGGCAGCGGCAACCTGCTCGAGATCGACTTCCGCATCAAGGACGGCTCGGTACCAGGGGCGAGCGCGCTCGACCTGCAATCAGCAGCGCTCAACGATACCCGGTTGACGCTCGACCCGGCCCCGGTGCCGGGCAGCGATCCCACCGACGGCAGCGTCACGGTGATTGCCGCACCGCCACCACCACCACCGTCGGCGCCGCTCGTGAGCGGCAATGTCGATTGGACCGGCAACCTCAATCCGTTCCAGCTCCGCGACAGCGAAGTGCCGCCGCCGCCGATCGTCGACTGGATGCATTCGCCGTGGGCCAAGGACCTGAGCGATCGCCTGGCGCAGCCCGCCGGTACCGACAGCACCGACCGGCCGCGTGTGGCGCTACCGGGCCGCGACCTGCTCCGGTCGCTGTCGCGGGTGTTCGGGCGCTGAGGACGTCCCCCCCAGGCTGCGCTGCGCTTCGCCTTCCCCCCGAGGGGGCACCCCGTTCCTCGGGGGGCCCTGTGGACGGGGCCCCTTCGCTTCTGAAGTCCCTTCGTTGAGGTGACGTCCACCCCCAGGCTGCGCTTCGCCTTCCCCCCGAGGAGGCACCCCGTTCTCGGGGGTGAGGCCGGACACAGACAGTCCCTGCGGACTGTCTGTGCCTGCCGAACGACAGCGGCCTCCGGCCGCTGGCACCCTGTGGGCGCTGCCCCTTCGCTTCGCAGCGGTCCTTCGTTCACCGTTGTCGGGGTGCCGTGCGCCGATCGACCCCGTTTTGGTGTGAGCGGCGTTGAAGGTTCATGACCGGCGCTTCCGGGCCGAATCTTTCGGTATCGCCCGCACCGGCCTGCCGCTTCGATACACTCCGCGGCATGGCGCAATCGGACGCTGACGACGAAACCCTGATGCTGCGCTATCGCGACGGAGACGCCACCGCCTTCGATCGGCTCTACTCCCGCCACCGGCAGGGCCTGTTCCGGTTTTGCCTGAGGCTTTGCGGCGATGCCGGTCGCGCCGAGGAGGTGTTCCAGGATGCATGGATCAATCTGGTCAATGCCCGCCAGCGCTATCGTGTCGAGGCGAGGTTTCGTACCTGGCTGTTCCAGATTGCGCGCAACCGCGTGATCGACGTCATGCGACGCGATGGCCGAGTCGCGTTCTCCCTCGATGACGAGATCGGCGAGGCTTTCGGGCAGACACTCGCGGCGCCGCAGCGGGAACAGCCCGACAACGTGGTCAGCCTGAAGCGGCGCGTCGAGTCGATCGCCGCCGCGGTCGAGGCGCTGCCGCCTGCGCAGCGCGAGGCCTTCCTCCTGCACCAGGAAGGCGAGCTCACGCTCGAGGAAATTGCCGTCTTGACGGGCGTCGGTCGCGAGACGGTCAAGAGCCGATTGCGCTACGCGCTTAACCGCCTGCGCGAGCAGCTCGCCCATGAATAGTCCGAGTTTGCCGCCCGATCCGGAGTTCGATGCGCTGTTGGCGCGGACCGAGGCGCTGCGCCAGCGCTATGCACGCGCCACTGCGGCTGAGCAACCATCGGCTGCCGCCGACGCCTGCATCCACGCGGCGGCGTGGCAGGCCGCGGGCGTCACGTCACCACCGACCTCTCGCTCCTGGGGGCGCCGTTTGCGCGTTCCCGTGTCGATCGCCGCGGTGCTGGTGCTCACCATGAGCGCGATGCTGTCGATGCTGCGCGATACCGGTGAACGCAGCCTGCCCGACCCGTCCCCGCCGATGGCGAAGGCGCCGGCCACACCGATGCCGACGGTCGTTGCCGACGCCACCAGGGCGATGTCGCCTGAGGCGTCGAGGTCCGAGCCCCGGTCCGCTTCCCGGGAGAAAGAGACCAAACCAGCCGCGCCATTCACCGGGCAGGTCGCCACGCGACCCGCCGAAGCCGAGGTTGCCGCGCAGGTCAGCCCGACGTTGTCGGCCGATGCGCTCGGCCACGCCGGGGGCGAAAGCCGTTCGAGCGTTGCCACTGCGCCAACCGACGATGCTCGCACGGCCATGGCTGGTGGCGATCGCAGTGGACCAGCGGCAAGCCGCATCGACAACCTGAAATCGATCGAGCGCCGGCAACCATCCGATTCGGCGTCGAGCCAGCGTGCCCGGTCCGAGGTGGCCGCCGCCGCGGGGCCGCAGGTAACGCCACGCACCGATGAAGCCGCCGCGCCGTCGCCGGCAGTTGCCACGCGTCGCGACGCAACTGCGCGTGACATGCGGGAACAAACCGTGGAATCGGACCTGAACCCTGCCGCGCCGGCTACTTTGGCCAAGGTCACGCGCGTCGAACCGGCGGCATGGCTTGAACGCATCCGCCGCCAATGGATAACTGGCGCGCACGAGGCCGCCAGCCGGCAGCTGGCGGCATTTCTCCAGGCGCATCCGGCCTACGCGATCCCGAAGGACTTTCCGGTGCCATTGCCGCCTGTCGTTCCGGATCGATAGGGCTGCACCGACTGCCCGGCGAGCTGCAGCGAGCGCGGATCGGCCAAGCCACGGCGCCAAAAAAAAGCCGCCGGAAAATTGCGCCGGCGGCTCCACATCTGTTGCCCGGTCAGCCGGTGAAGGCCGCCGTCGATGCGTTACTTCTTGCGGCTGATCGGCGCCGGTGTGGCGGCTGCGATGTTGGCTTCGACCGTGCTGCCGATCGTGTGGACCGATTGCACGAAGCTGTCGTAGGCCTGGTTGGCCATGCCCATCATCTGCTTGAACGCCGCAACCATCGGCTCGCTGCCTGCAGGTGCATTCTTGAGCATCGCGTCGACGGCGACGATGGCCTGCTTGTTAACGGAAGCGACCTGATCTTCGAATAGCTTGGCAAACTCGGACGAACTCGCCGCGACGCTTTCGTAGAGTTCCTTGGCGTAGGCGTTGGCCTTTTCCATGTCCGGCTGCATGAACTTGGCGCCGAGCGCCTGGAGTTCGGCGGCTTCCTTGACGGCGGCGAACGCCTTCATCTGCTTGACGCTGTCATCGAAGGACGACTTTGCCGCTTTGAATTGCACTGCGGCAATCTTTTCGGCGCTCTCGGCGGCGAGCGTGGCAGCGCGAAGCACGCTTTCGATCTGGGCCTTGGCGACGGTGTTCAGTTCCTGGGGAAAGTTGGTCATGGTGTTGGTCATGGTGATGGTGCCTGTCGGTTAAGATCTCACCGGGACTCCCGGTGCAAGGGTTCGCTGGGAGCGCGGCGAGTCGCTGGTCCGGTGTGTTCTAGACTTGTATGTATTGCACCGCACAAATCGATTATTGAGGGTAGCCATGCCACTGTCAACCCCCAAAGCAAAGAAATGATGCTGCAACGCTCACGGTAGTGTCATTGCAACAATTGACCACCAATTCGGTCGTGCTCATGCTGGTTGGCCGCAGCCAAAACCGACGCCGCCGCCCGCCGGGGGATGCGTTCGCGGCGCCAGGCGGCGATGCCCCATTGCCAGAACGCCGCGAGGGTAGCGTCGCGCAACTGCGCCGGCGGCGCATGCCCGAGGAACGTCATCACTGGCGCCAGCGCATCCCACCATTGCCGCACCCCGACGGCGGGCGCCTGCGTCTGCTTCGAGAGCTTCCGCCCCGCGGGGTCCAGGGCGACCGGGAGATGCAGGTAGGCCGGCGTCGGCAGGCCCAGCAGCCGTTGCAGGTGGATTTGTCGCGGGGTCGACGCCAGTAGGTCGGCGCCGCGCACCACATCGGTGAAATCGCTTGCGGCATCATCGACGACGCAAGCGAGGTGGTAGGCAAACACGCCGTCGGCGCGCCGTAACACCGGATCGCCGATCGCGAGGTCGAGTATCTGCGCCACCGGGCCTTGCAGAGCGTCGTCGAACGCGACCGTGACGTTGCTCACGTCGAGCCGGATGGCGTGCGGTCGGGGGCTCGCGGGTTTTCCGCGGCAGGTGCCCGGGTACCGTGGCCCTTCGATACCGGCGAGCCCCGCGCGGGCGATGTCGGTGCGCGAGCAGGTGCATGCATACACCCCTGCCATCGTGCGCAACCGATCCAGCGCCGCTTGGTAGGCGTCGGTGCGCCCGCTTTGTCGCACTACCGGCCCATCCCAGGCAAAGCCGAGTTGCTCGAGGGTCGAGAGGATCATGGTCTCGGCGCCTGGCTGCACCCGCGGCGGATCGAGGTCGTCGATGCGCAGGTGCCATTCGCCGCCCTGGGCTCGCGCATCGAGGTAACTGGCGGCTGCGGCCACCAGCGACCCGAAGTGCAGGGGTCCGGATGGCGTTGGTGCGAAACGGCCGCGACGCGGTGATGGTCCCGCCCCTTGCTCGCCCGGTTCGCTTCGCTTCTTGTCAGGGCCGGCACCCATGAACTGGCTAGGCCGGCGCCCGGCGGCGCGAGTAGGCGTAGAGCAGGCAGCCTGCGAACAGCAGCAACGAGAGCACGATCTCCGCCGCGGCGAGCCGGCGCGAGAGGCCGGTATCGGACCACGCGCGCACCGCCCCTTCGCAGAAATAGCCCAGCGCGAGCAGGCTGGTCCACTGATAGGTGTAGAGGCGTTCGCGCAGGATGCCGAACAGCGGCGCGAGCAGCACAACCGCCTTGAGCAGCAGCCACGAACCGCCGGGCCGCAACGGTGCGAGGAACGTTTCCCACGCGAGGCAGAGAAAGATCAGCGCGATGAGCGCCACGCAGGTGAGCGCGTGCGCGAACACCCGCAGACTCGCGGCGCGGGAGCGATCGGTGGCGTCAGTCATGGGTTTGTGGCTCGCGTGGCGTGCGCCATCGCCACCAGTTGCGCCCTCGCGTGCGCCGCATCGGTGACGGTCTCGGCGAAGTCGAAGCGCAGCACCGCGTCGTCGGCGCGAACGTCGAAACCGTCGTGATCGATCGTCAGCATCTCGACCGTCGTCGGGGTGATGTCGTGAACGTGACGGCAGTAGTCGAGCAGCGCGCGGGAATGGTCGGCGTTCATGTGCTCGACGATGTCGGCTTCTGCCGCGCCCAGCGCGCCCGGCGCCGTGATCCAGGCGTCGCGGTCGAACCCGTGGATGTTGCCGAAACCGCCTACGTAGTGACCGCCCACCGGCTCCAGCCGGTACAGATGAAAATCACCGAACGAGGCATAACGCGCGGCGGCCGGGATCAGCCGGACGAACCGGGTCAGGGCGTCGGCATCGTCGATGCGCGTCGCGTGCCCGACCAGGGTGACGCGGGCACCGGCGATCACGTCGGCCTGGTGCGCGCACAAGCTGGCCGCCGGGTTTTCGCGCAAGTTGTGGGTGTGGGCCGCCAGGTCGCTTATCAGGAGCAGCGGCCTGCCTGCCGGATCGACGACATAGGGCAGGGCCGAACCGAAGGGATGGCCCGCGAACTTCACCGAGTGGGTCGAGAGCACACCATGGCGCAGCGACCGCAGCAACTGTCGGGCCGGCCGGATCGGATCGGCGGTCATTGGCGGGCAGCACCACAGGGTTCCCCGAGGATGCTGCGCCCCCTGGGGGAAGCCGAAGCGCAGCGCAGGCTGGGGGTGGGCGTCACAGCAGCACCACAGGGTTCACCGAGGATGCTGCGCCCCCTGGAGGGGGAAGCCGCAGCGCAGCGCAGGCTGGGGGTGGACCTCACCTCAG